>NZ_DFMT01000036.1:7756-47444 GCF_002376385.1 Algoriphagus sp. UBA3586 | reverse complement strand
CCACAAACTGTTTCACCGAATCACTGGTCACATCCTTAAGTATTTTCATTTTGAAAAAGCCACAATGGCTTCCTTTCTTACCCGAATCAGGATCTTCCAAAGGAGTGGATTCGCAAGCTACTGCAACAATCGCCTGTTTCTGACTACCCTTTCCTCGCTTTAGCTGTTCCTGAACTCTTTTACGGGTTGCCTTTTCTACATAGGCCTCGTCGTATTCCACCATCCCCTTGAGCAAATAAAGACCATCCCGTTTGCCCATGACTACTCTAATCTTATTCATCAGACTGAATGCTGTTTGGTATCGTTTAAGTCCAAGTTGTCTTTGGAACTCCAAGTAAGAAAAGCCTTTCTTGGTAGCTGACATCAACAGAAACGCAGTAAACCAGGTATGCAGCGACAGGTTGCTGGGCTCCATCACCGTTCCGGCTTTTAAAGAAGTTCTCCTTCGACAAACACTACATTCGAAGAACTTCCTGCCCGAAAACCAATAGTGCTTAGGGAATCCCTTACAGATTTTGCAGTAAATCCCTGCTTTTTGACGATAGTTTTTCAGAAAGATCTCACAACTTTCCTCATTTGGAAAGTGATGGATAAAATCTATGATATTCATGGGCTTTTGTATTTTTACACAAGTACCGCTTATCTTAATGACTACGGAAACTAATGTCACTAACTGCCTAAGAATATTTGGCTACGTGCATGATTCCGAACAGTCATAAAAAAAAATATTTCGGTTTAGGTTTTAAGGAAATAGAAGAAAAAAATTTTTCCTTAAAATTGGAAGCGGTTTCAAAGGTCGTTCAGTCTTTGGCAATGGTAGCATTAAACTAGTAGCCACTCTTGTCTAAAACCAATGATCTGTGTGAAGAAGTCTTGCCTCTGTCACGGATGCTTATTTAGACAAATTTATCCCATTTTTGAAGAGGAGGTTTCGGATAAGCTTTATCTCATGACAAAAGGTTATTTTTTGGGTTGCTATGAAAAATTGGGATTTGAATTGGTGGAAAATAGAGTGCAATCCCCGGTCAAGAAAAAAATATGGTATCCATCCGACGAAGCCATATTTTAAATTACTATGTATGTTGGAAGGACGAATATCTTGTTCCTTATTAAATTCCTAAAATTCCAACTCTTATCCCAAAAAATTCGATTTTTGTATTTCTATGCCTTGTACGTAATTAATCTCATTTCCACTATTAATGTAATTTGATTTGATCAATATTTAAAAACTCTATTTTAGTTAGACCTATTGAGTCCTGAAATCTATAGGGATTGTTATATTGATCAAAAGCTACAATATCACGATTTAAAAATCCAGACCTTAATAAGGTTCCTGATAAAGTATAAATTGAAATGAAGTATTTAAATGAATGATTATCTTCTGATCTATTAAGTAATTTTGAAATTTTATAAATTTTGTCATCTAGAGCAAAAATTCTTTCTATCTTATTAGGAGAAATTATCGAATCTGTTTTTAGGGAATCTTTGTTTATTAAATTGTTATGAATGAGCTTTTTAGTCTCTATTTTTATCTTAAATGAATCGGAATTTTCAATACTTTTAAACTCTAAATCCTTTGTGTTTGAAGTAAGAATACTATAGTTGTTTTTAATTGACATAAGAAAGTAATCCTCAAATGAACCATTAAAAGTTATGGCATCTTGATTGAATAGCTTACATTCAGAAAAAATAAACCTATAAACCTTAAATGAATTACTTTGCAAATCATTATGACCGATTAATAGCTCACCATTATCTAAAAAAGTATGTTTAGTATTATGCATAAAAAATGAGGGACTATTAATACAACTTTTAGATTCCGTGAAATTGGATAAATTGAATTCCACAATTTCTTTATTAAAAAAAAGGAATAATTTGTCCTTTTTTTGCAATGAAAATAAACAAACATTATTTCTCGTTCTTATACCGTTAGATTCAGAAGAATTTGAGTATGATTTTTTGAAAATTTGCTCACCTTTTCTATTAAAAATCAAAATCATTGACTCGCCAGGTTTAAAAACAATTAAATTAGAGTTGTGAGTATAAAATTTTGGAAAGGAAATTTCGTTGATATTTTCCGTATTTGGAAAAACAGAATCGAAATCAAATAAATATTCATCGGATAGAATTTTTGGCTCATCACATGATACGCCTATAATTCCAAAGATAAGAATTCCCAAAATAAACGTTTTAAGATTTTTCATTCTAAAATGAGCCATTCACCTTCCTGAAATTTCAGAATTGATGAATTTAATATATTATAATTTAGTGAATTATTTGTAGAGTCATGAAAAATAGGCGTTGTTGTAGGAAAGGAGTTTTTAAATAGCTTAAATTTCACTTTATTTTTTGTGGAGACTAAAATGTTAATATCTTTTCCTGATATATAACTCTTTGAATATTCAACTGCCGACAAGAAACAATTTGAACAGGCATCTAGATCAATAAAAAGTATGTCATTTTTGTTTCCCATATTAAAATTTTCAACATAGTCAGTTAAAGAATTTTTATCTGGAACGGATGAACAGGAACTTATTATTAAAAAGCCATAAAAAAGCCATTTAAAATTCAAAGATATCATATTGGACATATTCATCAGAGAGACCTTCATAATCTTTGTTTGTAAGTGGGATATACAATCCATCAATTGCTACGAATGAAGAATAATGAAAATATTTATTTGAGGGAAATTCAACTTGTTTTATTAGATTGAAATTATTATCATAAACCAAGACTGCAAACTTATTTTTGCTATTATCTTTGGTAGATCGATCTTCTTCGGTTAGATTTCTTTGGATTATAAAAAATCTATAATAAACATCTCTATATTTATCGTAAAGTAATCTCGCGTAAGAATTTTGTGAAACTACAAATTTATATTGTTCATTAAATGGATTTCCAGGAGGAAGTTCAACAAATCCTTGAAAATCGGGTGTTCCACATAACCTTTTACTAATGAGTATATTGTTTGAATTATAGATGTAAATGGTATCTGAAAGTGGAAAGCTATAAATTGTTGAATCTCCCTTAATTGTTTTTAAGGTGAATGAGTGGTGAGATGTAGCAATTTTTGAAAAGTATTCATTAGGGTATTTAATATTAGAAATTGGACTTATTGTATCCGATTTCAAATCCCATTTGAAATTTGTAATCACATCCTTTGGTAAAGGATTATATATGTCGACATACATTTGAATAGTTGAAAAATATATATTTCCGTCTCTATAAAGGCTAGGATTTGAGGGAGAGGTAATATGATTTAAAATATATTGACCTTCTTGCGCCTCCTCTAAAACATCATAAATTTTCCCTTTTTCATCAACTTTTTTCCCAACATTGTTTATGAGCAAAGTTCCATTGAAATTATATTGAGGAAATATAAAAATCGAATCCTCATTATGGTAAAAAAAACTGTGAGCAATAAATCTCGTGTCTAGACTCAAATCATTAATACTTATCCTTTTTTCTAATTTTTTGTTGCCAAGATCGTAAAAATCAAGACTATTATATATTTTATTTAGATTTATCAGAAGTTCTCTATCATTTTCGTCTTCAATCACCTGTATCCAATTGAACTGATACGTCGATACGGAATCAAGGGAAATACTTATTGACTCTTTGAGATATTTTTTGTATTGGGAAGAATTTTCTGAATCTTTGTTAGTGGTGCAAGAATATATTAAAAATAATATAGTTATGTTAAGATATGTAGAAATTCTCATTTTCTATTAGGATTTGAAAAATTATGGAGATAGAAAACCTTCTATCTCCATTTAAATTTAGTCGACTTAGTTAGGATATGAGCCTTCACATCCTGTGTTTGGACCTGCACAACCTCCAAAATCAGTTTCTGTACTAAAAATATAAGTTCTTCCGTCACAAACGTATACATCTGGACCTCCAGGAGAATATGAGGCGTGACAGCTTCCCCCTCCTTCTCCTCCTATGTCTGCAAATCCTTGACTAAATCCAAAAATGGTTGTAAGTCCTAAAGCGAAAACTAGAGTTACTCTCTTAAAATGTTTCATAGTTTATTAAAATTAAGTTCACGGCAAAAATTGTTTTATTTTCAAATAAAAAAAACGTAAACGAATTTTTTTTTTATTTTTTTTCGGGGAAAATTTAATCTACTATTGCGAATAGGAGTTTCTTTTTTTGCTTTGAACTAAATCCAAGAAATTTGAATGATTATACCGACTCAGAGCTTTCTTTGTTTCGCTCATTTTGGCATTAGAAATTCTTTGTTTTTCTACAGGGACAGTCTGCATACGTTCAATCTTTCCGCTATTTTGGATTTCACCAGTTCTGGATATTTGTGGCTTAAACAGTGAACAATTGATATCATAGGTGAATTCTTCGAACTGTATTTTCATATAATTTGTCACCATTCACCAGTCAAAGGTGAATTTGACCCAATTAATAGTCATCAGTCCAATTATAACACCTCACTGAGGAGTAACTTTCACCCAACTTTCAGTCATTCCCATTTCCTGGTTTACAACATCAGCTTTCAGCCAGCCCACTATGTATATTAGAATCTACTTTTCTTTGGTATAGTTTTCTACTGCATCTAGAACCTCATCATAGGATATTTCTTTAAAGATTCCATTGATATCTATATCCAATACTCATCCTATTTTGCTGCATCACCTTATTGCAGACTGAATGGCCACTTTGGTATTCCGTATTGGCCGGTAACCTTTAGCTGTAGGTGAGAAAAGCCAGTAATACTATATGTTCCATTTAGATTTTGACCCCCTTTTATCCAACCCTTCTGACTATGAAACTGAGACACCCAAAATCAAAAGACGAACATTTTTGCTAGTTTTTGTTTGCCTTCGTTCAAAAGTAAAGTTTTTCAATTTTTTTTACCTGAAGATTTAAGTTGAATTTCAACGGTTTATATTCCGGATTCAAGGGGGGGTAGAAGGGGGGGGATGCAAATCCTACCCAGCATCCAATTGAACTTCAGAGATGATTGGGAAGAAATACGATAGTGGGGGAAAAGCCTAAATATTTTGCGACAGTCTTTTGATCCATGAATTGGTTTGTGTGGATCATCTTGAAAATTGCCTGTTAGGTAAAATTCCTTTCCAAGCCAAATCGTCCCCAACTCTAACCTAGTAGAAGTAGGAATACAGTCTTATATAAGACCAGTAACTAAAATGAAAAGGGGGGTTATCCTGTCTTAAACAAATTGGTTTAATAAAGAAGGGTTAAATGTCGATTTGGTTTCGTCCTGAAGGCCAAAATAACATAATGAGCCTCCTTGCTTTTTGAAGACAACATTCAATTTCAAGATTTAAATTGCTAATGTAACAGTAAAAATGCAGCTAACACGGAATGTAAATTAGTGGCTTTTTACTTTTTTATTTGCATGAATTTTTAATAAAAAAATTGACAAAAAGTCAGAACCGTGGTATATTTGGGCATTATGGATACCTTGCAAAAATTAAAGCGTCATTTGCGTCGGGGAAAGGTGTATCGCCGTTCTGATCTAGAACGGTGGTCTAGTTCTGTGGATCGTCATTTGAAACAACTTTTGAACAATGGGACTTTGCAAAAAATGTCGCAAGGGGTTTACTATTATCCAAAGGAAACGGTATTCGGTGCAGCTCCACCGGACGAGTCCGCTCTTGTTCGATCTTTCCTGAAGGATGATGAGTTCTTAATCACCTCTCCTAATGCCTACAATGCACTAGAGGTAGGTACTACACAGCTGTACAACAAGCGTGTCGTGTATAATCACAAACGTCATGGTGAGTTTGATCTTGGCGGGCGGAAGTTCTTTTTCCACATGAAGCCCCGGTTTCCAAAAAAAGTAACTCCTGAGTTTCTGCTGGTTGATTTAATCAATAATTTGGACACCTTAGCTGAAGACAAAATGGCTGTACTTTCAAGAGCAAAAGAAAGGGCAGCAAAGCTTGATCCTGTAAAATTGAAACGGATAGTTTATACTTACGGAGGCTCACGGGCAAAGAAAGTTTTTTTACCAATCGTAGAAGATCAACATGCCTGAACAATATCTGCATGAGCGCAAAGACTTTATTGATCTTCTGAGAATTCTTGAAAAAGAAACGGGCATCCAAATCCAATTGATAGAAAAAGATTATTGGATCATGCATGTACTGCATGGCCTCAAAAAGCAGGGATTTGAGTTCGAGTTAAAGGGAGGGACGTCCCTGTCTAAGGGGTTCCAGATTATTCATCGCTTTTCTGAGGACATTGATATCCATATCAAAGCTCCTGCTGATTTGGGAGTGAATGAAAACCCAAAAAGCGATAAGCCCAAAGCCATTCAATCGAGAAAGGATTTCTATGACTGGTTGGCCAAAAATATTTCGATAGATGGGGTCATTAATATCAAAAGAGATGCTGATTTTGACGATACCGATAAATACAGAAGTGGTGGAATCCGCCTGTTTTATGAAGCCCAGACAGGTTACTTAGAGGGTATAAAAGAAGGTATTCTACTGGAAGCTGGCTTTGATACCGTTACTCCAAATACTCAGCTTCTGATTAGCTCTTGGGCGTATGATAAAGCTTCGGAAAACTCTAAAGTTAAGATTATTGACAACAGGGCTTTTGATGTGGTTTGCTATCATCCAGGATATACCTTTGTTGAAAAACTCCAAACAGTAGCAACAAAG
The DNA here is from genome assembly GCF_002376385.1 of Algoriphagus sp. UBA3586. Taxonomy (NCBI): domain Bacteria; kingdom Pseudomonadati; phylum Bacteroidota; class Cytophagia; order Cytophagales; family Cyclobacteriaceae; genus Algoriphagus; species Algoriphagus sp. UBA3586. The sequence goes on along the minus strand of NZ_DFMT01000036.1, from coordinate 40,794 downwards.
TATCGGATGGAACAAGAAACCGGAATTAAGAAAGCTAATCTGATGAGGCAATATTATGATTTATATTGCCTTTTAGAAGTTCCCGAAGTTTTGGAATTCATCGGCACTGAAGCTTATTTTGAGCATAAAAAAGCTCGCTTTCCTAAGAAAGACCTTGAAATTCCTATTTCAGAGAATGAGGCATTTCTTCTTATCAATCCTGATCAAAGATCTGATTTTGAGACACGGTATAAGGCCACAGAAGCCTTGTACTATAAGGGGCAACCGCAGTTTGGTGATTTGCTAGAAAGAATAGCTCAGAAAATTGAGAAGCTATAATTATTTTATATGGATATACGCTTTCTTACCAGTATTGATAAAAATACGGCCTATTGTTTGCTAAAAGGATCAGAATCCCGAAGCTTCGCCTGCTTTGGCTGGGTCTACTGTCTTCCTTCTCAATGAGTAAAGGAGATTTGGCCAATAGTAAGATTCCGGAAAATCATTTCCTATATCCCTCGCCAGATAATTAAAAAAATCTAATTTCAAAATGGTTGGATTGGGTAGGACACAATAGGCTTAAACCAGAAGAGGCTTATAGTCCCTATCCGGAGATGGGTATACCTTGTGATATTTACCCCTCTTCCTATTCAGCCATTGTCCGGATCAAGATCTTTTTCCCACATCAACTAAAAGTAAGATTCAACGAGATAGAATCCCAAGCTTGGATGTTTCCTATGTTGATAAAGTCAAAATTAATAGCGTTTTAACCTATGGAATTGATTTTTCCCCCAAAAAATACCCCATACAGGGTATTTTTTTTATATCCAAAAATCCTTTTCTTACAAAGGTCTTTTATTTCCTGAATGTAAGCCAACTCTTTTCTTGATCTTATCTTTCTCTACTTTCCCTCGGCTGTGAAGGAGGGAGGAGATCAACTATTAAATTTCACCAATTGACAATGAGTAAATCCTATCTCATTTTGTATTTGATTTTTAGATGCCTTAAGAAAGAGGTAAGTTTATGAGTTCTATCAGACAAAATAGAGATATTATCTAGAAAAACTTTATCAACACATTGGTAATTAGTGTTTTATGAATATACTTTTTGAAAACATTGAGAGTCTGAGTAGAAATTATCAAGGGATTGCCATAGAAGAGGAGGATTGTCGACAACACCTGCAGGGCCCCGTCATGGAGAACCTGCAAGACCGTGAGGAATGGCAAGATTCTTTAGATCGGTTAAGGGCGCTGAGGGATGAAACAGGGTTTGATGCAAATGAAGGGCTCATGGCTGATATTCAAGCATTAGAGAATGAAGAAATACAAGTTCAACAGTTCCGGGTTGGAGAAGCTTATGCGGAGGTAATTTTAGAACAGGAATTTGTTTGCCGTTTTCATTGGAATGAGAAACGGGATGCTAGAAATCCAAAGGGGAATAAAAACGGAGCAGACTTAGTCGGATTTATTGAAGTTGATAGTCAGGTTCTTTTCCTTTTTGGTGAGGTTAAAACTTCTTCCGAAACAGCCAATCGTCCCCCTCAAGTTATGACTGGATCTGGTGGTATAGAAGGCCAGTTGAGGGATATATACAATGACAGGCGCAAAAGGCAAATTTTGATCAGCTACCTTCAAAATAAAATGAGACATTTTCCGGCTGAACACCAATTCAGGACAGATTTCGATGCTAGTTTTAGAGCTTATTATAGTATGGATAATTACCATCTTGTTGGTGTTTTAGTCAGAGATGTGGAACATGATGAGAGGGATGTTTCCTTAAGCTATGGTAGGTTAAGAAGCCATGTTTTGGAACCTAAAGGCATAAAACTTTTGGCGATGTACCTTCCCATTCCCAAAGAGGATTGGGGGCAGATCATAAATAATAAAGATTAATGAGCATACAAGTGAAATATAACTATCTCGAACAAGCATACCCTGATATGCTTGAGGGGATCGGTATGCTCATTCAAAAAGGAAAGCTAGCCAATCGGTTTGATCAAGTAAACTTGACAGATGGGGATTTGGCACAGCTAGAGAAGGCCAAGGAATTATGCGAGTTAAGAATTATCGAGCTTTGGGATGTTCGGGACTCTGCTGAATTTAAAGCTTTGTGCTCCGTTTACTTCGATATTGCCAGTCAAATTCCGATAAATATTGAGAATGAATATTTTATACTTGAGCAGTTCAAGCTAATCGCATTCGGCTATTTGGGAGAGCATTGGCACTTTGTAAAGCAGTATCTCAAAGGACTTGACGGTCAAATCCAATCGCTGGAGCTTGGAGAAAGCTGGAACAATAGAATTTTGACGGTTTCCTTCAAGGCAATTGTTCATTTGGTCAAAAAAGAGAATTGGCGTGACATAAGTCAGGCAGTAGAGCTTATCAATCAATTAAGAAGTGAGCAAAACCAGTTTGAGAATAATTTTTTAGATCAGGTAAATGAGGAAAGCCGCCCTTATGGAGCTGCTGAACTGGTATCCTTGTATCACTTCGCCAAGAGTATTGATATCCTGGGACAGTATTTATTAGAGGGGCGACCCTTAGAGCCTGAAGATCAGTTGCGATACCATTTACAAATTTCTGGAGAGTACGCCCATAAATCAGGCAATATTAGTTTGGGCCTATTATATCAATTTTTTGAAGCATTTGCTGTTAAAATTGTTCGGAATACAATCTGGTACAACACCAGAGGGATCAACAATTGGGTAACGACCTTCAATCGATTCATCAGTCGGCAAGAACAGGGAAGGTTTGAATTGCTCTACCCACAGAAAGAGTCCATTTTGGAAGGGCAATTGCTCAATCCTGCACATCGGGCCATTGTTGTCAATCTTCCTACATCGAGCGGAAAAACCTTAATAGCGGAATACCGCATTTTACAGGCATTAAATCAATTTAGGGAGCATGGCGGTTGGGTTGCTTATGTGGTGCCAACAAAAGCATTGGCGAATCAGGTTTACAACCAACTCAAACGGGATTTAGGTAATATCGGCTTAAGGATTGAAAAAGCTAGCGGTGCCATTGAATTGGATGGTTTTGAGCAGCACCTCATTGAAGAGAGTGGAAATCAAACTACGTTTGATGTATTGGTAACCACCTACGAGAAAATGAACCTGCTCGTCAGGCAAGGTCTCGGCACCACCACTGTTCGCCCATTGGTTTTGACTGTGGTGGATGAAGCCCATAATATTGAAGAAAAGCAAAGGGGCTTAAACCTGGAATTTTTACTTTCCACAATTAAAAACGACTGTGAGGAGGCGAATTTCTTGTTGATGACTCCTGATATTTCCAACTCCGAGGATGTGGTAAATTGGCTCGCTGGTGATCGAGGACAGGTAATCAATTTGGAGTTGGATTGGTGGCAGCCAAATGAACGAGTGATCGGTGCCATTCAGGTAGAAGGAAGAGGAAGGGACTATGATTATCTTCTGAAGACCCTCCATACAGATAAGGGTACATATGAAGTTGGGGACGCTATTCCTTTAGGAAAAGGAGATTCTGCAGAAACAGCCTCAGAGGCGAGAGGGTCAAAAGTGAAAATCACGAAAGCTGTAGCCGCCAAATTTCTAAACCTTGATTCTCCAATTATTGTCTTAGCATCTGACCCCAACGAAACCTATAGTATTGCGGAAACTCTCTATGAAAAATCCATTGATGACTTTGCACAGGATGAGGATGTCGATTTATTGATGAAATTAGTTCAAAGTGAACTGGGGGATAATTTTCCCTTAGCTAGGTTTTTAAAAAGAAGGATTGCCGTACATAGCGCTGCATTGCCCGATGAGATTCGATTTCTGATTGAAGATTTGATGTCCAATGAGAAACTGCAGGCTTTGGTTGCTACTACCACCATTGCACAAGGAATCAATTTCCCTGTATCAGCTGTGATAATGGGTGCTTACAATTATCCATATTCAGGACCTATGCCAGTCCGTGATTTCTGGAATTTGGTTGGGAGAGTGGGTAGAGCCGGTCAAGACACTATGGGCTGGGTGGGGATGGCCGTTAGAAATGATAATGATTTACAAGAGGTTTCTACCTATATCACATCGGCCTCTGGGGCATTATTATCACAATTGGAGAAAGCTATCGACAATGCTTTAAGACATGCTGATTTTGGCTTTGAAAGGTGGCTTTTTGTTGATGAAAGATGGTCTGCCATCCTTCAATACATATCGCATCTCAGGAAGCAGATACAAAGTCAAGAACTCTTTTTAGCCCAATTAGAACAAAAGTTGCAGGGAACTTTAGGCTACCGGCAGTTGCCTATTGATAAGAAAAACTTTTTAAGAGATAATATTAGAAGATATGCGAGTTCTATTTCCTTAGCTGATGCAAAGATGTCAGATGCAACAGGTTTTTCATCAGTTTCAGTAAGGCAAATGATTGGCAAACTGGCTACATCAGGAATTTCTCCAAGTGATTGGAATAGAAATCAACTTTTTTCAGAGCAAAATCAAAGTATGCAGAAACTCGTAGGCATAATGTTAAGTACCTATGAAATAAAAAAATCAATAGAAGAACTAAGTTCCGGAGAAAGATCCTTAGACCAATCGAGTATTGCGAGAATGATCATAGATTGGGTTAATGGTCAGAATATATCAGCAATAGCACATAGGTTTTACCCAAATGAAGATATAAACATAGCTATTCAAATGGCGACCAAGGCTTTGTACAAAGTAGTGGCAAACTCAGCAACTTGGGGGCTAGCTGCTATGCAAAAAATGCCAACAAGCGGTGTGGATTGGGATAGTCTTTCTGAGGTTGATAAAAAACGGATGGCTAATCTCCCTGCTTACCTGCACTATGGTGTCAATACAGACGAAGGGGTGCTGATGAGGAAAAACAATGTCCCGAGAAGTATTGCCAACAGGATTGGTCAATTATATAATACAGCTGTAGAAGGGGAAATATTTTCTCAACCATCCGATTCTGTAAGCAATTGGCTGAGCAGTCAAAGTCTGGAAACATGGGAAAGTGTGCGACCTGCTGGATCAAGACTAAGCGGTCAAGAATATAAACGAGTTTGGGAAAAATTGAATGGTATAAATTGATGCTAAACTTAAATTAAGAAAACTAATTAGAGGAGAATATCTTCAAATGCTTTCTGTTTCCTTATCCTGAAAACAAGTCCGGATGGTCCAGAATTTCTGAATCTAATTTCGCTCGATCACCTTCTCCTTAAGGAAAAGGAGGGATGAGATAGGAAAGCCAATTACAAATGGGTAAGGATAGTAGGTGGGATTGTAAATGACTCCCAGTCCAATTTATGATTTGACTACTCCTAGATGGGAAGCCAATTGAATTTGGTTGGAAAATATGGGTGATATTACAAATCCTATCAAATCAAGTCAGAGGTTCGACTACGCTCGGATCGGAGGAGAATCCTCCCTTAATCCTAACATTTTCGCAGTGTTTTCTATATTTTAATTCAATACCTTTTCCATGGCTTCAAGTGCTTTATATCTTATTGAAGGAATACCAAGAAGTTTATCGAAACAGTCTAATGCCGTCTTTTGCTCTTCGCGGTATTTAAAAGGCTCAAGCCTTAGTCTGGAATAAATTGCTAATACCAGGACCAATGGTTCATCACCAAAATAAGCCTTTTTACTCATATCAACTTGTTCCGGAATATTCATTTTTACAAGTAAATCCAAACATTCTTTTGGATATAAAGATGAACACTCTGTCAAAAACTCCAACAGGTATCTTGGATCGTTACTGAATTGATCGGTAGCAATATATTTTTCCATGAAGCTGTAAAGCTCTCCAAAGTTTTCAATTTTAAACACCCTTAGCACTAGCCCAGAAAATTCGTGAGAAAGATCGAATTCGCTATGTGACAAACATCTTTCCAAAACTTGCACTGATCGCTGATCAACTATATCATCCTTAATCAAAAAACTTTCTGCTACCTCGATGGCACATTCTATCGCTTTCTGGCCCAGCCCCATAAAACGGTCATACATTTTGAAATCATTAATATGATCAAAGAGCCAGCTGTTTACAAAAAAGTAGCATTTATCATATAATTCTTCGTGCAATAGCATTTCTTCAAAATAGAAACCCATTCTATCATGGAACTTATTGTTAAAATACTGTGCAGGATTGATGGAACATTCTAATACCCGTGAATCTTTTTGGGCGATAAGCTTCTTGAAAATTACGAAGGAACGTTCGATATCAAAGTGGTTCAAGTAGGCAAGATGAAACATTACACCTGCCAGAATTGTAGTTGATGGATTATTTTGGGGATCAATAGCGAATTCAATCGTAGAGAGCACGTCCTCCTTGTAGTTTGGATAATCGAACAGGTAAAACAAGTTATAAATCGCTGATCCTCTTGGTGTATTGATAAAATCTGAAATCGGATGATTAGGGTTTAGCAAATCATCGCGATATCCTTCTGATTTGGCAATTCCAATCAAGAAATCCTTGATATCTTCAGTAACCTGCTTCGTGTCGATTAGGTATTTAATATGCCAAGTAACATAAAGAGTAAATTCTCTGTTTAAGGATAGCTTTATTTCCCTTCTAACAAGGTTGGCGACCTCTTTAGGGTCATATTTTGCCTTGATCAATGCAGATATACCATGAGAGATGTAACGATAAGATATACCCTTTTCATTAAACAGCTGCCCAATAAAATTACAGAAATGTTCGGGACGCCTTTCCACCACGCTTTCAAAAGATCTAGAATGCTCAAGTAAACCTCCTTTGAAAAAATCAGCAGATTTAAAATCCTCATCAATTTTCCGCATACTTTTTAACCAGGCATCGTAACTGAATTTGTTAAAATTCGCATTCGATAATGGGGAACCTACACCCCCAAACCTACTATTGCCACTATCCAGAGCTCTGTTATGATCGATTCGTCCAAAACGTCTTTCCAATACAATATATATTAGCTTTAACTCACGATCTTTTTCCAGAACTATTTCGGGAAGTGCTTTTAAAAACAAGTACTTTTTTCGGCCGATGGTGAGGCTAAATTTCTTCTTTCCATTTTCTTCATATTTCCATATCTCATAGGGATGGGTGATATTTAGTAGTAGTTTTTTAACCCTTTGGTATTGCCTTAGATCAAAAAGAGATATGGCTTTAGCAATCATTCTGCGAATGTTTAGCTGAAAAAAATCATCTTTCCCCATCAGACCATTCTTGGCTTCGATGATCAATAGTAGTTGGTAGATTTCCTCAATAAATTCACTACTCCTATCCCGCATCAATTTTGTTAAAAGAGTGAGCAAAGCAACATAGTTCGTCGAGGAATGTTTTTGGATAAGTTCTTTAAGTACTTTTCTTTCGCACGTGCTGTAATATTTAAGCAGGTAAAAATCTATTGATTTTTCATCTTCGCTGTCTTTATATAATAATCCGTTATCAAGCTGATAGGAGCCTAGCAGTTCGGAGGTAATTCCTAAATATTCAAAATAATAGGCGTGTTTGGTTTCTTCCAGAATTTCTAATTGAACAGAGAGCAAAAATTCAGCGGTCTTTTGAGGGTTTTGTTGATACAAATTATCAATAATTCTATCAAAGCGATGGTCGAATCTAAAATGTTTAGTACGGCTTTTTGTCTTCAATATTACTGGCTTGAGCTTTCCAAATACATATTCCAGATTAAAAGGAGCTATTTTTTTTAAAGTCTCAAAATACCAAAGTTCTGTATTCTCATCGTATAGAAAGTAGTTATCAAAATAGGGTAAAAGTTTGGCATCCCAGTTTTTGACACTCGGTATAATGTCTGCTATAAACTTATTTTTTTCTCCAAAATTGCCATTTTCTAAATGATCCAAAACAAGCTTTGCATTATGGTTGATGTTTCGGTAAAGAATTCTGAACACATCATTTTGATTACCATAAAGCAGATGATTTGAAATAAAAAACTCGATCCAACCTTTTGAATTGAATAAGTCAAGAAACAATTTCCCATATTCATTCGCTAGCATATCACATACCAGCTCTTTCTCCTTCTGCGATGGATTTTCTACAAGTCCAAGTTCAAGTATAAATAAATATTTGATATGATACCTGATCTGGTCGTGATCAATTATATTTTTATAGAGCTCTATATATTTTTTATGATCGGCCTCCCTAAGGTACTCAATAACGGTCTTGATCAAAGACCTGATATACAGGTTCTGTCCTTCCTCAAAAATATAGTCGATCAGATTTCTGTCGGAGATTACGAACCATCGAGCCAGATAATACTCATAAAATGATTGATGAAAGAAAGAAAGTTTACTTTCGTTCTGTACCAGGATTTCATGGGATACTAGATAACTTATTTCTGGTTTGAATTCTTCTAGATATTTCAGCTCAATTAGATTTGGATGCTGTTCATACATCCTTTTCACAATTGCATTTAGGCATTCGGTGAGCAATAGTTCTCTCGGGATCATCACTTGACTCCATAATTCGGAATAGAGTTTAGTCAATGAGATCCTTGACTGTTTCTGCAACAGTTGCTCTAAATTTGGAATTTTGGTGAAAAGTTCAAGATTATAAGGTATCGTAAGCAGTTCGATCAGAAGTTTATTTTTTGTTTCGAGTTTAAGTAGCTTTAAAATGTCTGTTACTTCCGTCTCAGACAACTTTCCAACCTCAATCTGCTTGATAACATGTGTGTCATTGAATTTTCTCAGATCGGCATCGTAATCAAGATCGAAACTCCGGGTCGAGATTATAATTCTTGCATTTGGCAGCTTGAGCAGTTCCTGAATAAGCTTTATATATGTCTTTAGCCATCTCCTGTCCGATGATAAGGTTTGGGACAGTGCGTCTAATTGGTCAAGTACAACTACAAATTTTTCACCTTTGTCCCGAAGTGTGTTAAAAAGTTCATTGAATGATGCTAAATCGGTAAACAGCTGTTTAGCAAGGCCGTCCAAATTTACATCATAAAACTGGTCACACTTGATAGCAAGGACATTATATTCGTTTTCATTTGCCAATTGATAATAGACATCATGCAGAATTGTTGTTTTACCAACCCCTTTTTTACCTTTTACGACAAGCATCTTTTCTAAAATCTCCTTGCCAGGCAAATCCCTCTTTACCCATGTTACAATTTCCTGAATTGCTGGCCTCTCTACATGTGCTAGCTTATTCTTCGAAAAGTAATTTTTGAGGTTCCTAACATAGTTCGAAGCAGATAAAATTTCTTGATTCAGGTCAAACTTTTTGCCGACTACAGCACTGTGAATATCTCTTACTGCGTTTTTTATTTCTATTTCAAAGGCTTCATCATACAGGCCGAAGGTTTTTAATTCATCGATAAGATCGGCTCCATCCATAAGTTTGATGCAATCATTTGGTAATCCAAAGGTGTTTATCTGCCTATGCTTCCAACTTGCCCACCATTTGTGCTCTTGGATACTTAACTTTCCGGGCAAGCAAAGTATCCAATTGCTGACCTTAAAATCACTTGAACCTATAGCAGTCTTAAAGGATTTCCTTACCTGAGCCTTTTGTGACTCCTCGATACCGTTGACAAAAAACTTGCATTGGATGACCTTTATTGGTTGGTTTTGAATATCTCCAATAAATACATCGACTCCACCGTCACCGATATCAACCCGAACCGATTTCACGCATTCCCCCTTAAATTTATGTTTGAATAGCGTAGTACAGATGTCTTCAAATTTGCTTCGGGCACCAGCTATGGTGTATCTATTGACAAGGGATACCCATTCTTCGATCATATATGTTTATAATTGGTCAATTCCCATAAATGGATTGGTAAGAACCTTTTAAATAGACCTGCAACTACAGATGGTGAGTGAGGTTTATTCAAAAATAACCAATTCAGAAAATAAAGCGAAAAAATGATTTCAACACTGTTTTTTTAAAAATCCCGCCCATTGCACTAATAGAAAGACTATGGACAGATATCCAAAACCCTCAACTCAAATCAACACCTTCACACTCCCGTCAAAAAAAATCTCCCTTCGCCCTCACTTTTTTCAATTTTACCCCAAAAAATACCCACTACCCGGTATTTTTTCTTCTCCAAAATTCCCTTTCTTAGCAAAACGAAGGGTTTGATAATCTGGCAAATCGATTGTGGGATAAACCCCTTTGGATTTCTAGTCTTAAATTCTCCACTGAATGATCGCCTTCTCTTCAAGGAAGCCTGTTCTGCAGGATTGAGGGGAAGGGAGGGATGAGGTAGAAGCAAGGAAGCTTTTGATAATCAGTGAGAGCAAACTGGAGAAGTGCCATGGGATTACCTATATTGGATTCTCCATTTCATGATCGCCCTCTTTTTAAGGAGAGGGGTGGGGTGAGGTAAATCAAAGGAGGCTCCAACCGCTCCCGAAAAACATCGACAGGAAGTAGTTATTGCTGGAAGCATGCGGGCTAGGAGAAAAGGGTAAATTGCATTCCGATGGCTATCAGGATGGAAAGGATAGCAGGGTAAGACAAGGCGTTGAAAAATCTTTTCGAATATGATTTTAGCCTTGGGCCGGGATGCAGGGCGGCCAAATCCCACCCTATCAAATCAATGATTTTACGGTGTTCTACCTGTTAATTAGTTAGTTAATTGAATTTGTTTATAAATATTTTATAGCAAGTATTCCAGGTTTTTGGGATGTTGTTCCTCATGATCCAATCCCCGTTGAGTCCACGTGGAAAAAGTTCGTCAAAAGTGCGAACGGTAAAGTAGTATCGGATATCCTTCCTTCTGCACCAAATTTCAATAACGCAGATTTTATTTTCCCGGATGCCAAAGTGGTTTGTGAACTTAAAGAAATTCAAACTGAGTTTTTGGACACAGACAAAGCCTATGTAGGTCTAGAAAAGCTTCACGAGAGGCTTTTTACCGAAAATCCAAAATGAAAGCCGAAATTATTAGGAGGAACAGAAGATTACCCACCTTGGTTTATCGAAGATTTTTTTCGTCTAGCTCGCCCTTCGATCGCTCGAATTATTAAAAAAGCAAATGTTCAAATTCGTGAAACTAAAAATCACTTTTCTATAACTGAATCTACTGGGGTTTTGATTTTTGTAAATGACGGATTCACTGGACTTCCAGTAGATATTGTTGCAGCACTTTGCGGAGATATTTTAACTCAATCTTATAGTTCAATAGATTATTTTCTTTACCTAACAGTCAATAGATATGTCGAAATCGTAGATTCTAATAAACCAAAATTACTTTGGGTGCCTTCATATAGCTCTAGAGCCAATGATTCCTTGGTTGATTTCATTGATGATTTGGGAAGAAAATGGTTTGATTTTCTAGAAAAAGAAATCGGTCCTTTTAATTCACGTACTGAAACAGGTGCTCGAGATGTTCTAATAAATTCGAAAGCAATTATACTTCCGAAGGAAGAAAAAAAATAAAGTAACAGAATACAAAGTATCCAGCTTGACAAAGTCTTAAGGAAAGATATGACAATAATTGAAAATAATTTTTGACTTCTGATGTCAAAACTCTGTATCTGCATCATTTTTGAGAGTAAGGTTATTTTTTAGAGTAGTTTGGGAGGTATAAAATTCTATTTTTGCCTATTAACTGAGTGTAAATGATGGAAAAAATGTTTCGTAAATTCCTAAATAATTTGGGTTTCTCTCAAGATGAAATTCATAAGGGGTTGAAAAACAGTCAGTTTGAGTATTCGATCCATCAAGACAAACTTTCGGTAAAATATGTCATTGTATCAGGTGAGTCTGATATTTACGATTCTCATAAACGTCTATGGAATAAGAATCTGGATCCTGTGTTCGTCGCAGTTTCTGAGAAAAAAACCTATTTAATCAACGCAAAGGAAAAGCCTGATAAAGAAAAGCCTCTTAAGAAATCCATATGCATAGAAAGTTTCGATTATGGACTCAATTCAAAAGGATACGAGAATATAGATGATCTTGTATTTTCGAAATCAGCTATCGATGCGGCTTATTTTTTTGAATATGTATGTAAACACCGGAGGAAGAATAATAGAACTGTTGACAAGGATCTTCTTTTAAACTTACTGGAATTAAAAAGTGATTTGGTCAAAAATGGAAATGATCAAATCATACATTTACTGATTCTTAGGTGCTTATTTATTAAGTATTTGGAGGATAGAGGGATTTTCAATGAAAATTATTTGTTGGATGTTCTGGAAAGTAGAGATCCGCAACAACTAATCGCTGCTTTTGAAAAAGTGGCGAGGATTAATGGGGATATTTTCAAATACGATGCAGAGTTTGATGGTTCACAAATTGAAACTGTTTACCTACATAAACTTTCTTTATTTTTTAAGACTGATTATAAGTCTGGACAATTTTCGCTTTTCCCTTATCAGTTTGATAATATTCCTATACAGCTAATAAGCCATGTTTACGAAGCATTTTTGAAAAGTAGTACCAAGAAAGGGGACGGTATATATTACACCCCTGATTTTCTGGTAGATTTTATGCTTTCGCAATCATTTGACGAAAAGCTCAAAAATAACCCAAAATCGACTATTTTGGATCCTGCGGTAGGGTCGGGCGCATTTCTCGTCCAGGCCTTTCAGATGATTCAAAAATCTTATGGTCGCGGGTTGGACTATGAAGAAAAAAAGAGAATACTTCAGACACAGCTTTTTGGTATCGATATAGATCGGAATGCCTTACAAATTGCAGCATTTAGCCTTTACTTAGCTCTTCTTGAAGAGGAGTCTTCCGATTTTATCAGAGAGAAAATTGAGCAGGAGAATCCAATTCTTCCAAGCTTAATTGGAGAGACTTTGATTGCTGGAAATACTATATTGGAAGACCTGTTTACGGATAAAGTTTTTGATTGCATCGCCTCTAATCCGCCTTGGGGTTCTGTCCCCATCGGATCCTCTGATCCAAAAGTTAACCAAGTATATCTTCAGGAAAGAGCGGCAATTGATAATAAATCTGGTGAATACCCAGAATATAGTTATGTGGCGGATTATGAAAGATCTCAGGCATTTATCACGAGGGTATCAAAGTGGGGGGGGCTTAATACTGTATATGTCATGGTAGTTAAGAACTCTATTTTCTTAAATGACAAGACACTAGATTTCCGAAAGGACATATTAGAGAAATATCAGATTAAGACCTTTTACGAGCTTTCCCATTACAATGAAATTCTGTTCAAAAAATCAGTAATTGGGAATGTCCAAGGGCAGCAGGTCGAGGTGGGTGCAAGCGAACCCTGCGTTGTTCTTATTTTCAGGAATAAAACTACAGAGGATAATACACTACGATATATTTCACCAAAGCTTACGGAATTCGCAAGACATTTTGAATTGATACATTATACAAGCTCTGATCTTTTTGAACTGAAGCAGGCTGAATTTATTGAGTATGATTCGCTTTGGAAGGTTCTAGTCAATTCGGATTTAGAGGCACATGATTTAATCGTAAATAAGCTTCTAAAACAAAAAAAATTAAAGGTTGATGCAAGAAGAGGATTACAACCCAAAGGGGAAATGAAGCCTAAAGGTGCTCCCATTTGGAAACAAATTATTACACCACAAGATTTTGTACAATATCAAATCATAAGTGACTTAGAATTATTTAATTGGAACCAGGACCTTCATAGGGCTAGAGAAGAGTCTGTATTTAGGGGGGAGAGAATCGTGTTTCCAATTGGTCCAACTAAGCAAGATGGATACCTACTGCGAGGTCTTTTCTTAAAAGAAGAAGTCCTCTTCAAGGACAATATGATTTCCATAAAACTTAGTGATTGTAATGATAATATTGGGAATTACTCACCTCAACTTGGAGTATTTAATTCACAACTAATAGGATTTATTATTTATCAACTATCTGTTCAATGGGGAAAAGGTAAAACTTGGGTAAATCTGAGAAATGAAGATATTGAGAATTTGCCATTTAAAGTAATAGGAGATACTAAAGTTGCAGATGAAATGACGCAGCTTGTGCACAGAATACAGAATAAAAAAACCAAAGGAAGTGATTTTGAAAGTGAAATTCTTCATCTCAATGAATTGGTTTTTGACCTATACGGTTTATTAGAATATGAAAAGGAAATCATTCGGGAGTTTTACGAAGTCCGCGTCAATAGAGCAGGCAAGAATGATCTTACAGTCTTACCATCTGATATCAATGCATATTGGATAGCTTTTAAAGATGCTTACTCACTATTATTGTCAAAAAATAAAACCATCAATGCAAGCTACCATATTTCTAAAAACCTAGGGGTGGTCATCTGCATTTCTATTACTGATAAAGAGAATGAGACTGAACTTCTGAAAAACCCTCAACTATCCATTGTGAATTTTGTAAAAGGCCAACAATTGGCTATTACCGATTCCATTAGAATTCTGTTTGAAGAAAAGGTTAAAATTTACGATAAAGAACAAGGCAAGTTTTATATCATTAAAAGTAATCAATTCAAAGACTGGACGATAAGACAGGCTATGAAAGATGCCAAAGAGGAAATTGAGGCGTTCATTAATTATTTGCCAGCCTAAGAGTTCTAGCCAAGCTGAGTTTATCGCTAACAATCTTTCCAATCTAGGATACACCTCTAAACAGGAAATAATTGAAAAACTATATTTATTCTCTCTCATTGGGGCATATGATCGAATCGATAAGACGATTAGTACAGAGAATGATATTAGGGATAGGTTTTGCGATGACCTTTTTAATAATGAAAAATCCCCTTTAAGAAAATGGCTTCAAATTAAAGTTATTTACCTTAACTGGGAAAATTGGAGCTTTGCCGGCGATGGAACTAAAGTACGTTCTGACTTCTCGTTTAAATTTTCAGGAATGGAATTTATTGTTGAGTGCAAAAGATTGAAGAGCGCAGATAACGCATATATTAATGACGGGCTGAACCGCTTTATTACTTTACAATATGCAGAAGGGGATGAAATAGCTGGAATGATTGGATTTGTTATCTCAGGAGATCAAGCCACTATTAGCATTGCTTTACAAAGTAAGATTCAGGCCTTAGCTCATACCCTCTCGATCAATCCTTCAACTTCAACTTCATTTTTCAACTCCTTCCACCAAAGATCTGATACTTCGATTATAGGGCTGTATCATATGTTTTTTGATTTTAAAGTCCATTAAAAAAAGTAGGTATGAGTGAGAACAGAGATATGACGTTAAGACAAGTTTTACTTCAAAATTTTTCTATTGCAGAAACGGAAATGTATTTAGGATATCTCCTTAATCATGAGGAAATAGAATTTATTAAAATGACAGCCACAGAAGTATTAAAAAATATGCCTCAAACAGCGTTCAATTGTACGAAAATATCTGCTATTTGGGCAGCCATTATTCAAGATAACTCTACTATACCTGTGGCCGTTATTTGTGGTGATTTACAATTTATGGATAGAAAAGTTTTCGTTTGTAATGGCCCCCTTCCTGATCCAGAATTGGGTAACTTTGAAGACTTGATGTGGAATGGACATTGTTGGCTAGAATTTGGAGGCTTAATTGCAGATGCTTCATTTTTTCGAACAATTTATTTTGGTGATGTTCCAACCCAATTAAGAGCCAAAGTAATTGAAAAATTTGGAGAAGGGCGCGGTTCATTAATTGGGAATTCTCATCTTTTGAAAATGTATGACCTTACTTATTCACCTAAGTATTGTTTGAATAATCGTCAAGTTGATGCGATAATTAATGGAATAGAGAGATAAATAATTTACGTTTTATCTTTTCCAACAACCCTCTTCCCCTCCTCACTAATCACACACCTCTACTCTAGACTTTTTCGTACGCTAAGATTTATTGACCATTAATTAATCCTCCAGGGTTTAAATTTTGAAAAAAAATATTTCGGCGTATTAAATAAATACTATAGGGGGTTCTCAGGTATAAAATCCTTCGGAGAACATTGGAGTTCTTTTGCCAGTGTATTGAGATGATTGAGGTTATATTTACTTGCGCTATTTGGACTCTCTATTTGACCAATAAATCCTTCTGTTACTCCAAGTATAGCTGCTATATCCCTTTGTCCAAGTTCCCGATATTCTCGGAATTCTTTAACTTTTTGAATAACAGCTAATTCGAATTTTGATTTTTTTGCCATCAGTTCTTGCAAATACCAAAATCTCTTGTACTTTTACGCTTAGTTATTGCTAAGCAAATTTCTGTGTTATAACAGTTTTTTGTTTATTCGTGATTCTTTACTTGGAGTAATATCCATATGAGCATCGCACTTGACGTCTCGATACCGAAACCTAGGAAATTTCGAAGAACACGGGATAGTAAGTGGATTGCTCACGCCATTGGCGTGGGCTCTTCTTATCCGTGTTCGAGGTCTATCCTAGGTACCTGGTATCGGTAGGTTGAGTTCCACGCCTCCTTTTTTGGCATGGTCTCAACTTGGACATAGTTATAACCCAAGTATCATGGAACAGACCTTGATTTTTTCTGGATTGACTTATTTCCCGGGAAGGAATTTTCGGAAGAGATCTTTGTCTCAGCCTTTTGTTTCTTGGTTCATGAAATTATTCATTCAGGGAATCAGCCCATTGGATCGGCTCTTTCCCCGTAAACCCAAACAGCCTATTTAATCCTATTTTTTCTCCCTGATTGCGCCCAAAAGGACTTTGTATTCTCCGGCGGGCCTATCCACACGAATCGGGGAGTGACGATACTGTCGACTGTCGACTGCCGACCGTCGACTGAAAGATAAGCCTTCCGCTGCAGAGGATTTTCGCTTATCACATTTAATCAATTTCTAATCAAGACCGACCAGTCCTAAAGACATATGGGAGTTGGAATGGGAGAGCTATATCCTATAAAGAATTTGTTGGTTACCATCAACTTGCTGTTTAGGCATTTCAGCTTTCAGAATTCTAATTTCTGATTTTCCCTTCCGTCTCCGTGCTTCCGTCTCCGGTCTTCGGTCTTCCAACTCTTTTGAGCATGAAAAAAAATCTATACACATGCTTCCTGGTCCCGATAGCTATCGGGATGCTATGCCTTGTCGGGAGGTACCTAGTGGCATCGGATAAAGTTGCCGATTCACCCGGTGCAGATTTTCCTCATAGGTCTGTGCCCTATCGGGGCGGGGATTCCCGCTCCGAATTTACCCAACCAGATATAGTTGGTTTAGTTGAACGCGACCCTGATTCGGGTGCAGGGGAGGAGGGAGTGATCCTCCAGCCCGCCCCGCTCAGGGTTTTTTCAGCTCATCAGAATCAAAAAGCATCCCCGAAAAAAGCCAGGGCGCTAAGCCCAGAACCCAATTTCCTTCCATTTGATTTCTTGCCAGGTGCATCCTCTCTGGAACTGGACGGAGGACCGCTACCCTTACAAATAGATGGGCAAAAGGATACTTCCTCGCCTGATGCAGTCATCTGGGGGAGGCTCACCGAGTATGGTAGCAGGGATCAAATTCGACTCCAGATTTATCCGGAGTACTTTTTTGATTCTCCAAAAGCGCCCGGTGCCAACCTCCTTTTTCTCCCTCTGAAACTGGGCAACTTGATGGAAGGAGCCTATCCCAAATCCCGCTCTTTTCAGTACAATTTATCCACGGACAATCAGCCCCAATGGATCTCTTTATCCTTGGGTGAATCGGTTCCTTTTATCCACCGCTTCCGAATAGATCCCGGAGATACCGTCCAGGTTTTTCTTAACCTGGAATCCAATTCCCTGGTTTTTGCAGGTCCTTCTGCACTGAAATTTCGACTGCAACAGGAATTAAACAGGCTGGAGGAAGAATTTCAGGTAAGGACTCCACCGATACTTTGGACCGAAAATCCCGATCTGGTCTTGGCCGACTCTACCTACGCCGCCCAATACCGGGAGGCTCAATCCACTGCGGGTCCCTTATTGACGTTTCAGGCACGAAACCGGCAAGTTCTGGATGAATTGGCCAGCCGAAATTTGTATCAATCCGATGAATTGATAGCCCAATCCTGGAAACTCATTGACTCCTATAAGGATCAGCTCCCAATAGGGCTTTTGGATTTCTTTAAAATGGAGGTGGAACTCCGGGAATGGAAAAAACACCTACTCAGCATCAACAGCCATCTATTGTATGCCAATCGTGAAAAAGACAGCACGGAATTCCAGGCAGCGGTAGTTCGATTGGCCCAGAATCAGCTCCAAAAATTACAGCCTGTCTTGGAGAAGCCCATGAGCCCCCATTCGGCCGAAATGATGGATCTATTGGAGGTGCAATCCAGAATCAAAGCAGGTGTCGCCCAACAAAGTAGGTATCTCCATGATCCGATTGAGGATCCCTATTGGAACAGCAAATTACTCGTCCGATTATTTTACCAGAGTTACGAACAAATCCCCAATGCCACCCAATACCTGAGCGAACAGCTTGGAATGCTGGAGGACTCAGCATACAAAGACTGGCTGGAAGTCCTACTCGAATTAAAGGGGACAGGTAAAAAGGTCTCCGGTTTTGAGTTTTTTGACAAAAACGGCACCATCAAAACCCTGGAGGAAATCGCAGAAGGGGATCTGATTCTGCTTGAATTTTGGATTACCGGATGCAAGGCCTGTTTGGCTTTTAATGAAAATACACTCACCGCTGTCAAGGAAGAATTTGGAATGGATTCCCGAATTCAGGTAATCACTGTTTCGGCAGATTTTACCGAGGCGCTTTGGTTATCCAGTCTGGAATCAGGCAAATACACCCAGGAAGAGTTTACCAATCTCTATACCGGATCTCTCAACCGAAAACACCCCTTCCTCCTCCAATACGGAATAAGTTCTTTTCCCAACCGGATTTTACTGGATGGAAAGGGGAGAATCATTCAGGCCTCCCAAGTTCCTTTTTTGGCTGAAGAGCTGATTCCACTGTTGAAAAAACATCTCAATAATTCCCCATCCAAACCCCAATCCATCTTATGAAAAAGTTTCTATTTACTTGGCTGGTCGGAGCATTTTTGATCCTGCAAGGACCGGCATTCGCACAGGAAATAATTCGGGGAACCGTCCTCGACCAATCCACCATGGAACCCCTCCCTGGGGCTACAGTTCGAGTGGAAGGAGCGCAAAACCTGGAAATTACCGATGAAAATGGGCAATTTTCCCTTACCCTTTCCGAAGGTAACTACCAGTTGACCGTTAGTTTTATCGGTTTTGGAACGCAAACCGTCGACTTATCTATTCCACTTAAAGAAGAAATCCGGATTGTCCTTGTACCTAGTGATATGGAGCTTCAGGGGGTGGAGGTAGTCGCTACCGGCTATCAAGAATTGCCCAAGGAGCGGGTGACGGGCTCCTTTGTTTCAGTCGATGAAGAATTATTAAACCGTAGTGTAAGCCCGGATATCCTTTCCCGCCTTGAAAATGTGACTTCAGGCCTATTGATCAATCCCAGAGCAGGAGTGGAGGACAGAATTTCCATCAGGGGCAAGAGTACCTTTTTTGCCAATTCTCAGCCCTTGATCGTAGTGGACAATTTTCCTTATGATGGACCCTTGGAAAATATCAATCCAAATGATGTGGAGCAGGTGACCGTGCTTCGGGATGCCGCTGCGGCCTCCATCTGGGGAGCTCGTGCGGGGAATGGAGTAATCGTCATAACCACCAAAAATGGGCGATATAATCAGCCGCTAAAGGTTTCATTCAATGCCAATACCCGGCTTTTCGAAAAGCCGGATGCCTTCTATGCCCAAAACATGAGTCCGGCGGACTTTCTGGAAGTAGAAGAGCTGCTCTATTCCCGAAATTTTTACAACAGCGCTCTCAATTCCCGAAATCAGGATGCCATTACTCCGGGGGTTGAGTTGTTTCATGCCCTGAAAAACGGAGAAATCACACAGGAGGAAGCAGATCGCCAATTGGCGTTTCTTCGTGCTCAGGATCTGAGGCAGGATATCAATCGTTATATCTATCAGCCTCAGCTGGACCAACAGTATGCTTTGCAAGTATCCGGAGGGGACCAAAGACAACGCTACGGGATTTCCCTGGGCTACGACCAAAGCCGGGAAAACATTCAGGGGAACGACAGGCATAGAATCACTTTTAAGGGAAACCAAGAATTTAAATTTTGGAAAGAGCGGTTGACCTTTTCCAATCAGATTGCTTTGATCAGAAATAAAGCGACAACCCGTAATCAAGGGCTGAATGGGTTGATTTTTACGGGATTGACCGAAACTTATCCCTATGCTCGATTGGCAGATGCGCAGGGGAATCCCCTCCCCGTAGTCAGAAACTTCAGGCAGCGCTTTGTTCAGGAAGCAGCGCAACAGGGATTGTTAAATTGGGAATATTTCCCTTTAAAAGATATCGGAGAGTCAGTCAATTCCACGACTTCCAATGAATTTCGCTGGACCAGTGCACTGATTTTTCAGCCCCTAAAAAGCCTGAGTGTGGAGCTCAGCTACCAATATTGGGCAAATAATCAGCTTGGCGAGAACTTCAACAGCCCGGAGAGCTATTTTTCCAGAAATCTCATCAATACCTATACCCAAATCCGGGAAGACGGTTCCTTGGTTTACCCGGTTCCTTTAGGTGCAATTTTAAACCGAAACTCCAATGAAGGGGAAAGCCATCAGTTTCGAAGTTTGATCCGATATTCCCTGAAGACCGGTAATCACCAACTCAATGTTCTAGGGGGATTCGAAGCAAAGGACTATCAGTTGAATTCCTATTCGACCAGGTATTACGGATACAGTCCCCAATTAGCCAGCACGATTCCGGTGGATTACCTTAATCCCTATCCTTTTTTCTATAATCCATCCCTTTCACAGGTGATTCCCTTTGGTTCTGGATTGGGAGATCTGACAGACCGTTTTCTTTCCTATTATGGAAATGCCGGATATACATTCGACAATAAAGTTGATTTGACTGCCAGTTTCAGAAAGGATCAGTCAAACCTTTTTGGGGTAAGGGCCAATCAACGCGGAGTTCCTCTCTATTCCCTGGGCCTGGGCTGGACGATCAGCGAAATGGATTTCTTCAAGTGGGACCAGCTTCCTTTCTTAAAAATCAGATCATCCTATGGGTACAACGGGAATATTGACAAAACATTAACTGGTGAGACTACAGCCTTGTTTTTGACCAGTTCTTTCTTCGGGTTTAATCCGGGGCTTCCTTATGCACGGATACTCAATCCACCATATCCCGACTTAAGTTGGGAAAGAATAGAAATTGTAAATCTTGGATTGGACTTTGAAAGCAAAAATGCAAGACTTTCTGGTTCTGTAGAATACTACATCAAAAATGGGGTGGATTTAATTGCAGACACACAGCTTCCCCCGTCCAGTGGTTTGGAATCATTTCGGGGAAATTCAGCCAATACTAGGGGTACTGGCTGGGATATTATTTTGAATTCTGTCAATGTACAACGAAGCTTGACCTGGTCTTCCCAGCTACTTTTCAGTACCAATCGGGAAACAGTTACCCGGTATCTTTTGGAAGAGCCTATTTCAAGTGTGCTATCCAATGGCGGGGTCGGTTTTGGAAGGGTCTATCCGGTAGAGGGTTATCCCTTATACGCGATGTTTAGCTACCCTTGGGCGGGGCTTAATCCGGATAACGGAAACCCACAGGGATTTTTAGACGGCAGTCCATCCGAGGATTTTACGGCTATAATCCGGGAATCCGGAATCAATGATTTAGTATTTCATGGTTCTGCCCGGCCTACAGTTTTTGGGGCATTGAGAAATACCTTTGCCTGGAAAGGCTTGTCACTCTCTTTCAATATCTCCTATAAACTGGGCTATTACTACAGGAGAAATTCTGTGCTTTACAATTCCCTACTTCGTGGAAATCCCGGACATGCTGATTATGCTCTTCGTTGGCAAAATCCTGGAGATGAACAGATAACAAACGTTCCATCTATTCCCGGCAACCCCAACCTGAATAGAGATAATCTATACCGGTTTTCCGAGGTTTTGGTGGAAAAAGGGGACCATATCCGATTCCAGGATATCAATGTGACCTATCGCTTTGCTGATTTTCCGGGTGGAAAAAAGCGCATGCTCTCCAATCTGGAAATCTATTCCTATATCAACAACCTAGGTATCCTTTGGAAAGCATCCGATGATCCTTTGGATCCCGAATTTAGGAACCTCAATCCCATGCGCTCCTTTTCCTTGGGCCTTCGGGGAACATTTTAAGCCATTACCCAGCGAAAAACATTTAAAAACTTTGTTATGAAAAACTCTGTCAAAAATAAAATTTGGTTAATTGCAATCCCACTGCTTATGGCTTGTTCAGGATTTTTGGAGGAACGACCCAATAAGGGCATTCTGATCCCTACTACAGAAGCGGATATCCGGGCTTTGCTGGACAATGATAGCGAGCTTAATTTGGTACCGGGATTTGGACTGCTTTCTTCTGACGATCTGGTGATCACAGATGGGGGTTGGGCCTCTTTAAGAACTGAGGAAGAACAAAATGCCTATTTATGGAGGGAAGAAATCTGGCCGACTACAGGAGCTGCAGATTGGTCAAGGATTTATCGGGTCATTTTTATTGCCAATGTGGTCTTGGATCAAATTGAAAAACTACCGGAAACCCAAGAGCTGACTAAAATGAGAGCAGAAGCCCTATTTCACCGGGCACATGCGCATTTTATGCTAGCACAACTATTTTCCCCCGCCTATTTCCAAGGACTTAATGATCAAGAACCCGGCATTCCTCTTCGATTGAATTCTGAAATATTGGAGCGATCCCCACGAGTTTCACTTCAGAGCTATTATTCCCAAGTACTACACGATTTGGATCAAGCTTTCATTTCTTTGCCACTTCTTGATCCGATTAAAACAAGGCCTTCCCAATTGGCGGTAAAAGCCCTTCTGGCAAGGATTTACCTGACCATTGGAAATTATGAAATGGCGGAGGAGGCAGCTGATTGGGTAATCAATCGTCAAGAAGTTAGCTTGATTTCCTATGCCAATCTCAATCCTAATGCAGCCTATCCTTTTGAGAAATACAATGATGAGGTGATATTCCATACGGTATTGATCTCAGCGGGATTTTCCGGGGTATCTAACATTCAGGTTTGGGTCAACCCTGAATTGATGGAAAAATACCGAGAGGGGGATTTGAGAAAAACCTTATATACCCAGCTTAGACCCAACGGAGGATACACCTTTAAAGGACAATATTCCGGAAATTTTTCCCGGTTCGGGGGGCTGGCACTGGATGAGATCCAACTTATTAAAGCAGAATGCCTTGCAAGAAGAAACCAAACTGGAGAGGCATTAGGCCTAATGAACCAATTCCTGGAGACAAGATATTTAGCCGATCAGTACGAGCCCAAGGATGAAAATAATTCGATGGAAATTCTAAAGTGGATAGTAGAAGAAAAAAGAAAGAGTTTGGTATATCGGGGGCTGAACTGGATAGATCTCAGGAGGTTAAATGCCGAGCCGGAATTTCAACGTGTTTTAACCCGTGAAATCAACGGTGAAACAGTGATTTTGAATCCGCTTTCCAAGAAATATGTACTTCCTATCCCAGAAAATGAGTTGGCCTTAAATCCAATACCTCAAACAGACAGAAGAGATTAATTAATTCTGGGATGACAGGAATTGCTTGAGGTGAATCCTTCATTTAAAAAAATAGGAGCAAGCTCCATCCGTAAAAATCTCAAAGCAATTGGGGAGGCCTGGCCTCCCCGTCCTCTCATCTTAAATCGATGAAAGTACCTTGTTGTACCACATTTCCATTGGGAGCATCATATAGACAATCCCCGGTTTGGTCACAAATATAATCGACACCAGGCTCTAAGCTGGTGACATCGATAAACTGCCCTGGATTCTCAGGATCTTCAGCAAAGACCTGCATGGGCTGTGGATTGGCGAAATTCATCGCCATGGCTAAAGTTGCCCCCAGCACCAAAGCCAGTGCGGGAAGCAGTTTTGCTAGTTTATTCATTGTATTGGACCCTTTTTTAACGCATCAAAAAGGGACAAACCGTTTTGGTTGTTTGCCTACTCTAACAAGGGTTTTCGGCATCTCCCTGGAGGAGGTTCACCGGACACCAATCAGTCTCTTAGCCCTGACTGTCAAGAGAAATGAGCCTCCTTTTTTTAAATTCTTTTACCTCATTTTTTGCAGCCTTACTTGCAGGTTTTCAGGCTGCCGGGCCAGCCTCCACAGCTGGCCCTCTTTTTCCTTTAACCTTTGAGGTTTTCCAAACCTCGAAGGTTTTGGTAATTGGAAAAGAAACTTAAAAATGAATGCTGAAAATCAGGGTAGCCATTTGGCGTAATGGGAGAAATAATTCATTCAAAATGAGCCATTTGGCGGGTTTTTAACAAAAAAATTGAGTTTGAGTCTTGGAAAACCCTCCAAGGGTTTCCAATCCCTTGGAGGCTTATTGGGTTGGGAAGGTTTTTAAAAAACACCCAATTTGGATTTCGTCTTCTTCCGCCACGGCGGACAGGTTTTTGCTGGCATGGTGATATTGTATCCAGACAAAGCCCTTTGCTCCTCGGATCCATGACAGGAGTCGGGAGCAATTCCGAGGTCTTATCGTAGGATTTGTAATCCGAAGAAATCTTTAGGAGTTTGCCATAAATTGAAGTATGAACATAATTTTTATTGACCCGCCAACTCATTAAATCCTCTGGATGGTTGATAAAGGTTTTTGGTTCCATCTTGCTGGCATTGAGTCATCGTTTTCAAATGTAGCGATTGCGCCAGCGCTGGGTTGGTTACCGTTCCTATTTATACCCTGGGCTGCACCCAGGGCTAATAAATTACGCTCCTTTGGAGCTTTTGATACGAATACGATCAGAGGCCTATCTTGCCGAAGGCATTTCTTCCTTATATCTTGAAAATTATCTTTTAAATATTTCGCCGCAGGCGTATTTCTAAGCTCCTTGGATCCACGACAGGAGTCGGGAGCAATTCCGAGGTCTTATCGTAGGATTTGTAATCCGAAGAAATCTTTAGGAGTTTGCCATGATTTGGGGTATGGACATAATTTATATTGACCCGCCAATTCAATAAATCCTATGGATGGTTGATAAAGGTTTTTGGTTCCATCTTGCTGGCATTGAGTCATCGTTTTCAAATGTAGCGATTGCGCCAGCGCTGGGGATGGTTGGTGACTTTATTTCCAGGGGTTAAAACCCCTGCCTGTCCGCCGTGGCGGGGCTATTGAAAAGTTAAAGCCTTTCAGGCTTTGAGTACCATCGAGCTTTAAGTTAAGTTAAGTCGCTTAGCGACGATTGGTCTCCTAGCCCCACCACGGTGGGCGGGCAGAGATTTCAATCTCTGGAAATTAAACTTATCTTCTTACAGGCGTATTTCTACCTTCTTCCATACCTACGGCATGGAGAGAATATTTTAAATCTTTTTTCTACCGAGCTAAAATCCCTACGGGATAAATATTTCGCCGTAAACGAAGTAACTAATAACCAATAACTAGTTCCTTGATTACCCAATTACCCAATTACACAAATACTCATTCTTCTAAGGGTTCGAGTCCCTCCATCCGCAAACCAATCACCGAGATTAGAATCAAAAAGGAATTAAAAATTAGGTGCTCAAGCCAACCCATGGATTCTAGAAATCCGGCACAACTACAGGGTACCCTGGGAAAAGCTCCCACCCAAATCAAGCCAACATAGGTAGTAAATACCGAGAGCACCAAAGCACTCGCCAATAATCCCCACCATCGGCTTGATACAAGTACCAACATCCCTGCCAAGATTAATTCGATCGATGGTACCACCCACACCAAAACCTCCTCCAGTTCATTGGGCATTGGTTGATTGAGCATGGCCTTTCTGGTGCTTTCCAAATTGAGTAACTTCTCAAGTCCGGTATAGGTCCATACAATAACCAAGACAATCAGGATTCCCAACCTGACCGGTCCAAAATTCAAATCAACTTTTTTCATGCTGTAAGTATTTATGACAGTAAAAGTCAAGTCAATCAAACTTACAATTTAGAACTGGTTGAAAACCAAGTCATTTGGCGCATTTCGAAAAAAAGTATGTTAAAAACGCGCCATTTGGCGTGTTTTTAACAAAAAAATATCCGCCTAAACCAAAACCATTAGGATTTTTTAGTTTTCAAACTTTATTTTTCAGCATAAACTTTAGTCATACACCGAAATAAACTGCAAGGAATCGGGTATGTACAGCCTGATTAACACTTTTATTGTCTCACTTTTTTAACCCCTTAATGCTGTGGAAACATACATTAAACAGATGAAGGAAGACTACGATAGTATTCTTCCTGTTTCAGAAGATCTGTATCGGTCCATCTCCCTTTTTCTGGATTTGAAAAGAAGAAAAAGAGGTGAGGTTTTGAAACCTTCTGGTTCAGTGGAAACGCTCAGCCGATATATCTGCGAGGGATATGTCGGAATCTATTATCCTCAAAAAGAAGAGTTGCATCTCCGCTATGTCTTAAGCCCGACGGATACGGTCTTCGATATGCATTCCTATCTATCTGAGGAAAAATCCTTAGTTGAAATCAGGGCATTGACGGATATCCTGTTTTTTGAATTCCCCAAAGAAGCTGAAATTCAAGTGGTCAGCCAATTCCCCGAATTTGCTCAACTGGGTATTTTGATTAATCACAGAATCCAGCAAAGGCTGGATCGGCAGAATGCCATTCTGAGAATGGATTTTAAAGAGGGATATCCTGCCTTCCTACAATCCCATCCCGGTATAGAGTTTTATCTTAAAAATTGGGATTGGGCCAGTTTGTTTCAATGCAGCCTGAGAACAGTCAGCAGAGTGCTGAATAGTCGGAAAGGAGGGGGATCATGAATAACAGTTTGATCAGCTTTCCCGCTGCCCTGAGTGTTTCAGTTAGAGAATTGGATCACTCAGCTTTAAAATGGGCTTGGTCTCAGCATCTTTTTGACAGTCCGGCTTTTGTTGAGCAGTATAGACTATATAAGATCAACTGGTTTGCTTCTTACTTATATCCCGAGATGGATCCTGAAAAACTGGAATTGCTCAGCCGGTTTTTCTTATGTCTTTTTTTGATTGATGATTACATGGATCAAGTGTCCCTGAAGGAGGCAGCTTGCTTGGTTTCAGGTTTGAAGCGTAAACCGAACCCTCTTAATAACGGGGTATTTGAGACTTTGATCAAAGAAACCTTACACCTCAAAAAGCTTATTGGATTCCATTACAACAGTTCCTGGAAGGAGGATTTTGAAAGCCATTGGTTTGATTACCTGGAGGGTTTGGACTGGGAGTTGGCCATAAAAATCGGAGGTGTATTTCCTGAAATCAGAGACTATCAGTTGATGCGACCTCACAGTTCAGGAGTTTTTCTCGCCTTGATGGTGCTATCCGAGGAGGAAGTTCCCGCATCCTGCAGAAAAGCTAGAATAGAGCAGGATGTAGCCAGGTTTATCTGTCTTTCCAATGATTTGGCCTCTCTTGAAAAGGAAAGGAAGCAAAACGACCCCATCAATGAACTCCTGATTCGGGAGCAATTTCAGGATTCTGAATCTGTAAGAAATATGGTATTTCGGGAACTGGAACGATTGGGAAAGCGAATCAGAGAAGAAGGATTGTTACTTCAAAAAGAATCCGCTGTTGAATGGCTTTGGGTGGAAAAAGTCTGGTTACTCCTTGGAGGCTGCCAAGCTTGGTCTTTCGAAAATATGCGCTACAGTAAGGGACTGAATGGGATAATTCGCTTTTGAAAGGAGGAATTATGTTTAAGAAAAGATGTGTCATATATCCTAAAGATATACAGCTGATTACTGGAAGAAGTGAACGCTACGGACATTCTCTATTAAATAAAATCCGAAAGTTTTACAGCAAAAAATCCCATCAGTATGTCACTCTGGATGAGTTTTCGGAATTCTCCGGAATTCCATTGGAGGAAGTTGAAAAATATATTGGCTGATAAAAATTGATGGTTGGCGGTTTATAAGGATCAATATTTTGTCAGGCCTTTCCAAGGAGCATGCTTTTCAACAGAAAGGATAACCTGAGATTGAACATTGAACCATCCCACTTTCAATTACTCACATACTCAATTTCTCAATTACTCTATTACTCACTTTAAAAATAACTAACAAATAAAATCTAAAGGGAGGATACTCCATGCTTTCTTCGGCTCATCTTCGGCTCATTGACGGCTTTTCTTTGACTTACAAATTAATTCAAGCCGAGTTTGAGTGGGTATCGATACCAATTAAACCCGAAGCGCATATGCATCATCCTGCCTTTTTTAAACTTCTATCTTATGGCAAAATCAATAGAATTTCCTTTTGGGAAGATTTCCGGGAAGCTCGGAAATGTGGTTTTTTATGAAAGAAACGGCAAAGTCTGTGTAAGGAAAAGACCGGGAAAAATAAGTGGCGAGCCTTCTCCCAAACAACTCTACCATAGGGAGGCTTTTTCAAAAATCAATTCCTTTTTGCGACCGATTCGGACTGAACTGGAGTTTGGGTTTTTCAGGCCGGATAGCGATAAATCCAAGCGATTTGCCCAGGCTGTTTCACTGGGGCTTAAACGAGCTGTTTTTCCAGAGGAAGGAATCCCAGTCTTAAAACCTGAAAAGGTATTGATAAGTACAGGTGACCTTACGGAGCCGAAGGGACTTAGCCTGACTTGGATTGCAGACAATAAACTCAGTATCCATTGGCGGCCAAATCAATTTGAGGGATTGGCCAAAGAAGGAGACCAATTGTTTTACCTGGCCTATGATCCGGTGGAGAAAAGGAAATGGTCCATTTTGGAAGGGGCTTCCAGAAAAACCGGATTTCAGGAAGTTGAATTCCCGTGGACGGGTCCTCTTCAGGGGCAGTTTTATCATTATTTTGCCTTCCATAAAAATAAGCGAAAATCAAGAGAGTTTTCCAATTCAGTCTGTTTTGGAATATTCTGAATTTTAGGAAAAAAAATAGCTTTTTAAGCTCATTACGCATTATCCGCATCAACCGCACATTCGATTGAAAGCCGGAATTCCTTCCCGGATCTTAGCCTCATGTTTAACCTAAACCCATTTTACTATGGCAAAACAAACAGGAGTAATTACGCTGGAAGGTAGAGTCGGGAGGCTTTCCTTCTACAAGACCAAAGATGGCTACTTGGCCCGCGAAAAAGGAGGAGTCAGCAAATCCAGGATTCTGAATGATCCCCGGTTTGCAAGAACCCGGGAGAATATGCGGGAGTTTGCCGACAATGCCAAATCTTCCAAACTGATGCGGGATGCCTTGAGACCGGTGATCTCGCAGATAGGCGACAAGCGACTCAATCAGAGACTGACCCAGGCCTTGATGAGAGTGCTCAAATCCGATCAGCTCAATGTTCGGGGAGACCGAAGAGTCAAAGACGGGGAATGGGATCTGCTGAAGGATCTGGAACTGAACGCAGGCTCTTCTCTGAGTAGCACGCTTTTCTTTGAGCTGCAATTCGATGAAACTGGTACCAGCTGGGAAGTTCAGTTGCCTGCCTTTGTGCCCAGAGATATGATTGCGATTCCGAATGGAGCGACGCATTTCAAGATTTCTGCTACAGGAGTGGGGGTGGATTTTGATCAGAACTCCCGAACACTCTCCGGGGCAAGCAGTCCTGTTCAATCCGTTTTGGATCCGGCTATGGCTCAGACTCTGAGTGTGGACAAAAGCCAGTTGGAAGGGTCTCATTTCGCCTATTTGATCTCTGTGGAATTTATCCAGATTGTAAACGGGGTGGAATATGCCATCAACAACGGAGCGCACAATGCAGCTAAAATTATCTCTCTGAGCAAGTCTTCCTGATGAGATTGCTTTTGGTTAGAAAGTACACTCCCCGGGGTAGCCTGGGGAGGCTTTTCCTGGGTCAGAGACAGCTATGCTTTATCAGGGAGGCTCCCAAAGCCTGTTTTGGTTCCGGGTCTTCCTGCTTGGAGGAAGGGATCTATGAACTGGAGCCCCTTCACAGTGAAGCAAGCGGCTGGCAAATACGGGTAGGGGATAAGGGCATGATTTTATCCAAGGGGGCTGATCAGTTGCCGGGGACTTTTGAACTCTGTCCGGTCAGCTGTTACCGAGCAGATGGCACTCCATTGTTCACCAAACTGGCCTTTCAAAAATTATTTGATGAGCTGGGAGAATATTGGGGAAGAGGAGAGATCCTCCAATTGCAGATAGAATCCAAACCCATTCCCTATTCACTGGAAAAATGTCAGATACCATCCTGTTACTGACCATTACCGGGGCGATCATATCGGTTTTGCTGTCTGTGATCGCTTATTTTCTCAAGTTTCTGTTTCAGGACTTTAGAAAACTGCAAGAGGATTTTCTGGAGATCAAAGCCAGACAGGAGAGTCTGAGAGCTGAGATTGACAGAATCTCCGAGGTGTTGCTTTTGCTCAAAAAGCAGCTGATGCGGAAAGCTCGACTTTCTTAAAAACAGATAATTAAACAATACAAATACTAATCACATGGGAATACTATCAGAAATCAAGCAGAGGGCTTTGGCCCCCACACCACCCTTCTTTAAAAAACTGAAAAGAATAGGGTTGGTAATAGCCGCTGTAGGCACGGCGGTTTTGACAGCTCCAGGTTCTGTTCCTGCCGCTTTACTGCTATGGGCAGGGCATGCTGTGACAGCCGGAACCATCCTGGTGACCATCACTCAACTGACGGTTGATGAAAATCAGCCGGAAGATGGGGATGCATCACTGACTTATTGATCATCAAGCTGGGCGGGTTTCCTGCCCGGCTTTTTTTGAAATAACAGATGAGAGGGTTGAGAAGCGAGATGCGAGAAGCGAGAGACGAGAAGCGAGAGACGAGATGCGAGATGCTAGAGACTAGAGACGAGATGCGAGAGACTAGAAGCGAGAAGGGAGAAGCGAGAAGGGAGAAGCGAGAGACGAGAGACGAAAAAGCAGACCATTCAATTACTCAATTAATCAGTTACTCAATTACTCAATCATACAAATACACAATCACAATGATTTCAAAAATCCGATATATCAAACACCTTGTTATCCATTGTTCTGCGGGATATGCAGGCAGAGATGGAATCGAAAGATTTTGGAAAGAGAGACTAAAATGGAAAGTTCCGGGCTATCATTTTTTGATTGAGGTGGATGGCTTAATTCATCAATTGCTCTCATTAGACCAGGTCAGTAATGGAGTCAGGGGTTACAATCAGCACGCCATTCATATTTGTTATGTGGGTGGAGTACATCCTAACAATGTTCATTTGGCTATGGATACTCGTACTGAGCAACAGCAAGCGGGTATTCTAAACTGTATCTTTCAATCCCTAGAATGGGCCAAACAGTTTCAGGATATTTCAGCCATCAAGATTTTAGGCCATCGGGACTTTTCGCCGGACAAAAACGGAAATGGAATCATAGAACCTTGGGAACGAATCAAAGAATGCCCCTCCTTTGAAGCGATTTTAGAGTATCAGTGGATTATGAAGAGGGGGAATAGTATTTAAGGCTTTTTGACTCCATCTAGATTCCTAACACCAAAGTAGAAGAGTTAAATCAAACCATTAAAGGCCGAGAAACCTTGACTGAAAATCAACTTGAAAATAAAAAAAAGACCTAAGCGGGAAAGAGATTCCTAGTGGACAAAAGATGTCAGAAAAACAGAAAGGTTTAACGGGTCAAAAGGAAGTGAAGCCAACAAAATCCAGGTCCAAAACAATTTGATGAATTTGTTTTCGTTTTGATGAAACCTCTTACCGAGAGGTGTTTTTGGACTGAATCCGGCCTTGCTCAAGTAAGGTCGGATTTTTCTCTACAAATACACAGCAGGAGCTTGCGTTAATTTGGAAAACGCAAAATTTCAGAAAATTTATTATTACCTGAAATTGATTTGGAAACTTCAGAATCCTTTATTCTTATGTATAATGATGGAATTCTTCTGGAGGTATAAGAGGGGAGGGGCTTATACAGGTCTGGTAATTTTTCACCCTAAATCAACTTTTATTCAGGCAAGGCCAGGATGGATTTATGATAGTCAGTATAAAGAAGTTGAGATCTTTATTCCTGATAGGTTAACAGGATCTACTCAGATGATTTTGGCCAATAAAAAAGGCGAAGGTATCTTCATTTCCATTCCCCTTGGATATTGTAGAAGTGGATCAGGATTCCATGAAAATAGTTTTGGCTTTAAAATCAGGAGAGTATGAACTTGTAGTAACAAGTGGTATAAACTCTTACTTGTTTGATTATCAAGTGAATTAAAGCAGAGGTGGATATTCTTTAACTTTAGATTGCCTTCAAAGAAACAGACCTTACTCAATGCAATTTTAATTTCTCTTAATAAAAAAATGAATGATAAGACTTTGTGCATTACCACATTACCTTTGTTTTATTTGCAGGATGAGAACTGATCTGAAAGTTATTTGTTTCAGCTTGAGGGGAAGTGAAAAGCCAAAAAAATATACAAGAAGTTAATATCTAAGTAGGGAAAGATAGGCTTGTTTCTGCTGAAAAAGTAAAGAAATATTTCGTAATAACCTTATTATTGACTTTAACGTCCTTTCAACGATCCTGTTTTTTTGAGACCCTTACTAATGATCTTGACTTTGACTAATGGAAAATGTTCTTAGAATTTCAAAATAGCCCCATAAAGTTTAATAACTTTTTAATAATCTAATCCTCTGTTTATATTGCTTTTCAAGATTTAATCCATACTATTCTAAGCAGTCACAAAGGTTGAATTCCTAAATACTTTGTTTATTAATTTGAATTTATCCCTGATTCGATGGTTGGTGAAGGCTTTGTCATTATCGAACGTGATTGACTTAAAAAATGAGGAGCCAATTCGTTCGATTCTTCTGGTTATTTTTTGTTCAATGACATCGGCGTTCTTACCCTCTAACTTTTCCAACGTGGTGATCAGAGTAACCCTGTCTACCAGTACCAGAAGTGCGGATTGATGGTTTTTACCCATCATCAGATCAACTTCAATATCACCGATCCGCTGTCTCAGCTCCACAACGGAAGGCCTTTTTTCAATAGAGACTCTCTCTTTTATCAGTCCTCTGGAATCCCTGTAATTCCCTCTTTTACGGTTTCTTTTGCCGTGTCTGAGGTGTTTGTATAATCCTCTATCCTTCCTGAACTGCCTATGGTTAATTTTTTTACCAGCCAGATCCATTGGTAGAGGGTCTCATGGGACACTACCGGTTGGCCATTGACTCTCTACCTGGCGGCAATCAGTGCCGGACTCAGTTTTTCATCTTCCAGCCAGATTCTGCT
>NZ_DFMT01000036.1:0-7567 GCF_002376385.1 Algoriphagus sp. UBA3586 | reverse complement strand
AGATTCTGCTCTGCTCCTTCATTGCCTCGGTAAACCGTCGGTGTTTGGGTTTGTATTTATGGCGTTCTTGAGCCCGGTTCATTGCTATACGAGCTGAGTAATTTCCTGCACTACGTCCCCGTTTTCCGGTGTTTCTTTTCAGTTCCCTGCTGATGGTACTTTTGTGTACGCCTACCCGACGAGCTATCGCAGTCTGATTGAATCCCTCTTTGTTTAAAACCTCGATTTGATATTTTTGCTCCAGGCTGAGCTGATTGAATTTTTGCATGTCAACACTAATTTAATTATTCAGCCTAAGGAAAGGAAGCCTAGGCTTCCTTTCCTTAAACTAGTAGTGTTGTATTTATCGCTTGAAACTAGGTCCTTAAAATTTTGAAGTAGAAAACTAATTATTTTTGACAGTGGTGATATTTCTACAATTAAAATTAATTATGTTTTTGCCGTGTTTACCAAGGAGAAAAAAGCTAGTATTGAAAAAATGAAAATTAAAATACTTGAAAAAATACAATTTATAGTATTCCTTCAAATTTAAAATTTCATTATTAAATTTTTTTGAAAATCAAAAGGTTAAATGGAATAATAAGTTGATGAGTTATTAGGTGAGCTGAAATTTTGAAAGCCCTATTAATCAATTGAATATCATTGAGTTATGAGTTTTTGTCCAAATCCTGTCACCCCGGTACTGAAAGTTCAATGAAAAGTCGATGATTAGCATGTCTTGATTCTGGTCAGAGAGGTCGTCCTGACAAAGTCAGGATCACTTCGACAATTGGCTTTAATACAGTTTTTCTATAAAAGACAAAAAATCAAAAAAGGCAGTCGTTCTGACTGCCTTCTTTTCTTGATAAATAGTAAAAGAAATTTTTTACCAATTCGGATGCTTTTTCATCCAATAGTCTAGAGATACTCTTCCTGATCCGTAAAAGAGAAAAACAAAAAGCAGAATCAATACAATTAGGGAAAGTTCAAATTCCAAGTTGTTGGAAACAGAGAGAAATCCCTGCTCTATGTTGACGAAAAACACAGCTACAAAGAGAATGGGTAACTGAAAAATAATCGCAAATCGAGTTACCAAACCAAGCGCGATCAATAAGCCGCCAACCAAATGTGCAAAAGCTACATAATGAGCCAAAGCAAGATTAAAAAACTGTAGTTCACTATTTTTCATAATCTCTAACAAAGCTCCGGTATTAGAGATAAATAAAATTCCTTTATAAAGAATAAAAAGTCCAAGAGCGATTCTAATGAAGTCTAACCAGCTGGGATGATGTGTGTCAGCCCAATGCTGAATTTTGCCTGAAGTTTCCATAGCTTTTTGGGTTTGTGTAATAAAATTTACAAAAAAATAAAAACATAAACAATTGAAAAATAAGAAGATATGGACTTTTAATTTGGCTTTAAAACAAAAAAAAGAAAGCCCCACCACAGGGCTTTCTAAAGTAATGTCGGGATCAACTAAACTAAGAGAAAAGCCTTACTCTCCGTATGAGCAGTAGGATTTTTCTTTGACATTACCCATTCACATACACGAGATTCGGGATGAGGGTTTAGTTTAGTTTCAGCTTTGTGATCTTTGGGTAAATTACCTGTTTATCGGTCGTTTTTCAGGATCAAAACTCTATTTAGTTTAATTATAAAAATGCCCTTAATCCTGTTTAAATCAAGTTTTTAAAGGTATTTAATTTTATCTTTCGTTGTTTTCAAAGGTAATTTAATTACCTTTTATTCCTAAGTCCTAATATCCTTTGGTATATGCAGCATCTTGAAACATCTTATACTGCTCCTGATGGAGTAAAACTCTATTTACAAGCCTGGATGTCGGGAGCTCCTATAGCTTCCTTACTTTTGATCCATGGTTTGGGAGAGCATAGCGCCAGATATCAAAGCTTGGTTGAGGGCTTGGTAAATTTAGGTGTCTCTGTTTTTACATTTGATGGAAGGGGGCATGGGCAGTCTTCGCGGGATAAGCCAACTGCTTATTTTGATTCCTACGAAACTTATCTGGAAGATATTCATGCCTTGTATGGAAAAGTGAAAGCCTATGTGCCTGGAGTGCCTTCCTTTATTTTTGGGCACAGTATGGGTGGGGGATTGGCAGTTGCTTATG
Source organism: Algoriphagus sp. UBA3586 (assembly GCF_002376385.1). Classification (NCBI taxonomy): domain Bacteria; kingdom Pseudomonadati; phylum Bacteroidota; class Cytophagia; order Cytophagales; family Cyclobacteriaceae; genus Algoriphagus; species Algoriphagus sp. UBA3586. The sequence continues at coordinate 5,460 of NZ_DFMT01000036.1, read as the reverse complement.
CGCTTAAATTTCAACCGGAAACCCAGGGAATAATCCTTTCAGCCCCAGCAATCAAAGAAGCCGAGGGAACTTTTGCCATCCTGATCGCTATTTCTGGGATTTTAAATAAAATTTTACCCAAACTTCCTGCACTAGCTTTGGATATAAGTGGGATATCCAGAATTCCTGAGGAAGTGGAAAAATATAAAAAGGACCCATTGGTATTTCAGGGAAAAATCCCTGTTCGGACAGGTTACGAACTACTTCAAATGATGCGGTTTATCCAGGGCAATGCTGAAAAATTTAACTTCCCTTTTTTGGTCATGCATGGCACTGCCGACCGCTTAACAAATCCAGAAGGCTCCAAATTGCTTTTTGAAAAATCTCCTTCAAAAGATAAGACCATTGAAATATTGGAAGGAGCTTATCATGAATTGCTCAATGATCTGGATAGGGAGAAGGTTTTGGAGATGATTTTGGAGTGGCTTGAAAAGAGGATATAATTAAAGTTAATTTAAGTTCTGGATTAAAATATTTATGGATTTTAATTTATTAACAGCTATTTCATTTTAAACTTAGGTTTTAATTTGTCTTATTGTTGTTCCGATGCGTAAACTGTTAAGTCTTATATTCATTTTTTCTGTTTTGGCCTGCAAAAGCAAGGTTAATTTACCTGAAGGAAAGCAAGAAGAGGTTTTGGAAGTACCCTCTGAATCAACTCCCGAAATCTTAATTTTGTCCTTACGAATTAATTCAAAAGATTCAGTGAAAATCATTAATACCTTGACCAATGTTGGAAGGCTCAGGGGTAACTTGGATACACCATTGGATTATAATGAAGAGGATTTAAGAGTCTCATTCTTGTCGAAAGATGGGAATGTTTGTGCCCAAAAAATTATCCCTAACCCTTTAATGAAAAGGTATGAATATGCCGCAGGAGATTCTTTAAATATTTTAACCTCTAAGTCAGTAGAGGTGGAGCAGGAAGAATTTTATGTTCGGATTCAGTGGGATGAATGTTTTGAGCTAGTTAGTGTGGATAAATTTTACTCAGGTGAATGGAGAAATTTGAATTTATTACAACTCGATAAACCTAAAATTCAATGAAAAAGTGGCTCTCCATTTCATTAATCATATATTTTTCTATTCAGGCATTATGCTTTTCTCAGGTTTTTCCCATAGAAATACTAAAACAAAGTGGGTCACCAGAAAAAGTGATTAATCTGGTAATTCTAGGTGACGGTTATACCTTGGAGCAACAAGATAAATTTTTGGAAGATGCTTCACGAAATATTTCGGAGATGTTTAAACTTGAACCGTGGAAATCCAAAGAAATGATGTTTAATGTTTACGCGGTTAAAATTGTATCTAATGTATCTGGAGCAGCTACAAGTCCCAATGAACCCATAGATAATTACTTTGGAAGCTCTTATAATACTTCCAATATTGAGCGCTTGTTAACTCCAACCAAGATCAATAAAGTATATTCGGTACTTAATTCCACAATTCCTTTTTTTGATATAGCGCTCCTCATGGTCAATGATCAGCGATACGGAGGTGCAGGAGGAGCTATAGCAACTTTTTCTACTCACCCAGATGCCGTACAAATTATGGTTCATGAAATGGGCCATACTTTCTCAAAGCTTTCTGATGAATATTGGGTTGGAGATTCTTATGCTAGAGAATCCCCGAATATGACAACAAACAATAATCCTGGAACAATACGATGGAGCTCTTTTTTAAACCAAAATGGTGTGGGGATTTTCCCTCATCAGGAATCACCCAGCTGGTATCGACCTCACCAAAATTGCTTGATGAGATTTTTAGGTAGGCCTTTTTGTAGTGTTTGCGAAAATGAGACTTTAAGGATTATAGATCAAGTGACAAAGTCGGAACCACTTTTAAGTCCTGTAGCTTTTTTTGGAGCAGATAAATTGGAAATTTATACGAATGAAAAAGTGAGATTTTTTGATTTAACAAGTCAAGAACCTGAAAGCTGGGCTTGGACTTTTGAAGGGGGAGATCCAAGTTCTAGTACTAGTAAAAATCCAATAGTTAGCTACCAAGAAGAAGGAATTTATTCGGTTACATTGACGAGTAGTAATTCAGTAGGATCTAATTCAATTTCCCGAACTCAATTTATTAAGGTCAAAAAAACAGACGATATTCCACCTACTTTGAAGGTGAAGAATATTGAAGTGGAACTTGATGAAAGTGGGAAAGTTCAAATTTCAGCCAGTGATGTAAATAACGGAACATTTGACAATGTTGCAATAAAGGCGTTGTCTATTTCAAAAAGTTACTTTGATTGTACTGATCTCGGTGAAAATCCAATATTTTTCAAAGCTATTGATGTTAGCGGGAATTCAGATAGCACGGAAGTATTGGTCAATGTTCTAGATAGGTTATCTCCAATAGTAAGAGTCAAGAATTTAGATATTTTTCTCAATGAGGATGGGAAGGCCAGTATTTCTCCAAACGATATAAATGATGGCTCTTATGATAATTGTGAAATAGCTACTTATGCTCTTTCAAAAGACAGTTTTGATATCAAAGATCAAGGTATTAATAATGTGGAACTGATCGTCACAGATTTTAGCGGAAACCAAAGCCGTGGAATGGCGATAGTAAAAGTAGATATATTATTAAGTTTAGATGGTAATGAGAAAAATGGGAAAATAACCCTATTTCCAAATCCAAGTAGTGGGAAAGTTCATATTTCCTATCTTAAAACTATTGATCCTGGTCTATATAAAATTGAAATTATCGATAGTAAAGGAACAATAGTAAAAGAGATAGTTGATTTTCAGAAGGTAAATAATGAAATATTTCTTGACATGGAGGGCTTAAGTTCGGGTACGTATTTGTTAAGGCTAAAATCTTTGAATGGAGTGGAAGTCATTAAATTTCTAATAAATAATTGATTCAAATAGACTTCCCTCATTTGAATGAATTTTGGTGTCACAGTTAGTTTTTTGTCTTATAAATTAATTACAATCTCATTTAAACTTTTAATCAGCTACCTATTGAAGTGGCGAAGGTTATCTAAACTGATATATCAGTTCTAAATGATAAGACCATTGAAATTTTGGAAGGCGCTCATCATGAATTGCTCAATGATCTGGATAGGGAGAAGGTTTTGGAGATGATTTTGGGGTAGGTGAAAAATAGGATTTGAAATAAAGATTGAATTTTTGAAAGTTTCCCTCGATTAAGAATTTTCAGCCTTGTGATACTTTCGTGATCTTTTGGGATTATTTTTCAGCCTAGCAGTGTATCTATGAAAAAAATACTTGTTGTAGAAGATGACCCGAACATCAATGAACTCCTCCAACTTCACCTAAAGGATGAGGGCTATGCAGTGGAAGTAGCTGATCATGGTGGAAAGGGATTTGAAAGAGCCAATAAAGGAGAATTCGACCTCTTAATTTTGGATGTGATGCTTCCTGAGATGAATGGAATACAGATCTGTCAGCGACTCCGTGCTTTGGAAATTTTCACCCCAATTCTGATGCTGACAGCCAAGTCAGAGGAAATAGATAAAGTCATGGGTCTTGAGTCAGGAGCAGATGATTATCTGACCAAACCCTTCAAAATCCGGGAATTTTTGGCTCGGGTCAAAGCTATTCTTCGAAGACAGGAGCTCCAGCTTTTAGCATTGAAAAAAGAAAAAACGCTCATTTCACAGGGACTTTTGGAAATCGATGTAGAAAAACGAAAGGTACAATTCGATCAAAAAAGGGTAGAATTGACTCCCAAGGAATTTGACCTTTTGTATCTCATGGCAAAAAATCCCGGAAGAAGCTACTCAAGAGGGGAGCTGCTGGAATTGATTTGGGGATATGATTTCAGTGGATATGAACATACAGTTAATGCTCATATCAACCGGCTTCGATCCAAAATCGAATCAGATCCCAACAATCCTTCCTACATCTTGACCACTTGGGGCGTAGGTTATCGCTTCAATGACGAACTCTAATCCCCGAAAATCATGAAAAGTCTTTATTGGAGATTATCGCTTTCCTTTATCCTGGTTTTACTTCTGGTTGGTGCCTCCTATATTCTGATAACCACCAAAAATGCCCAGCGGTATTTTCAGGAAACTACCCAAAAACTCAATGCGGAAGTTGCTTCTTATTTAATCAAGGAAGTCAATCCCTTTCAGGATGGTAAAATCAACGAAGAGGCCTTAGTAGTGATTATGCATTCCATGATGGCCGTCAATCCTGGAATTGAGGTGTATTTGTTGAATCCGAAAGGGGAGATTTTATCCTATGTGGTGTTGGATCAATTGGTCAAGTTAAAGGCTGTTGATATCGCACCAGTGGAACAGTTTATATCTGAAGGAGGCAGTGAATTTGTGCTGGGAGATGATCCTCGAAATCCCGGAACGACATCAGTGTTTTCCGCGGCGCCGGTTTATGAAAATGGGGAACTCCAAGGCTATGTTTACATCACTTTGGAAAGTGAAAAATTCGATGCCATCAGCTCTGATTTATTAGGTTCGTATTGGCTAGGGTTGACGCTGAATTCCATCCTCATTACCTTGATCGTAGGGCTATTAATCGGCTTGGTTTTGATAGCTTGGTGGACTAGACACCTTCGAAAAGTAGTCGTGGCTGTGGAAGCTTTCAAAGAAGGAGATTTGCAGTCCAGAGTGCCCCAGTCTACCTCCAATTCTGATTTGGCATTGCTAGGCAAAACCTTCAATTCCATGGCAGATACCATTCTGGATAATATTGAGGAACTCAAAAATGTAGATGCGCTTCGTCGGGAATTGATTGCCAATGTATCCCATGATCTGCGAAATCCTCTGGCGATTATCAATGGCTATGTGGAAACCCTTCAAATTCGGGATGAAAAGCTGACCCCGGATGAAAAACGAAGTTACTACAAAATAATTCTCAACTCGGTTGATAAATTGACCAAACTGGTAACGGATCTATTTGACCTTTCCAAATTGGAGTCTGGACAGATGCAGGTTAAAAAGGAGAAGCTGAAAATCCAGGAATTGCTGGTAGATTCCAGTTTGAAATACGAACTCTTAGCCCAATCCAAAGACATTTCTATCAGTTCTAGTATCTGTGCGAATTTGCCAGTTGTGGAGGCTGATTTGTATTTGATTGATCGGGTAATTCAGAATCTACTGGATAATGCGGTAAAGTACACACCGGATCATGGTCACATCGAATTGGAGGCCTGTAGCGCACCAGGAGGAGTGAAAATACGGGTAAAAAACTCCGGTGAAGGCATTCCAAAGGAAGATTTGGAGTCCATTTTTGATCGATACTATAAGGTAGACAAGGACATGAAGGGGATTGAAGGCTCAGGACTTGGTTTGGCTATTGTTCGAAAAATTCTGGAAATCCATGGTTCTAAAATCCATATTTCATCTGACTCCGAGAGTTACACGGAATTTGAATTCGTGCTGCCTGCCTAAAGCTTTTTCATCAAAAATTAAAAAGAGGCTGTCTCAAAAGT
>NZ_DFMT01000026.1:0-273561 GCF_002376385.1 Algoriphagus sp. UBA3586 | reverse complement strand
CAATTTGAAAGCAATTCACAACTGATGAGCGCTCCATGTACCGCTACATTCGGCTGTGATTCCTACAGGAAAGTACCAATTTGAAAGCAATTCACAACGCGCTTTGAGATTGATCTGGCGGAGCAGTCGCTGTGATTCCTACAGGAAAGTACCAATTTAGTTCGCTAAGAAATTATATTCAATGGTGCTCATGAATCTCCCTTCGGTCGATTTGAAAGCAATTCACAACCGGGAAGGAATTCTAAGCAACCCTGAGAGTGCTGTGATTCCTACAGGAAAGTACCAATTTAGTTCGCTAAGAAATTATATTCTATGGTACTCATGAATCTTACTTTGGTTGATTTGAAAGCAATTCACAGCAGAATAATTGTTGTTGAATCGAAAATTCTACTTAAGATCAATAAAATTGAGCTTAATCTATAGACCTATCTCACATACGTTTGAAGGACGTAAAACAAAGATAATTCCCCCTAAGCAGCCCCTAATTCGCAAACCCTAAAAATGAGTTTCTCTGAATTTCAGATTTTTGAATTTAGCCTTCATCTTTACAGTCCACCACCTCTCACGCTTCCATCATTTCCGGTATTGATGAGTTCTTGGTAGTCATCCATATCCATGCCTTTGCTGAACCTTCGGATATTATAACTGAAAGTCAGCATGACATAGCGTTGCAAGACATTGGTTTGTACATCTTCAATAAAGGTCTCAGAAATGTTTCTGCGAATGTTGTTGTTCTGCCGGAATAGGTCATAGACATTCAAGCTGATTTCTCCTCGCTGATTATTGAAGATCTTCTTGCCCAAACTCATATTAACCAAGGTGAAATTGGTGTCAAAGCCTTCGGAAAGGCCAGAATTCACTTGATGGGTCAAATCCAGTCTATACACAAAACCTTCCCAAATGATCCAGTTGAAATTGATTCTTCCCCGCTGATTGAAAAACTTGTTATTCAAATTCGGATTGAGTGTATTTTCTACATCATTAAAGGAAAATCTTGTCCAGATGTTAAAGTCAATCTGATCGCTGATATTACTGCTGATAGAGAACCCTGTACTGAGTCTTCGAGAGTTATTAAAACCGTTTTGCTGATTGACTAAAGTTGGCCTTTTGGTGTAAGCCGCCCCGAAATTCATATTGAAATTGGACTTGATAAATCCTGCAGGAATACCATAACTCAACCAAGATCTAAAATCCCAATAACCATCTAAGTTTACCGGTCTAAACAACTGACTGCCCTGTTCCAAGATGATTCCATTTTCAATTTCGGTTGCTTCTTGTGCAATAAAGGAACTGTTGCTGATTGTGTTTTTTACAAAAGAGGACTGAGCAAAAAGGAACCAGTTCCTGTCTGTTTCAGGATTGTTGCTTCTGAATCTTACTCTCAATCGGTTACTGTAAGATTGATCCAAATCCGGATTTCCTACATACAATTGCAATGGATTGGAGTTGTCGACTACCGGTTGTAATTGCCTTAAGTTTGGCTCATTGGTTCTGGTATCGTAATCGAACTCTATATTTGTGTTATCAGAAAATTTATAATCAATTCTGACACTTGGCTGGAAACTTTGGAAAGTCCGCAGCAAATCAAAAGTCAAAGGAAAACCCTGGCTATTGTCCAGTTTGGCATTTTGATATTGTCCTTCCACCTGAAATCTCAAGCCATCTTTTGAATATTGATAGCCTAACTCCACTTCCTGAGTTAAAAACTTGCTTTCAAAAGTATTACTCAAAGCAGTATCCAATCTTAATTCAGGATCACCTGGTGTTTCATCGATCACATCAAAAATCAACTGGTCTGAATCATTAATTCGGTTTCCGATTTCATATTCCAATTCAAATTGGCTTCTTTCACTCACTGCCTCTGTGAAGGAAATTCCTGTTTCCCAGGAAAGCCCAGTTCGGTCTCTGTTTATCTGTTGGTTGATGGTTTCAGTTCGGAAAGTAGGGGAGAAAAACTGGTTTTCAGCCAGTCGGTTGGCCCTATCCTCATTGGCATTATTTCCCAATCTAGCTCTAACAGTCATGGTTCTTCCGGGCTTATCAAATTTGTGACTGTAGAAAAAGCGATTGAATAGATCGTAATCCTTGTTTTTTGATGTTCGAGTATTCTCTACTGAATTGATCAAATCCACTCCATTGGTCGTTTCCCCAAAGAAATCTGAGTTTTCTGTTTCGAACCTTGCCGAAAATCTAGGGATATATAAGATCCTGTTCTTCTCATCAATATTATATTCGAAGCGCATATCAAATTGATGCTGGTTGTTCAATCTGGTATCATTGCTTACTTCTTCATAAAATTGATCCGTTTCATTATTGGTGATAAACTCACGGAAGCGTATTTCCTGCCCGATATTTTCTCTGCTGCTGAATACATAGCTTCCCGAGACCTTTATTTTTTTACCCCAAAGATCTGAATAGTTTAAGCCAGCCAAATTTGTATTAATGATCCCATTTTGAGGTCTCGCATTGTCCTGAGCATTGGGGTCGGAGGAGTAATCAGTCAGGTTAATATTATTGGAAAGTCCAGTAAATGTGATACGCTGATCCTCGTTGAAAGCATTGATACTTGCTCCCACTACATAGCGATCATCGCTTCCATAGCCTGCTGAAGTACGTCCAAATTGCCCCTTTCTTCTATTAGGCTTAGTGATGATGTTGATCGTTTTAAGCCTTTCACCATCATCGAAACCACTCAATCTGGCTTTTTCGCTTAGCTGATCAAAAATCTCAATGCTTTGAATTACCTCTGCAGGCAAATTTTGTAAGGCTGTTCGTACATCAGTTCCGAAAAATGGCTTTCCATCCACCAATATCTGCCCAATATTTTCACCTTGAGCCTGCAAAGCTCCATCAGCGGAAGTTACTCCCGGTAATTTTTCAATCAGTGTCTGAGCGCTGGCATCCCGCATAGTCTTAAAGGCATCAGCATTATATAGGGTCGTATCTGACTTTTGCTGACTGGTAGATCTTCTTGCAGAGATGGTAACCTCCTCCAAAGCAGTTGCCTCTTCTTGGATGGAAATGACACCTAGGTCAATATTTCGTGCAACTTGAAGACTTCTAAACAGGTTTTGATAGCCTAAATATTGAACTTTCAATAGGTATTCCCCCTCGCGGACATCGTCGATTTCAAAATTTCCATCTAAATCTGAAATCATTCCATCCACCTGGGTGGAATCGTTTACACGGAGAAGTAAGATGGTTGCATTGGGGATTGCTGTTTTGGAGCCTGATTCCTGAACTCGCCCTTTGATAGAGTAGGTTTGGGCAATTAATGTGGTAGTTGCAAAAAAGAATAGCAGGATACTAAATTTTACTCTCATGGGTAGGTTTACTGTAATTCGCTGGTTTGAAGCGAAGATTGGTTTTAGTTTTCAATACAAAGGAAAGTCCTGTCAGAACTAATTGTTTGAACTTTTCGCTGAGCGGTCATATGGGAAAATGAAAGCATACCGATCGTGTAAAAAATTAGTCTTTATCATGTTATAAGTGCCTGATAATTTTATGATTTAGCTTCCTTTTTTGTAAAAAATGACAATGCCTGTCAGAAATTTATGTAAATTTTATAAACCTGTTGATGTTTATAAAAGTAACATTTTATATTAGTACTCGTAAAACAGGTCAATCATGGAAAAGCTAGAAAAAATCAACATCACCACTAAAAATTTGGCATCAGGGAATTGTCAGGTAAAGTTTGTTGTCGAAGATGATCAGGATTCAAGGTACGGGTATCTTTTGATGACAGAGCCGAAGCCGGTAGGTGAGATCATTTTGGAAATTCAGCGAAAGTTGGAAAATAGAAGAATGGCTGAGCGGAATATCAATCCCTTGTTTCCTGTTGCCCCAGCTCAGGATGATCCTAACTTTTATTTATTCTCGGCATGAGTTTTCTAGCTTCCAATCTCCGGTTTTTGAGAAAGCAAAAAGGCATTACCCAAAGTGATCTAGCCGATCAGTTGGACGTGCAAAGGACTATGATTTCTGCATACGAGGATGGGCGTTCAGAGCCCAAACTTGCTGCCCTTCAAAAGATCTGTGAATTATTGGAAGTTGGGATGGATGAGTTGATCAATCATGATATTGAAAAGCTTGGAAGAAAAGCTATTCAAAAGCGAGATCTGAACATTTTGACTATCGCGGTAGACGATCAAGACAGGGAGAATATTACGCTGGTAGGTCAGAAAGCTTCTGCAGGATATTTGAATGGTTTTGCTGATCAGGAATACATGGAGAAGTTACCACAATTCCGACTTCCTAATTTAGCAAGCAACGCGACATACAGAGCCTTTGAATTGGCGGGAGATTCCATGCTTCCCTTGATACCTGGCACAATCGTAATTGGTGCTTATGTGGATCATCTCAGTTCTATCAAAAGTGGTAGAACTTATGTGCTCGTTACCCAAACAGAGGGGGTGGTTTACAAGAGAGTTTTTAACTATTTATCCGAAAATGGAAAGCTCTTTTTGGTATCGGATAATGAACATTATAAGCCCTTCGAGGTAAAAGGTGAAGATGTACTGGAGGCATGGGAAGTCAAGGCCTTTATCAGTACTGATTTCCCAAATCCGGGAGATAAGAAAAAGCCTTTAAGTTTGGATGATTTGGGCGAGATGATTAAAGATATTCAATTGGATTTGAAAAAGCTGAAAGGTTAATTATTCATCTATCAAGCTCTGAAATCCTTCCTGGATTTTCCCCACTGCATCAAAAGCTGGATCTATGTTGACTACTCCTTTGCCCAATTCATGCCAATAGCCATCACCGCAATCAATGTAATGACCTCTCTTGGTACCTGGCGATTCCTTAGCCATATCATAATGATAATCCGGAGTAAAAACCAATTTCATCAATTGAATGGCGTATTCCCAATTGATGGTTCTGCTTTTACCATTTTGCTCAAAAATCACCTTTCTATTGGAAAAATGAACCGATACGGAGCAATCAACAGTTTTTTCAGAGTTGACTATTCTATAATGAACCTGAAGAGGAGCTTCTTTTTTGGTGGTTTCATAAATGGCTTGAATCAGATCCTGAGCCATTAATTGCCATTCTTCCTGATTGGCAGGAGTTTTATAATCCTTTACTTTACCTGATTCTGTTAAACCAATTCTAATTCCTCCTTCATCCAGAGATTTGCCTGTCCATCTAGAAGTGGAGATCAGTTCCTGAAGAGATTTGACCCAAACCTGATCAATAGGGCCATCATATTGATAATCATCGTTGAGTGTAAAGCCTTCATCTAAGATTTCTTCTTCCGAAAGCTCCTCTCTATCAGTGTAATGTAATTGAAGTTGAGCTTGAAGTTCCTTGCCCGACCAGTCCAAAGTCATGTGAAATACATGGGCATAGGGAGGTGGGGTGATTCCTGAATCATATTCGAAAACTAATCCTGTAACGTTTGATTTTGGGGAACTCATAGCTTGAAGTTTGTGCAAAAGTATATTTTTTCCACTGATAAAGCAGTTATTTTGCAAGCAAATAGCTGATTGATGGAAGATGTATTGGAAAAGATAGCAGAGGAGATTTATACCAAGTCCTATGTGGTCATAGATAATTTCGTGGATGAGATCTTTAGAAAAGCCCTTTTTGATGAACAAACTGATTTACTCGAAAAAGGAAAGTTTCGAAAAGCTGCTGTAGGTTCAGGTGATAAAAAGCAAGTGATACCTGAAATCAGAAGTGACGAGGTGCTTTGGATGGATGAAGAAAACCTCAGCCCACTTCAACAAGAATATTGGAATCGTGTGGAAGAAATCAAGACTATTTTGAACAGGAGATGTTTTCTAGGATTGAAGTCATTTGAGGGCCATTTTGCGAGGTATCCTATAGGTTCTTTTTACAAGCGTCATCTGGATCAATTCCAACAAGTTCCTTATCGGGAGGTCACAGTTATCCTTTATGTAAATGACCAATGGACTGAGGCGGATGAAGGGGCTTTGCGCATGTATCTTCCCAATCCCGATGGTACAGAGCGAATAGAAGATTATTTGCCAATGCCAGGTAGGTTGGTGGTTTTTTTAAGTGCTGAAATCCCACATGAAGTCTTGCCTACAAAAAAGGAAAGAAATAGTATTACAGGCTGGCTAAAGACTATAACCTAACGGAGATTTATGTTGATTTCTCTGACTTGATTAGCTTTCAGTTCAAAACTGCATTTTTCAAATGATGGTGGAGTAAAAATTACTCGCGGGTTATTAGAAAATCCATATTTCTCGGAAGGATAGCCAAATGGATTTTTGTTTAACTCACCATTTTCGTCCTCATCATGGAAAGTTGAAATGGAGTATTTCCCTGGTTTTAAATCTAAAATGGCAATTTTTGATTCCTGATTTTTTATAGGTAGTGAGATGGCCTTAATCGCTTTTTTTCTATTGTCAGGAAATCCACTTTCCTGATCAAAAATCAATATTCTTACCATGCCTTGGTTTGATCTGCAATTCGAGACCGTCAAGGATATACTTGCTAAATCTTGGTTGAAATTTGGTCCTTGAAATAAGAAATGAAAAACTATCAATAGGATTTGTATCATTCAAGCAGGCTTTTTCTGGCTAATTTGCCATTTGCAGTCTCAGGAAATTTGGGTAGGCAAATAATCTCCTTTGGCCTTTCAAAACGGGATAAAACAAGTTCAAGTTGCTTTTTTAAATTTTCTGCCTGATCCGCTTCAATTTCTTTCCTTTCCAGAAACAGAATTACTTTTTGTCCCAAGGATTCATCCTTCTTTGAACTGATAAGGAAACGCGTATCCGGAAAAATCGCTTGAATTGAATCCTCGATTTTATTTTCAATTTGTTCAGGGTGAATCTTTACACCTCCAGAATTGATCACAAAGTCCAACCTGCCTTTCCAAATAAATTGATTAGGAGAAAGCAACTCAATTTGGTCATTTGTTTGGATATTTTGAGGCCCGCTCATTGGGGATTTTATCCAAAGTGCATCATTTGAATCTGTTCCGATTTCTACACCCGGCAAGGTGCTGTAAATTAATTCTGGCTGGTCAGTTATTCGAGCTAATGCAACATGTGAAACAGTTTCTGTCATACCGAAGGTTTGCCAAGCAGCAATTCCATGTTTGACTATTTTAGATTTTAATTTTTGGGAAAGAGGAGCTCCACCTATAATTACTTGTTTGATTTTCTGCAATTTTTCTAAGCTCTCAGGCTTCTCTATACTATTTTCCACCTGTAGTGGCACCATTGCTACAAATTCAGGTAATTCATCCAAATTGATTTCACCCAGTGGATCTGAACTTGCAGCTACAATTTGGATGGGAGCATCCCAAACCATTGCTCTAACAAGCATCATTTTTCCCGCGATATAGGCAGGATTTAGGCAGCAAAGTAGTTTGGTGTCTTTACCTACCTTGAAAAATCCCTGAGTTGCTTTAGCACTGGCTTCCATTTGAAACTTTTCTAGTAAAATGGTCTTAGGCACACCTGTCGAACCCGAGGTTTGTTGAATAAATTTTGTTTCTCCAATTTTCCAAGCCTGGCAAAAAGCCAATGCCTCTTTTAAGAAATCAGGAAAGTCTGATTGGATCTGAGTAAAATCTTCAGGTTTTTGAAAAGTGAGGTGATGATATTTTAATTGAAACATAATGTTTTAACTCTTGTAAGCAGACTTCGGGTTCGAAAGATCAACAAATTCCGTGGAAGGCTGTTATCTTGCAAAAAAATCTGATTTTTAACCAAAACGGAAATCATGGAGTGGATTACTGCCAAAGAATACGAAGATATCACCTACAAGAAGTGCAACGGGGTTGCCAGAATAGCTTTTAACAGACCTGAAGTAAGAAATGCCTTCAGGCCCAAAACGACAGCCGAACTTTATGATGCTTTTTATGATGCTCAGGAGGATACCTCTATTGGAGTGGTTTTGTTGAGCGGAGAAGGACCTTCCTCCAAAGATGGAAAATGGGCCTTTTGTTCAGGAGGGGACCAAAAAGCTCGAGGTCATCAAGGGTATGTGGGGGATGATGGATATCACCGTTTGAATATTCTGGAAGTTCAGCGCTTGATTCGCTTTATGCCAAAGGTAGTGATTGCTGTCGTTCCGGGCTGGGCTGTAGGAGGAGGACATAGTTTACACGTGGTTTGTGATTTGACCTTGGCTAGTAAGGAAAATGCAATTTTTAAGCAAACTGATGCAGATGTAACCAGCTTCGACGGAGGTTATGGTTCAGCTTATTTGGCTAAAATGGTGGGTCAAAAAAAGGCGAGAGAAATATTTTTTCTAGGTAGAAATTATTCTGCCCAAGAAGCTTATGAAATGGGGATGGTAAATGCAGTCATTCCTCACGAAGAGTTAGAGGAAACAGCTTATCAATGGGCTCAGGAAATTTTAGAAAAGTCCCCAACATCCATCAAGATGCTCAAGTTTGCCATGAATCTGACTGATGACGGGATGGTGGGTCAGCAGGTATTTGCCGGTGAAGCTACCCGTTTGGCATATATGACAGAAGAAGCGAAAGAGGGTAGGAATGCCTTTTTGGAGAAAAGAAAGCCGAATTTCAAGGATATTAAGTGGATTCCGTAGACTGTTGATAGGTTGAGTAGCTGTGGGATTGGGTTATTGAGTTATAGGTTACTTAGTTATTCGACATTCATCATTCGATGTTCGATATTCCAATGAGGAATTGATGAGTAATCGAGTAACTGAGTAATTGATTAATTGAGTAGGCGTCAGGGGAGAGGTTATTGAGAGGAGCCTTGCTCAGGGTTCAGGGTTCATTGTTCTACTTCAAATCCAACTGATTCTTCCGCCAAGTAGACAAGATGTATCCGAGAGTCATGCAAATCCCAGAGGGATTTGAGATAGGTAGTAATGATATATGCAGACACCCTCACCATGCTGTAGGCATGGAAGAATTTGGAATTTTTGTTCATCGTTCACCGTTCATGCATTTTTTTAAGGCGTGGGGGAAGAATAGAAGTTGGGAGTTCCTCGTATCCCGAACGCTTTTGGGGTGTAATTCTTAATTCAAAACTAGTCAGGGCTTTCGTACTTCCCGTGTTTTCTCATACCGCTACCTTCAAAACCGGTAAGTGCATCGCCCATGTCTTTTCTAGCTTCTTCAGCATAGCCTTGTAGCTTAGCCAGAATTTCCGGGTTTGCTTCGGAGACATCCTTACTTTCAGAAGGATCTATTTCCAAATTATAAAGCTCGGCTTTTTCCAAATTAACATGCGTGTATTGAACCGGAATTCCATCATTTCTCAAGACGGTTCCTTCTGGCAGAGTTCTATAGCGGTGCGGAAAAACAAGCTTCCATTTTCCATAAATCACTGCCTGCAACTCATTTCGGTTATAGTAGGCAAAATAAGGCTTGTCCTCTTGCTGTTCTCCCTGAATCATGGACCATATATTCCTTCCATCAATAGGAAGCTCAGGTAATTCGGTACCGGTTATTGCTGCAATAGTTGGTAAAATATCCACAGTCATGGCAGCCTGACTTTGTACTGTTCCCGGTTTAATTTTTCCAGGCCAGGTGAAAATAGCCGGAACCCTGATTCCGCCTTCCCAGGAAGTGCCTTTGCCCTCTCTTAATCCACCGGTCAATCCTGCATGTGCTCCATAAGAAAGCCATGGACCATTGTCTGAAGTAAATATGATTAAGGTATTTTCTTCTAGGTCCAACTCTTTTAACTTTTTACGGATTTCGCCGACTGACCAATCAATTTCCATAATCACATCCCCATACATTCCCTGAGAAGACTTCCCTTTGAATTTTTCAGATACAAAAAGGGGAACATGCGGCATAGAATGAGCTAAGTAAAGGAAAAATGGCTGATCTTGATTTTTCTCGATAAATTCTAACGCTTTATCGGTATACCGGGTAGTTAGCAAACTTTGATCATCCAAAACTTCAAGGGTTGAGTCACCTTGAATCAATGGTAAAGGTGGATAATAGTCTTTAGCCTCAGGATGATGAGGCCACATATCATTAGAATAAGGCAATCCAAAATAGCTATCAAAGCCTTGTTTGCCCGGTAAAAAGGGTGCTAGATGGCCTAAGTGCCATTTGCCCACCATGCCTGTTGTATAGCCTTGCTCTTTGAGTAACTCAGCTATCGTAGTTTCGTCCGGATTCAATCCATGGCTAGCTGTATGATCCAAAGCGCCGAAGATTTCAAGGCGATTGGCGTATGTTCCTGTCAATAAAGCAGCTCTTGAAGCAGAGCAAACTGCATGAGGTACATAAAACTGGGTGAACTTGCTGCCATCTTCAGCCAATTGGTCCAGATGAGGAGTTTGCCATTCACTTGCTCCATAGCTTCCCAAATCGCCGTAGCCCAGATCATCTGCAAAAATTAAGACGATATTTGGTTTTTGTATTGGCTCTTTAACCTCTTCTTTTTGACAGGAAAAACAGAGTAAACATGAGAATAATAGAAGTGCTAGGGTCGATTTCAAGGCTGTTCTTTTTTACTTATAAAAACTTCAGTGTTACTTATTTTTTTCCAGATGCTTTGTCCAATTTTTTCTCCCTGAGCCACTCCTTCTTCAATCGCATCTCTAAAATGAATTCCTCCGTAAAGGCGGGAAATCGCCGCTTCTTCGGATGCTTGTAAAAAGGACTGAAACTGTCTTTCAGGTAAGCCGAAGTAAGTCTCAGATGTATCTAGAAAGTCAAAATCATGCCCAAAATACCCTGTAAGAATTACAGCTGAGGCTCGAGAGATTACTGAGTGACCAGAGGTGTATTCCGGAAAAGGAGGGGTTTGAAGCAATGGCTTCCACCTTTGATCCAATTCTCTGTTTATGACTGTCTCAGGACGGATTCTGTCCGTTTCATATTTTGCTTTCCAACATGAAATAAAGGCATCATGCAAAGTCATTCCAACCAAAGCATGAATGTAAGCAGTTTCTGCAAAGCTTAATTGTTGTTTTTCTGCCGCAATTCCTGTGATTCCCATCCAGTGCCCACCTGGAGAGATTTTTTTTACCCCCATCGCCATATGTCCGGAAAATTCTACCATAAATGGGTTGCAATCCCAAAAATTGGCTATGAGTTTTTGTTCCTCATTCAAGCTTTTGACGGTTTGATAAACCTCCATCAGTTGGTTACGAAAGGAACTGCCTTCCTTCAAATCATAAGTTGCCATAGGGTTTGGAGAAAACTGGTTCAAATCCTGAATGTAAAAAGTTTTAATAGTTCTCCATTCAGGTTCAACAGCACCCATATAAGCCGGTGGAGTAGGGTACCAGTTGCCAGCGCCTTCTTTGGGACTGTATCGAGTTAGTGTGGGGAGTTCAAGGTAACCATCTGCTTTGGCCTGGGTTAGAACCGAATTCGCAACTGTTTTTGCAAAATTGATGTGCGCCTCCAGTTCTTTCTTTTTGAAAAGCTTGTTCTTTAGAGCAAAAGCCACCCATTTCTCTTGCTTTTCTTTCATAAGATAACCTGAAGGCATAATACTTTCACCTACCAAAAGCATGGCATAAATTGCTGAAAACTCGGGTGAACTGATTGGATTTCTTTCTACTTCGAGACTATTTAGCCGAGATGGTCCAAGTAAGTCCGGGTGTTTGAATTCCTTTCCTTGCTCTCTAATAGCCAAATAGGAGGCTAGGGTGGAATAGGCGTAGATCCTAGCAGCTACCGGAGGACTTGCTACGTCCGTGACCATCACTTCAGTTAGATGAAATAGCTTCTCTCTATAGGTCTTTGGCCAATTCAAGGATTGCGCATTTACTTGATTCAAGCGAATTGTTAATAGAAGAATAACCAGGTAAAGGGCTTTATTTCTCATGGTATTGATAAAGTTCTAAAGCTTGTCCATGAATCCCAAAAAGCAAGAAGTTTTTTCCTGCTACTTCAATCGGTAAAACTGATTTGATATCACCTTTGATAGCTAAACCTGATTCAAATGGGTAAGCAGTTTGGAAATTTCCCTTTCCATCACCTTTAAGCACTAATCCAAGCCCTGCATCTATGTTCCCTATCCGGATCCTGGTTTGTCTTTGATTTCCTCCTAGTAACAAATCAATATGTCCGTCTTGATCAAAATCCCCGGTTTGAATTTGAAAAATGGGGAAAGCCTGAGCCAAACTTGGGAGCTTTTTGGCAATGAAACCAGTTCCTGTGTTTTCAAATACAAATGAACTTAGACTGTTGGCTTCTAAAATTTGGGCGGCATCCAAGTCTTTCTGCGAAAATAAATCTTGCAACTTAGCATCAGCATAACTTTCATAATTAGTGAATTTGCTCCTCATGGAGACCATTTGATCCAGTAATTCATCCCGGCTTGCAAACGGATAGGCCTCTTCACCAATGTAGCATTCCAAAATAGGATCTATGGACCCATTTTGATCAAAGTCGGAAGCGTAGAGCCGAAGTTTTTTTTCTTCGCTGACCTTAAATTGGGAGTTGTTTCCAAAATTCCCGGCGATGATATCCAAATCCCCATCACCATCTACATCTGAAGCATGAAGGGCGGTCCACCATCCTGATCTATTATCCTTAAAGTATTGATCTGTTTGATTGCTAAAGGTTTTTCCTTGCTGATTAATCAAAACGGTGATAGGCATAAATTCCCCAGCAATCACTAAGTCAGGAAACCCATCTTCATTAAGATCTAGGTTAAGGCTGGTATGAATCAAACCCAATTTTCCGTTTTGAGGTAAAAATTGATCAGTTTGATCTGAAAATACCCCCGATCCATCATTTATTAGGATTTTGCTCAATGGAGTCTCCGGGTATCTTCCCGGAATCACTTTTCCTCCTATAAATAGATCTAAGGCTCCATCTTGATTAATATCTAATGCTTGGGCTGTACCAGTTGATAGGGTATAGGCTGGAAAGTTTTTCTGAAGGCTTAATTTACCTGTTCCATCATTAAGATAAAGTCTGTCTTGGAGAGCCTCGTCACTACTCAGATAATCATGATACCCTCCACTTCCAATAAATAAATCCAACCAACCATCAGCATTGAAATCCTCAAAAATGGCAACTGCATCGGTGTATTCATCGGAGGATCTAAATCCTGAATAAACGGACCAGTTGCTTCCATCAAAGCTGAAAATCATTCCAGACTGACCTTTGGTGCCTCCAATAAAAATTTCAGGAATTCCATCCTGGTTTACATCTCCTTTTGCTAAGACTGGGCTGATGGCTCCTGGCATTACAGTCATCAGAGGCTGTCTTTTAAAATCATTAAATCCTATAGATTTAGGCTTAAAATCCGGTAGCTTCTCTACTTGGGTGAAAATAGTTTGTGTAGCGAGAGCTTTTGGAGTGGAGATAATAGCATTGCTGTGGCTCAAGGTATTCAGACTATTGATTTTAAGGTCGTAGACGGTTTCAGCTTTTCCATCGGGCCATGAGATCAAGGCTGAATCAATACTTGTGTATTCTCCTAATCCAAAATGAATTCTATATGTACTGCTAGACTGAAACCCACGGACTACCTGAAGTTCTTGTATTTGCTGACCACCTTTACTGTACACTTTAATTTCGGAGCCTAGCCCGAAAGGATTTAATTCTGGTCCTTGAAGCTGGAATTGAATCCAGTTTCCTTTCTTTCCTGTATTTTCAAAAATGTCTGCCGTTGTATTCAGATTACTGACGATTAGATCTAAATCTCCATCATTGTCCAAATCCGAATAAGCTGCTCCGCTGGAAAATCCTTTTTCATCAAATCCCCACTCTTTTGATCTGTTTTTGAAATTCAGGTCACCTAAATTTTGAAAGAAGTAATTGGAGATAGGAGTGGAGCTCATAGAAGTCACCAAGTGCAGAGTGTCTGCCTTTTGGTTTGCTACAGCTTGTTTGAAATAATAGTCTCCTTTGTATTTTAAAAAGTCCCGATTGGTGTAATCTCTGAAATATCCATTGGTAACCATCAAGTCTTTGAAGCCATCGTTGGTTGCATCAAAAAACAAGGCTGACCAAGACCAGTCGGTATTAGAAATTTCTGCTAATTGACCTACTTCTGAAAAATTCCCATTGCCCAAATTAAGTTGGAGCATATTTCTCATATTTTGATGATAAAAGCCTTTTTTGATCATCAATGCATATTGCTCGTAATTCTCCGGACCGTAAAGAAGCTTTTGCCTTCGGTTATCTTCCGGTAGCATATCTAAGGTGTAAATATCTTTCAGCCCATCATTATTGATATCCGCTATATCAGCTCCCATGGAAAAGTGCGAAATATGCTGAAAGAAGGAAGCCAGTTCGTCCTTGAAGGTGCCATCCTTTTGATTGATATAAAGGTAGTCTGGCTCTATATAATCATTAGTGACTAGAATGTCTGTCCATCCATCCCCATTTATATCTGAGGCAATGACTGCTAATCCAAAGCCTAAGGCCGAGCCTTTGATGCCAGCTGACTGACTGATGTCTATGAACTTACCATTATCATTTCTATACAGCTTGTCGCCCGCAGTAGGATGTCTAATTTGCTTGACCTCATCAAACTCCAATTCATTGATGACTTGGATATGATGATTAAGTAGATAAAGGTCCAAATCACCGTCTCTATCGAAATCGAAAAACAATGCCTGAGTGGAATTGGAGGGGTCCGCTATACCAAATTGCTCTGCTTTTTCTTCGAATTTAAATCCACCCTGATTGATCCAAAGTTCATTTTTGCGGCTTTGTTCATCTCCTTTCCCTGAATAAGAGATATAAATATCCAGCAAACCATCAGCATTGACATCTGCCATACTCACTCCCGTAGCCCAGGCTTTTTTCCCACCTATTCCAGCCGGTTTGGTTAAATCTTCAAATTTAAGACCTCCCAGATTTTTGTATAGCCTATTGGAAACCATATTTCCGGTGAAGAAAATATCGTCTAATCCATCATTGTCCAAGTCGCCTATAGCTACTCCGCCGCCATTGTAGAAATACTCATAGCGGAGTATATTATTGTATTGATCCTCGGTCAGTTGGTTTTTAAAATTGACCTTGGATTTGCTGGCCTTGAGAAGTTGAAATTTTGCCTCGAAATTTTCCTGAGCAATTACTGAAAAAGAGAAGAAGCAAATCCCCATAAGCATCCAAAATAGGATTTTAGTAAATGCCTTTGTATTACTGGTGCTCATGGGTACACTAATTATCCTAATCTGCTAATAACATCTTCAAAAAGCTGTTCATTGACCACGGCTACTCCTCCCATTAATCCCACATCCTGTCCCAATTGATAGAGAGCCAATTGTGATTTTTCTCTGGATTTGGCCATGCTGTAGATATTAAGCGCTTGTTGAATTGGCGTGATCAAATATTGATTGGCCTCTGCCACTGATCCTCCAATGATGATCAATTCTGGGTTGAGCAACTGGATCAGCATGGATATTCCTCTTCCCAAATCCAATCCTGCCTCGGATAGAATAGTGATGGCCCGTTGATCTCCAGCCAATGCAGCTTCTACCACGATTCCCGGCTCCAACTCTCCTTCATGGTCCCTAACCATCCTTGCTAGAATACTATCTTTATCCAATTTGATGGCTTCTTCTGCCATTTTCACAATGGCTGTTCCTGAAGCAACCGCTTCCAAGCAACCTTTCTTTCCGCAAATACAGGTGATATCCCTTGATTCAAATATTGGTGAGTGGGAAAATTCCCCTGCAAAACCAGAAGCACCTCTATAGATTTTACCATCTATAATGATTCCTAAACCGATTCCCCAACCCACGAAGAGTCCTAGTACATTTTTGTGAGAGTGATCGGAACCGAATTTAAATTCAGCAAGCGTCATCGCTCTGGCATCATTCTCCATAAAAATCTTTTTCTGGAATCTGGATTCAAAGTTTTCTAACAATGATTTTTTGCCAAAGCGGAAATAAGTGTAATTGATGCCTCCAATAGAATCCACTAGGCCTGGCATAGAAATTCCGATAGCAATGATTTTATCTGATTCTATCCCCGTTTTGGCTAGATAATGGTCTATGATATCACAGATTTTATCGAAAGTTTCCTTTTCATTATCCAACACGATCTTGTGGCTTTCTTTGGCTACTGCTAAGGTATGATTGCAGGAATACAGCCCAACATTCATATTAAACTTTGAAAGATCTACAGAAAGGACATAGAAAGCGTCTTCCGCCAATCTGTAGAGATCAGGCTTTCTTCCTCCTTGAGATTCTGCACGACCATGTTTGATGACTTCTCCAGAACTCATCAAGTCTGTGAGTAGAGAATTGACCGTAGGAAGGGAGATCCCTACCTCATTGCAAATTTCACTGGCTGTATTCGCTCCTTTGAGGTATAGGTTCTTAATGATCTTTATCTTATTGAGATAACTCTTTATTTCGACTACTCCCTCCATCTTTTCGATGAGGGCATTTGGATTTATTAGGTTCATAAATTCTAGTTGTACCTGAAATAAGGGAATTTTTAGGTTTCAAAAAATACTTTTTTAAAAAAATTAGAAAATGATTCAAATTTTAACGCTTCAAAATCAATTTATTTTTAATTGATTAATATTTGACAAAAAGATTTAGAAAGATTCTTGGGTTTGGGCAGGCCTCTTTATTATAGATTAAAAAAAAGATGAGGCTGCCTTTGAATAAAGACAGCCTCAAAAAGAATTATTAAGTATTCGCCCGTAGCTCAATCACCCTTAAAATAAACTAATCTAGTTGAAAAAATGCTCTATCGGACTAGCTTAAATAATTATATCTAATATACATGTAAATAATTGAAATACAAATAAATGCATTATAAATTATCAAACATGTATTTAGTTTTTTGCAAGCTTTTCGATTTTCTTTGCTATTTCTTCTGCCTCAGCCATTAATTTGTCTGCAGCGGTCCTATTCGAGTGTGAGATCTTGTGAGCTTCTTCCAGTTTCTTTTTGTACAAATCCTGAAGTTTTTCAGCTTCTGATTTTTTCTTGAATAATCCAAACATATCTAGTCTTTAGGGGTAGAACACGTGAAGATTTAAAAGGTTTTAAAACCGAATGAATGAAGCTGATGGATCTTGAGTTCGATTGTCTCCTTCTACGATTTCATCATTTTTGTAATTGATCAAATCTTCCAGCCTTCCTGCGGAATTATAATATCTCCAAGGACCTTCTCTTTTACCATCTTTCATTGCGCCTTCTGAAGCCTTTCTGCCATTCTCATGAAAGAAAATCCATCTACCGTCAGCCTTACCCTCTTTATAAGCTCCCTCAGATTCTTTTTTGCCATTTACATAGTAGGTAATTCTAGTTCCGTCTCCATCCTTTAATGTTCCTTTATCATAGGATTTAGAACCATCATAGGATTTGTATTCCGAAACATTCCACAAACGGCCCTCTTTCCAAAATTCCTCTTGTGTCAATTGCTTATTGTCATAAAATAACCCCCATATACCATCCTCAAAACCCAGCTTGTAAGAACCAACTGTCTTCAATTGTCCGCCATCATAATAATAAACCCATTGCCCGTTTTCCATTCCCAAATCGTACTCACCCTCGGCTATCAATACGCTGATTTTGTTGAAGTATTTCCAAAGACCTGTTTTGACATCATTTCTATATTCTCCAATAGAAAACAAAACTCCATCAGGAAAATAACTTTTCCATACACCGGTTTTCATTCCGTTGGCATATTGGCCTTGAACTGATACTTTTCCATCCTCGTAGAATTCTTCGTATTTACCTACTGGAACTCCCAGCTCATAGGTTTTTCGCTTAGCAACATTTTTATTTGGGTAATATTCTTCCCATGTTCCTATGGCAATACCGTTTTCATAAGTCTCAATTCTTGCAAGCCGCTTATTGAGATAATAGTATTTCCAGGTTCCAACTCTATTACCATTTTCATCGTAGAATTCTTCCGCTTCAATAGTTTTTGTATCAGGAAAATATCTCACCCATGGGCCTATTTTTTTACCCTTTTTATAATCTCCTGTTTCCAGTACATAATTATAAGAGGAGAAAGCAGTGTATTTGCCATTGAATTTGCCATCCGAATAGGTGGCCTCTACCAATAGTTTTCCATCTACGTCATACTCAAAAAATGGCCCGTCTAAAACTCCATTTTTATAAAACTCTCTTCTTAAAACCTCACTTGAAGGATAATAATAAATCCATTGTCCTGATTTTTGCCCTTTTTCATATTGACCCTCTGTGAAAATTGCTTTCGGATCCACAAAATCAGGTTGACCTGTACTACCATAGTACTCTACATATTTTCCAACCAGCAAGCTATCTTGAAAAATCAACTTTCGTTTGAGAAACCCATCATTATCATAAACTTCTGCAGGACCAAACAGAACTCCGTTTTTATACTCTGCTTCCAACATTTTTTTTCCATTGGGAAAAAACGAAATCCAAACGCCTTCACGTTGATCATTTTCAAATTTCCCCCTAGTTAGAAGGGTATTATTTTTTGGATTATAATAATTCCATAAACCCTGTTTTTTACCCTGCTTTATCACTCCTGTGGCCATGATGCTGGAATCCGGACTGAAAATTTTTACTAATTCGGTTTCTTGGGCAAAAAGTGAAGAATTTATAAAAAGAAAGAGGATGATTAGATATCTCATAAATTATTTGTCATAATCTGGCGAGAGCCAAATATCGGGGAGAACTAATTTGAATGATTCTTAGTATTCTACGAACAAATAGAATTCCTGTTTAAAAATAACCTATTTCTGCTTCTTTGCCAGAAATGCTTCAAGGGAGTTTAGAACTTTTCTAATTGCCTCTGACCATTCTTTTTGATTTTGACTGAGCACAGGAGAAACAGGTAGCCTTTTAAACCATTGAATATAGTTAAGGTTTTCGTTTTCCGAAAACTCCTCTAGTAACAGTTCAGAATAATCCCAAGGGCTGCTTGTCCAAGATCTCTGAAAATCAAGCTCTTTTAGATTCCAGTCTTTATGGGAAAATTTTCCACACAGAACAAAAAGATATACGCCCTTTCCAAACCAGTTGAGCAATCGGATATTTAGACCTTCGTCCAAATTGAAATCCCGAAATATATCCAAAACCTGATAAGGCAGACCCATTAGGTCTTGACCTTGGGCTAATTTTTTTCCTTTGACTTTGCTGTGGTATAGACTGAGATGATTTTTAGGGAATTCATCTCCTACAGCTCCAAAAACTTCCCAAAACTGATATTTCAACTGATTCTGTCTTCGGATCAACTGTTCATCTGCCCAAAGATTCAAATCCAGTTTATCTGATTTTTTTTCCATTACCAATGTAGCAGAGCGGAAGCCCAAGTAAAGCCTGAACCAAATGCTGCCAAACAAATCAAGTCGCCCTCTTTGATTCTTCCTTGTTCCCATGCTTCGCTTAAAGCAATTGGAATAGTTGCAGCTGTAGTATTGCCCATGTGCATGATATTGTTGAAAACTTTCTCATCCGGCATTTCCAATTTTTGCTGAATGTATTGGCTGATTCTCAAGTTGGCCTGATGAGGCACCAAGAGGTCAATGGCTGATTTGTCCAATTGATTGTGACTCAAGGCCTCTTGAATTACTTCCATAAAACGCACAACAGCATGTTTGAATACAGCATTTCCGTTCATTCTAAGATAAGTGCTGCCAGACTCCAACATTTCAGGGGAGAGTCTAACTTCTCTACTGCTTCCAGGATCTTTACAATAGAGCTCCTCTGCATACTTACCTTCTGAATGCAAATGGGTTGAGAGAATTCCAGGTTGATCAGATTCAACGGCTCCTAAAACTACTGCACCGGCACCATCTGCAAAAATGACTGAACTTGACCTTCCTTCATCACTTTTATCCAAAGCAGAAGATTGGATTTCTGCGCCTACTACCAGAACCTTTTTGTACATGCCGGTTTTTATAAACTGATCGGCGATGGAAAGTGCATAAATAAATCCTGAACAGGCATTTCTAATATCTAGCGCTCCGATTTCTCTAAAGTTGAGTTCTCGTTGAAGCAACACGCCATTTCCTGGAATAAAATAGTCGGGAGTTATTGTAGCAAAAACGATAAAATCTATTTCCTCGGCAGTTACATTTGCTCTTTCAAGAGCCTTAATCGTAGCAGCTTTGGACATGGAAGTGATGGAGTCCACCCCTGGGGTAAACCAGTGTCTGCTGTGAATTCCCGTTCTTTCGACAATCCACTGATTGTTGGTGTCCATCATACCTGCAAGATCTTCGTTGGTTACAACACGCTCAGGTACAAAATGGCCTACACCTAATATTCTGGATTTTTTCATCTGTTTATAATTTGTTTTTCAGTGGTCAGATGGAATGCCCTACCCCGATTTATCGGGGCATCCCCCTCACGATCCGCCGCGGCGGACGGGACAAGTTGTGTGAGATTTATTCTCATGGGCATTTCATATGATTATTCTTTTTTTTCAATCGCCATGCCGACCTGCCAAATGGCAGAATGGATCTCGTATGAATAATAATCACGCCTGTAGAGGTTATTTTGGGTCATACTCGATTATGGCAAATTTGGGTCAATACTCGAAAAGAAGGCCTAAATATCGTGACTTAGGCACTTACAACAAAAACCATCAAAGCCTCATTTGTTTACCCGAAAAGAGTATAATTCCCAAATTGATCCATGGGAGAAGTTCTTTTGATGATAGCCGGACTATCATTCTTCACTGAATTAACCATTGGGGAAACAGTAAAGCTGAGCATTTTTTCAGCCTGATATGGCTTCAGCATAGAAAGAAGCTCTTTTTCTTCGGTATAAGAGTCCAGCCATTTCTTTTCATCTTCCCGATTTAAAATGACAGGCATTCTGTCATGCACTTCAGAAACCAATTCATTGGGAGAGGTTGTCAAAATCAAAAAAGTATGGTGATTTTCTCCATTGATATTTTCATACTCTTCCCAAATTCCAGCAAACGCAAATAACTCATCATCCCTCATTGTAAACCGATAGGGAATTTTGGTTTTCTTTCCCAATTGTTTCCATTCATAGAAGCCGTCAGCAGGAACCAGACATCTCCTTTGTTTAAACGAGGTTTTAAAAGAAACTTTCTCATGCACTGATTCTGCTTTTGCATTGATCAGTTTTTGAGCGACTGGTTTATTTCTTCCAAATTCAGGTGTGATTCCCCAATAGAAAAATGAAAATCCCTTTGGACTTTGGGAAGTAATTACTGGCAAAAGCTGAGTTGGGGCAATATTATACCTAGGGTTGAAATCAGGAAGCATTTCTGCCTGAAACCTTTCTTCCAATTCAATTTTGCTTTTGCTTAGAGAATATCTACCACACATGATTTGTCATAATTTGCTGGAAGTTAGATATCCATCCCTATAAATTCAAATGCTCTTTGCTCAGAATAGTAAGGAATTGAATTATTTCCTGAAGAAAACCCCACATGACCCCCATGTTTTGGGAATTCGAAATAAACTTTTGGAAGACTTTTTCCCAATTTTTCAGGAAAACAACGCTCGCTTAGGAAGGGATCATTTTTAGCATTCAAAACCAAAGTAGGCACATCAATCTGGTCCAAAAAATGGATCGATGAATTGACCTCATAATATTCCTCTGCATCGCTGAAGCCATGTAAAGGTCCCGTGAAATAATCATCAAAATCGCTGAGAGTTTTGATGTTTTTTAAAAAATGAATCGGAATTTCCTCAGGATGTGTTTCTGCCTTTTTCATAACCTTTTCTCTCAGCGTTTTGAGAAATCTTTTGGAGTAAAGGATGTTTTCGCCTTCAGATATCTTTTTGCTGCTTGATGAAAGGTGAAGCGGAACTGAAACAGCCACTCCATTCTTGATTTTTGGATTATTGCTTTTCTGTTCTCCTAGATACTTTAAAGTAAGGTTTCCTCCCAAGCTGAAACCAATTAGACTGATTTGATCATAATGCGGCATGGAGTGCTTCACTACCTCATCCAAATCATAAGTTGCTCCGGAATGATAAAATATTGCCTGTTTATTCAGCTCTTCTCCGCAACCCCTATAATTCCAAGTGAGCACATCAAAGCCATTTTTGAAAAATATTTTGGCCATACCCAACATATAGGGACGGGAACTGTTTCCTTCCAAACCATGACTGATGATGACTAAATGGGAGGAATTTTGTTTGTACCAATCCAAATCCAGAAAATCTCCATCGGCTGTTTTAATTCTTTCCCTTAGTCCGTTTAAGAGCTCTATTTTGCGAAAAAGGGCGGGGTAAATAGTTTCTAAGTGGCCATTAAACAGCCACTTAGGTCTTTTGTAGTTGCTATGGGTAATCAGAGGCATACAATTTAATGTATTATCTATGGCTTCAATCAGAGGGGAAAATACTAGTTTTAAATTTGAATAAAGACATTATAAAAACTATTTTTGGACACTTTAAAAACGAACTAGCGCGCAATAACCTATGGCCGAAGTAATAAGAATGCCAAAAATGAGCGACACCATGGAAGAAGGTGTGATCGCTGCATGGTTGAAAAAAGTCGGAGATTCTGTAAAACCAGGAGATATTCTGGCGGAAGTAGAAACTGACAAAGCAACTATGGAGCTTGAATCCTATGAAGAAGGTGTGCTCTTACATATCGGAGTAAAAGAGAAAGATTCAGTTCCTGTAAACGGCATCATCGCTGTGATCGGGGAGAAGGGGGAAGACTTCGAACACTTGTTGAAGGATAACGGAGGCTCTGATGAAAAGAAAGAAGAAGCTCCTAAAGCTGAAGAGAAAAAGACTGAAGAGAAAAAATCTGGAGACAAGCCTAAAAAGTCTTCGGAGAAAATAGATACATCCAACATCGACGCTACGGTGATTACCATGCCGAAAATGTCTGATACTATGCAGGAAGGTACTATCGCTGCATGGCTGAAGAAAGTTGGAGACAGTGTGAAATCTGGCGAAATTATCGCTGAGGTGGAGACGGACAAGGCTACCATGGAATTGGAGTCTTACGAAGACGGCACACTTTTATATATAGGAGTAGAAGAAGGCGACAGTGTACCAGTTGACGGCGTAATTGCTGTAATTGGTGCAAAAGATGCTGATTATGAAACTCTGCTGAAAGCTCAGGAGCAATCAGATGAGCCTGAAGAGGAAAAGCAGGAGGATAAAGAAGAAAAGAAAGCTGCTGAACCTAAAAAATCAGAAGAATCCAAGTCATCTAGCAATAGCTCTGTGGCAAGTCCATCTCCAGTAACTTCTGATGGAGATCGTGTTAAAGCTTCTCCATTGGCAAAGAAAATCGCCGAAGAAAAGGGAATTGACATCCGTCAGGTAGCTGGTTCCGGTGATGGAGGAAGAATCATCAAAAGAGATGTAGAAAATTTTGTTCCTACTGCAGCTCCGGCAGCTTCTGCTTCTGCATCTGCTGTAATGCCTTCGGTTGGTCAGGAGAGCTTCACAGAGGAGAAAGTTTCTCAAATGAGAAAAGTGATTGCAAAGAGACTTGCAGAAAGCAAATACTCTGCACCACATTTCTATTTGACTATGGAAATCAATATGGACAAAGCCATCGAAGCTCGTAAGAGTATGAATGAGGTTTCTCCAGTGAAAATTTCCTTCAATGACATGGTGATCAAAGCAAGTGCAGCAGCCTTGCGTCAACATCCTAAAGTGAACTCAAGCTGGTTGGGTGATAAAATCCGATACAATGACCACATCCATATTGGAATGGCGGTAGCAGTTGAGGAAGGACTTTTGGTTCCTGTTATTCGTTTTGCAGACAGCAAGTCATTATCTCAGATTTCCAACGAGGCAAAAACTTTGGGTGGAAAAGCCAAAAACAAAGAATTACAGCCTAAAGATTGGGAGGGTAACACATTCACAATTTCCAACTTAGGGATGTTTGGCATTGATGAGTTCACTGCTATCATTAATCCGCCTGATGCATGTATCCTAGCTGTAGGAGGTATCAAAGAGACGGTAATTGTGAAAGACGGTCAAATGAAAATCGGAAATATCATGAAAGTGACTCTTTCTTGTGACCACAGAGTAGTTGACGGTGCAGTTGGGTCAGCCTTCTTATTGACTCTAAAAGGCCTTTTGGAAGATCCGGTCAGAATATTGATATAAATTATCTGTCAAAAAGTCCTGTTTTCAGGACTTTTTGCTTTTAGTATGGTTATTGGAGAAAGGCATTCGAGAAGACGCTGAGAGATTTAAGAAAACTCGAAGTCAGCAGAGTCATCTTTATAAGCAAGAAAACTTTTAATTCATGGAAAGAATCAAATCAACCACCGTTGTAGCTATCAGGCACAATGGGGAAACAGTAATAGGTGCAGATGGACAGGCCACTTTGGGAAATACGGTAGCCAAAAGTAGTGTAAAGAAAATCAGAGTACTGCAAGGAGGGAAAATTGTAACAGGTTTTGCTGGTTCAACAGCTGATGCCTTTACCTTATTGGAGAAGTTTGAAGAGAAGCTTGGTGCTTTTGGCAATAATATGAAAAGAGCCGCCGTTGAGTTAGCCAAAGAATGGAGAACAGACAGAATGCTTAGCAAATTGGAAGCGATGATGATTGTTGCTGATAAGGAGGATATCTTGATTATCTCTGGAACAGGAGATGTGATTGAGCCCGATATGGAAATAGCTACTATTGGTTCGGGATCCATGTTTGCGCAGTCAGCTGCAAGAGCAATGAAGAAATTTGCTACCCATCTGTCAGCTGAGGAAATGGTGAGAGAAAGTCTCCATATAGCTGCAGATGTATGTATTTATACGAATCATAATCTGGTGGTAGAAAAAGTGGGGGACTGATAATTTTCGCCTAAGAATTTTGACCGGGACTTGTTCCCGGTTTTTTTATGCCCATATCTTAAACCCAAAGTCACTTTTGCGTGTTTACCCTTTGTACTTACACCTGAAAAATGGAAACAGCAACAGTGAAAAATACCAACAAGAAGGATTATAGAAAGCTAATTCTAGAAGGTTTTGTAAATCATGTATTAGAAAATGGAACTGCTCCTAATTCGATCTTTAAGTTTGCAAAAGAACTGAAGATGAAAGAGGCAGATTTCTACACTTATTTCACCTCCTTTGATGCAATCAAATCAGCAATCTGGGTTCAGATATTTGAGGATACCATCAGCCAGTTAGAGGCTCAAGAGGTGTATAGAGAATATTCAGCCAGAGAAAAATTTCTCGGTTTTCTCTTCACCTGGATTGAGGAGCTTAAGAAAAATAGATCCTATTTATTGAGTCTGTACGAGCACAGAAGCAAAGCTATGAATCCAATTCCTTCAGAATTGAAGGAGTTTAAAGAAAAATTTAAGGATTTTGCCAGCGATATAATCATGGAGGGAAAGGAAACACAGGAGATCGCCAACCGCCCTGTGATTTCAGATCGCTATGATGAGGCCTTGTGGATTCAGGTATTGTTCGTTTTGAAATATTGGTTGGATGATAATTCTCCAAGATTCGAAAAAACAGATGCCGCTATTGAGAAGTCTGTCAATTTGGCTTTTGACCTGATGGGAAAAAGTGCCCTAGATAGCTTCTTAGACTTTGCCAAATTTTTATACCAAAACAAATAAACCATGGCTGAAAATGTGAAAGAGCAGGAAGCGATACCAGTTTCCAAAGTGCAGAGAGCGGCTAAATTCATTTCTACCGGTGCGAAGGTAGGAGGGAATTATGTGAAGCATTATGCCAAAAAAATGGTTAATCCGGCTTTGGACAAGGAATCCTTACACCAGAGCAATGCGAAAGATATATATAATTCATTAAGTCAATTGAAAGGTTCTGCCTTGAAAGTGGCTCAAATGATGAGTATGGATAAAAACCTTTTGCCAAGGGCGTATCAGGATAAGTTTACCATGGCTCAATATTCTGCGCCACCATTATCCTATCCTTTAGTCGTTAAGACATTTCAACAGCATCTGGGAAAAACCCCTGATCAATTGTTTGACACCTTTACCAGATCCGCAGTAAATGCTGCTTCCATCGGTCAGGTGCATCAAGCTACCAAAGGAGATAAATTACTCGCTGTGAAAATCCAGTATCCAGGGGTAGCTGATTCAGTCGGGTCTGATTTGAAGCTCGTTCGTCCCTTTGCTTTGAGGTTACTTAACATGAATGAGAAGGAACTGGATCATTACATGGCTGAAGTAGAAGAGAGGCTGTTGGAAGAGACGGATTACGTTTTGGAAGTAGAGCGATCCAGAGAAATTTCAAAAGCCTGTGAGCATATTCCAAACTTGAATTTCCCCACCTATTATGATGAATTGAGTGCTGATCGCATCATCACTATGGATTGGATTCAGGGAAAGCATATTAAAGAATGGCTAGAGACCAATCCTAGTCAGGAGGCTAAAAATCAAATCGGTCAGGCATTGTGGGATTTTTATCATCATCAAGTTCACAACTTAATGCAGGTACACGCAGATCCACATCCAGGTAATTTCATCGTACAGGAAAATGATGTGTTGGGGATTATAGATTTCGGATGTGTAAAAGTGATCCCGGAAGAGTTTTACCATGGATACTTCTCTTTGATCAAAAAGGATTTATTGATCAAAGAAGAAGAGCTGAATCAAATTTTCTATGACTTGGAATTTATTTCCGACAAAGATACCGAGCAAGAAAAAGTCTACTTCAAAGGAGTATTCAAAGAAATGATTTCCTTACTGGGGAAGCCATTTCATGTTGAAAAGTTTGACTTTGCTGACGATGGCTTCTTTGAGCAAATTTTTATGTTGGGAGATAAAATCTCGAATGATAAGATGTTTAAAAAGTCTAGGCAGGCGAGGGGTTCCAGACATGGTTTGTACATCAATCGAACTTACTTCGGATTGTATAATTTGCTAAATCAGTTGCAGGCGGAGGTTATAACGACCAAGCCTGATTGGCTGAAATAATAAATGAAAGGCGCTAATTTCAGCGCCTTTTTTCATACCAAGCCTTTTTCGTGGATTCCCATTCATCTGCGAGTAAACTATAATAAATCGTATCCCTTCTTCTTCCGGAGCAAAGGAGCGTATGACTTCTCAATATACCTTCCTCATGGATCCCCATAGCAAGCATGGCCTTTCTTGCGGGAGTATTCAACACATCGGTTTTCAATTCTACTCTTAGCATTTTTTGGACTTCAAAAGCATACTCGAACATCAGGAATTTGATCTGCCTATTATAACCTTTTCCATGAAAGTCCTTTCCCAGCCAGGTCCACCCAATTTCAATTCTTTTATCCCTAGGGGAGAAATTTCCAAAGGCGCTGGATCCAATAGGTAGTGTACTTTCTTTATCGATTATTGTGAACTGCAGTCTTTCGCCAGAAAATGTGGGAGCAGCCCAATCCTCAAAATCTTCCTGGCTACTTAAATCATGGGTGAAATAATCCCAAAGTGATTTTTCTCTGCTTAAATCCAATAGTAAAGGAAAATCCTGCCGAGTCATGGGTCTCAGCAGGATTTGTTCATTTTCTAGAATTACATTTTCAAGCATTAGCCTAATACTTCTTTCAGGGTTTGATTAAAGATGGCTACTTCCTCCGGAGTTCCCGTGGAAATTCTGCACCAATCGTTCAAAGGCGGGAAGGGTCTTCCAATGATGATTCCTCTGTCCGCAAAGGTTTTATTTAATTCCCCAATATCTCTTCCAGATTGGAAGAATACAAAATTGGCATGTGAATCCAGGTAAGGTAGTTTCAACTCATCCAAAGTCTTGGTAATGGAGGCTTTTACTTCTTTATTACTACGAATTGAAAAGTCATAAAATTCTTTATCCAAAAGTGCCGCTTTTCCAGCCTCAATAGCCATAATATTGGTATTGGCCACCACCCGATCTCTCAATTTTTCGGCAATTGCAGGCCTTGCTACCATGTATCCTAGACGGATACCTGCCAGTCCATAGGCTTTGGAGAAAGTTCTGGATACAATGACATCTTTTCCTTCTTTGACTAATTCCACCATAGATGGATAATTAGGTTCTGTGATGTAATCATAATAGGCCTCATCACTAAAGACCACTGTTTTCTTGCTGACTGTATTACAAAAATCCTTTACACGATCTGCAGGTAATAGTTTTCCAGTTGGGTTATTAGGGTTACAAAGGAAAACCAGTCTGGTTTGATAAGAAACCCGCTTCTCAATTTCATCCAGATCAAAGTCCAAATCCTTGGTCAAAGGAACCCAGTTGATATCCGTTCCCCACAATTCGGCATAGCTCATCATGGATAAAAATGTAGGGGCGCATGAAATGATCTCACCACCTTGCCCGAATGTGATTCCTGCCACTTTGAGGCCTTCTGTGGATCCTGCTACCATGACAATATGATCCTCAGTAACGCCTTCTTTATCAGCGATCATCTTCACCAAATCCCCATTATAGGCCCAAGGATACCTACAGCCAAGGTCAAAATTATCCATCATGGCCTTTCTCATTTTCTCAGAGGGGCCGTATGGATTTTCGTTTGAACCCAATCGAATCGGACCTTCTAATGGTCTGGGATTAAACTTTTTTACTTCCTCAGCACTAAGCTGTGTGCTTATACCCGTTCCAAATAAGGCCAAGCTTCCGCTCATTCCGGCTTTTTTTAACCAAGATCTTCTTGAAATTCCTGTCATCTTCTCATCATTTTTTTAGTAAAATACCAACTTTTGTTGATCTCTTTTATGAAAATTACATTTTCGGTGTCTCTTTGTTAAAAATAAGTTTTATCCTGAAAATATTCAATAAATAAAATTTCATTTTAATAAGTTGCATATAAACAGAATTATTTTTTAAATTATAAGACAAGCACATCAATCCCTAAACTATGTATAATATGAAAAAGCTGTTATTTTTCTTGGTTTGTGGGTTGCTTTGGTTCTCAAGTCTTAGGGCCCAGCAAACTCAGTATATGGTATTCGAATTTATCAAGGTAGAAAATGATCAAATCTTTGATTACATCGAGTTTAAAGATTTTATGGAAAAAGTTTACCGGCAGGCTCTCAATGATGATCAAATAAATGGATGGGACTTCTGGGCATTGCAGTCAGGAGCGGACCATAGTGATTTCCAATACATCATGATTACGTACTTTGATGATCCGGTGAAAATGATGAATGGTCTGGAGGATAAAAAAATGATAGAGTATACAAAAATCGCCTATCCTCATCTCAGTGAACCTCAAGTGCTAAAGTTATTTGAAAATGCACTTTCGATGAGAGATATGCCCATGAGGCTTTATATGAGAGAAATTGTTAGTACGGAAGACAACTTCCAAATGAAACCTGGTGTACTTGCCTCTTTTGACTTGATGAAGGCTGTGGAGGGTAAGTTCAATCAGTACGAGCAAGCTGAAATGGAAGTGTTTAAACCCATACACCAGAATAAAATTGAAAAGGGTTTGATGGGACACTGGAGCTTCCTCCGAACAGCATTGCCACAAGGGTCTCAAGCAAAGTCAACGCATTTGACCATGAATATGTATAAGGATTATATGCAGTTTTTCAATGCGCAAGCTTATGAGGACTTAGAGCAAACTGCTGAACAAAGAAAAGCTGTCAATGAAGGTTTGAACTCAAGAGATCAAAAGTGGGTTTACCTAGCAACATTAGAAAATGTAGTTCGCTAATCAATAGTCCGGTTTGTAACTATGCAGGGAGGCTTCGAGACAAAGCCTCCTTTTTCTTTTTAAACAATTTGAACAATAGAAGACCGAAAAGTGGCCCTATGCTCAGTAAACTGATCATTTGTTCAATCGAAAGCCATTTCAGCAGTAGTTGCCCCACTTGAATAGAAACAATTGTCAATGCAAAGCCCAGACAATTCACCAAAGTAAGGGCAGTTCCTTTGTACTGAGCGGGAGTAGCCTGAGCCACCAATGTGGAAAATTGAGGGGAATCAGCTGTAACTAGCATCCCCCAAATCAACAGGAAAATGATCCAAAAATAATGGGGTTCAGTCGGGATAATCAAAACCAATATACAGCAAATGCCAGAACCTAGTAATGCGGTTAATGCTACTTTTTCGCTTCCTATTCTGGGTGAAATCAGTCCTCCCACAGCACAAGAAATGGCCCCTACCGCGATGACTGCAAATGAAAGATAAGCGTTTTGAGAAGATTGAATATCCTGAATACTGAACCAAGCAATCAATCCTGGGATAAATGCCCAGAAAGTGTATAGCTCCCACATGTGGCCGAAATATCCTGATGCAGCACTTTTTAAAGCAGGGATCTTAGAGAGGTTAGGGATTAGGCTCCATTCAAATTTTAGATTTTGTTTTCTGAATGGACCATCCGGAACAAAAATCCCAACTATCAATCCTCCTATTATGGCCAAAGCAGAGGTAGTCCAGAAGAGGATTTCCCAAGAAAGCTGAAGTTCTAACCCTCGAATCAAATGCGGGAAAGCTGTACCCAATACCAATGCTCCTACCAAAAATCCCAAGGCAGTACCCAACCCTTTTTCAAAGTAATCTGCCGCTATCTTCATCCCAACCGGGTAAATGCCTGCCAGAAAAAAGCCTACGAAAAATCTACAAATGAGAAGGACTCCCAACTGTAGAGGAATCAAAACGATGAAAAGATTGAAAAAGGAGGCTAAAATAGCACTCACCATGAAAACCCATCGAGGAGAAAATCTGTCTGGGATAGAAAACACAGCAAATAGCAGGGTGCCTGATATGAATCCGAATTGAACCGCAATAGTAATGGGTGCAGTCAATTCTGGTTGACCGAGAATTTGACTGATTTCCGGTATCGCAGCATTGGCTGCAAACCAAAGAGAAGTGCCCAGAAATTGAGCAATAACGATCAATATCAGGGCACTTCTTGCTTTATCAGAACTCATTTTGAACCTAAGATTCCTTTGATTTTAGAAACTTCTGCTTCCGAAAATTGAGTGTTTTTCACTGCATTTACATTGTCATCTAATTGCTCAGGTTTTGAAACGCCCACCAAAACAGAGGTAATTCGGCTGTCCTTCAAAAGCCAAGCAATCGCCATTTGAGCCAAGGTTTGTCCTCTAGAGATCGCAACTTCATTAAGTTGACGGATTTGCTCCAACTTTTCTCCTCCAATTTGCTCTGGCTTAAGATATCTTCCGTCTTTTGCTGCCCTTGAATCTTCAGGGATTCCTTTCAAATATTTATCCGTCAACATTCCTTGTTCCAAAGGTGAAAACGCGATACTTCCTATACCATTTTCTCCCAAAACGTCTAATAAACCATCTTCAACCCATCTATCCATCATGCTATACCTAGGCTGATGGATAAGTAAAGGAGTACCGAGTTCTTTCAGAATTTTATAAGCTCTGGCTGTGTCCTCAGCACTATATTGGGAAATTCCTACATAGAGTGCTTTACCTTGTCTAACCAATAGATCCAAGGCACCCATAGTTTCTTCCAAAGGTGTTTCCGGATCTGGTCTATGGTGATAAAAAATATCTACATAATCTAGTCCCATACGTTTGAGACTTTGATCACAGCTAGCTACCAAATACTTTTTGGAGCCCATATTTCCATAAGGTCCGGGCCACATATCCCATCCTGCTTTGGAAGAAATGATGAGTTCGTCCCGATAGGGTAAAAAATCTTTTTTTAGGATTCTACCAAAATTTTCCTCAGCGGATCCATAAGGAGGACCGTAGTTGTTCGCTAAGTCGAAGTGTGAGATACCCAAGTCAAATGCTCTTCTCAATATTTTTCTTCCCAAAGTAAAATCAGCATTATGGCCGAAATTATGCCAGAGACCAAGGCTTATTTCTGGGAGAAGCAATCCGCTTTTTCCTGTTCTTCGGTATTTCATCTGAGCATAACGGTCAGTTGAAGGAAGATAGGGAGGTAAAGGATTGTGGTCGTTGATGTTCATAAATAGGTTTTTTTAGGTTATGCGAACCAAATTAAGGCGATAAAAATAGATATCAAACAAATTCCTATAACTGCTAGCCAAGACTTAATGATAAACTTGATCCAGTCATTGAATTTGATGCCTGCTGCTGCAATTACCGCCATCATTCCACCATTTGTAGGGGTAAGCAAATCCATCATGCTAACTGCGTATTGGCTGGTAAATACTGCAAGCTGCCTGGAAATTCCCAATAAATCCATTAGGGGGCTTGCCAAGGGAATGGTAAGGACAGTTTGGCCAGAAGTACTTGGAACTGGGATATGGATAAGAAGCTGACTGATAAATAAACCCATCACTGCCAATTGATCTGGAAGCCCTTCCAAAGGAGTAAACATGGAGTGTATTACCGTATCGATGATCATTCCTTTCTCTAGAATCAAATAGACACTTCTTGCCAAGCCCACAATCACACCTGCAAATATCATTTCTCCGAAACCAGCTGTATATACTCTTGCCGTTCCGTTTATGCCTAATTTTCCGATCAGTCCACAGGCAAATCCAATCACAAAAAAGAATGCAGACATTTCATTGTATCCCCAGTCCTTTTGGGTAATTCCCCAGCCCATAAATATGATTCCTCCTAATGAAAGAAAAAGAATCAATCCATTTCTCCATCCTATGGAAGAGGGCTTTAATTCTATTTTTTCAGTAATTGAATTTTTATTTTTTCCATTTCTGATCATTAAAAAAGTCCAAACTCCTATCCCAATCGCGAAAAACACCAATCGATAAACCAAGCCCTCAGAAACTTCGACTTCTGCTAATTTTTGAGCTAACAAAGAATTGAATGGATTAATAGGGGACAAGGCCGCTCCAACCAATGAAGAACCCAAAGTCAAACCTACTATGGATTTTACATCATAATTGAGCTTTTTGGACAATACTATCAGGAGAGGAACCATAGCAATTATTTCCTCCTGCATGGCAATGGTTGCCCCGGCTATTGAAAAACAGATGGAAAGTATGACCAATAATAAGTAAGTGTTTCCGCGGAAACTGTAGATCAATGCTTCAACTCCTACTTGCAATGCTCCAGTCTTTTCAACAACATAAAAGGCCCCGCCTATAAGCAGGATAAGGACTAGAATATCGGCGCCCAAAATAATCCCCTCCGGGATAGCTTTGACCATTTCATCGTAGGAGACATTTTGCTTTTCTATAGCTTCGTAACTTCCCTGAATCACCACTTCCCGTCCAGTATATTCATCGATTTGCCTATCATAAGTTCCTGACGAAACCAAAAAGGTCGCTAGCCAAGACAATAGGACGAAAGCCAAAAGAATGATTAATGGATGTGGAAAAGAGATTTTCATGGGTTTTGTTGGATGAGGGAGTGGATTTCACTTGCCAGGTTAACTCTAAAATTGTCTCGGTCCCGAGTATTCGAAAGAATTATTAATCCAAATTTTTCTTCGGGATCAAAAAGTAAAAGAGCACTAAATCCAGCTTGGCCTCCAAAATGACCAATAAACTGCTGCTTATTAATTTCAATCTTTTGAAATCCCGCAGGAGCTTTTTCAGGGTCTGTTTGGAGCCAAAGAAGCTCTTCCTGCATATTTCCTAAATGGAGACGTATTAGCTGCAGTAAGGCATTGTTAAGATCTTCTACAGAGCTCTGGAGGCCGGAAGAAGGGGAGGGGTGTGATTGATATTCAATAGGAGATTCTTTTAGCCTTTTCCAAACAGATGTTTTTCTGTAGCCCCCATCAATTATCAAACTTTCATTAAAATAACTGGATTTCATTCCCAATTGCCGGAAAACAGATTCTTGAACCAATTGATCGAAACTCGCTCCTGAAGAGAAGGAAAGCAGGAATCCCAATAAATCAAAATTGATATCTGCATAATGATATTCTCTTTTTCGACCAAGTTTTGGTGAACCTTCTAAAAAATCCAAGACATAGTTATCAAGACTTTGATCTTTCTTTTGCTTGAAAAACTCGTTAAAAACTGTTTTGTCTTTTAATCCTGATTCATGCCGGAGTAATTCTTCAAAGGATATTTTTCCCAAATCTGATTCAGGACTAATTAAAGGGTGTTGCAGGATTGAAATAGGGTCAGCTACATTCAGGCCCACGCTTTGGAAGTGCTTGGCAACAGCCAAACTGGTAAAGATCTTTGAGATAGATGCAACTGGAAGGATGGTGTTTGTTTTAAATGAATCTTTGGATTCCAGTTCATTAAAGCCAATGGCTTTTTGGTAAGTCACCTTCGAATTTCGAACAACCGAAACTGCGAGACCTGAGAGTTGATTTTGATTGAGTGTGGCTATTAAGATAGAGTCCAGCTTTTCCTTTTTTGAATGACTGACTAAAGGCGGGGCGAAGCTAACTTTTGGAAAACTATTCCACCATTCATATCCGTAGAAAAGGACTGCTCCTACGATTAAAACCCAAAGAATTAACTGGATAGTTTTTTTCATTCTATTGAATTATTCAACTTCATTATTCACAGTTTCCTTTTTATTCAAAATAGGCTTTTTCGATAGGTATTCTTTTGGCAACTGCTTTTTCAGATCATTCACAAATTGGTGGTAGTCCACCGTAATGGTATGCCTTGGGGTTTCTATTTGATTGTAATGTGGGTTCTTTACCTCTTTTTGACAAAGCTCCCCTAAGTTGGAAGGCCTTTTCCACTTGCCAATTAATTCTTGGGCCATCAGCTTACTTTGTAATTCTGCTCCCGGCCAAATACAACCTAGTGGCTGGAACATGCCTACGAAATAGAGATTATGGATTTCAGGGTGAAACATTTTTAGATATAGCGGAACAGGACCTTTGCTGTAGTCTATAAAATCTTTATCAAAAAACGGATGACTCAACCAATACCCAGTGCAAGCAATGATCGTATCAAATTCTTCTTCTCTGCCATCTTCAAAAATGACTTTTTTTCCTTCGAATCGCTTGATATCCAGTCTAGGTTTGACCTTGCCATGTCGTATTTTATGCAGAAGCTCATCATTGATGGTAGGATGAGTAGCGCCGAAGGCTTCAGTGGGAGGTCTGAGTCCATAAGCTTCATTTTTCCCGATAATGATTCTCAGTAAAATAGAATTGAGGAACATCCTGATCTTAGGAGGGATCCATTTACTTTGCTCAGCTACTTTATCGGATGGCTTCCCGAAAATGAATTTGGGTACAATTCTGTATCCTCTTCTCCAGCTAATAGCTGTTTTCGAGGAAACTCTGCTGGTTTCTACCGCTACATCGCATGCTGAATTGCCTCCCCCAATGACCAAAACCCTTTGGTCTTTAAATGGAGTTGCCTTTTTGAATTGATGGGAATGGAGGAAGTCTCCCGAAAATTCTCCGGGATATTGAGGATATCTGGGCTTCCAATGGTGTCCATTGGCCACAACTAGATGGGTGAAAATCTCCACAGTCTCCTTGCCATCTTTTTCAGTAGTTATTTCCCATGTTTTTTGGTCTATCCATTGACATTTTTTGACTAAAGTACCAAAGCGGATGAATGGATATAAATTGAATTTGGTGGCATAAGCCTGAAAATATCTTCTCAATTCATCATGAGAAGGGTAATCGGCAGTTTCAGGATCAAATTCATCGAAAGTAAAGTCCTCGTATTGGGAAAGAGTTTTGGAGGAAATGATATGAGTTGTTTCAAAAACACTGGAATGAGATTCGTCCTCTGAGTAGATCCAGTTTCCGCCCACATCTTGGTTTCTATCAAAAGCAACCGCATCAATTCCTTGGTCCAGTAAGTTTTTTAAAGCGGTTATTCCAGAAGGACCTACACCGATTACAGCTACTTTTTGGTTCATAGGTTGATTGCTGAATTTTTCTTTTCCAGATGACTGAAATCACAATCTAACTCATTTCTGTTCCAGTTTCCAACTTCAGTTGCCCCTTGATAAGTGCTTTGTAGAAAACTCATTAAGGTTTCTCTGGGATTGGAAGAGCTTTGCACTGCCTTATAGGGTAGCATAAACTCACCCATGTCAGCGTGCCAAAATGCAGTGTCTGGCTGGACTGAGATTGCCCTAAAATGCTCATGATTAGGATAGCAATAAGCGTAAAAACAAGCTTCAGGAAAGTCAGCGTTTCCTGGCCAGAATCCAACACTGAAAACTTCGTGGGAATAGGCTTCCTGCATTACATCTAATGGCATATTGGGCATTTCTCCTTGAAATTCAGGAGCTGCAGATCCTGAAAATCTAGTATAGGCTAAATCAAAGGATCCCCAGAAAAAATGAATCGGACTACTTTTTCCTCTGAATTTGGCTCTGAAAACGCTAAAAACATTTTGAACCTGAATTAAACTTTTCCAAAGCTTTTGTGCTTCATTCGGGAGATAGGACAGCCGCTTGTTGTTTTTTGCAAATGGAATGGCTTCAGGGATTTCATTGGGCTTTGAATGGATTTTAACCGAAATGCCCAGGAACTTCAATTTTTCTTGGAGTTGCTCATAAAAGCTGGCGACGGTTTGACCACCTAGCGAAAACCTATCTCGATTGCCATTGCTTGTTTTTATTTTTAACTCATGCCTGGTGAAGTCCAATCGTATTTCAAAAATTCCATTTTCGTAGGGGATTGGACCAGTAGTGAACCCCTGAGCATCGATATATAAGGCTACATGCCAAGAATGATTTTGCCATGGTGATTTTTTCAACCTTACTTTTCCCACCATCTGTGTCCAATGGTGAAGTAGGTATAATGTGTCTTTGTATAACTCAAAATCGAGCTGTGGCCAGGAGTTTTTGCGAGTTGACATAGGAAAAATTTAAATATGTATATCCGCTTTCTTACCAGTAACAACCAGATACGGCTTTTTGTCAAGTAAATGGATCAGAATCCGGAAGCTTCGCCTGCCTGCCTTGGCTGGGTCTTCGGTCATCGGTCGCCTGTACTGAGCGAAGTCGAAGTATCCAATCGGTCAAACAAAGAAAATATGGCAACTGGCATGATTGCGGATAATCAGTAATTTAAATTTCAATTTATGGTTTTTAGATCAATTGTTGAAATTTTATTTTCTCTAAAGAAAACCGAATAAAATTAACAGCTTAAGTTTCCCAAAGAGTACAGGTGAATATTAGGATCAAATCAAAACCTCTTTGAGGATCTTCATTCCTTCTGTAGCTGATTTTTGAAAATGGGTAAGATTTTTCGGTAAGCTATAAAA
The DNA here is from genome assembly GCF_002376385.1 of Algoriphagus sp. UBA3586. Taxonomy (NCBI): domain Bacteria; kingdom Pseudomonadati; phylum Bacteroidota; class Cytophagia; order Cytophagales; family Cyclobacteriaceae; genus Algoriphagus; species Algoriphagus sp. UBA3586. The sequence goes on along the minus strand of NZ_DFMT01000026.1, from coordinate 236,750 downwards.
GCTAGAATTAGGGTCAATTAGGTAAATCGGGATGTTTGAAGGCGCATAATCCACAATACTTGCCGCAGGGTAAACCTGCAAAGATGTACCAATAATTAGAAAAATATCGGCCTTTTGGGCTATATCAATCGCCTCCAGCATTTTAGGTACAGGTTCACCAAACCAAACTACATTTGGTCGCAGTTGACTTCCCCGTTCGCATTTATCTCCTTTTTTGATTTCCCAGTGATCCAGGTCATAGACCAAGTTGGGGTCTAAGGAGCTTTGTGCCAATCTCAACTCACCATGTAGATGGAGTACATTTTTGGAACCGGCCCTTTCATGTAGATCATCTACATTCTGAGTGATAATCTGCACATCAAAATTATCCTCCAACTCAACCAATATTTGATGCGCTAGATTTGGCTGGCACTCCAGCATCTGTTTTCTCCTTTGGTTATAAAAATCTTGAACTAGATCCTGGTTTTTTCTCCAGCCCTCCGGACTTGCCACTTCCATCACATCATGCCCTTCCCAAAGTCCTCCACTGTCCCGAAAAGTTTTAATTCCGCTTTCTGCGGAAACTCCGGCACCTGAAAGAACTACCAATTTTTTCATAAAGGATTAAGATTTTGATTACTCAATGATTTGTAATGTATCATTTAAGTTAAAAAATTAAAGCCGGATAAAGCCGGCTTTTAATTTACTTCTTTTTCGAAAAACGCCCTTTTTTCTTTGTATCAGGCTGATTTTCTATGATTTCTATGGTTTCAGCATAAGTGAGCTCTTCCGCCTCTTTGTCTTTAGGGATTTTGAAGTTGTTCTTGCCAAACTTGATGTAAGGACCCCATCTTCCGTTTAGGATCTGAATTTCAGGATTTTCATCGAAGGACTTGATGTGCTTTTTGGCATCTGCCTCACGCTTATCCTTGATTAATTGAATAGCTTCCTCCTCTGTGATACTAAGCGGGTCCTGCTCCTTTTGCAAAGAAACAAAAGAGCCATCATGTCTTACATAGGGACCAAATCTTCCTATGGCAGCCACAATTTTTTTATCTTCAAACATGCCCACATCTCTTGGTAGTTTGAAGAGTTCTAAAGCATCATCCAAGCTGATGTTTTCAATGAATTGCCCTTTTTTCAAACTGGCATACTGCTTCTCCTCATCTTCATTGTCACCAATCTGAACCAAAGGTCCAAATCTTCCCAAACGAGCAGTCATGGGTTTTCCTGATTGGGGATGATTTCCTATGAACCTACTGGTATTGACATCCTGTCTTGAAACTTGTTCTGTCTCCTCAACTCGATGATGGAATTTGCCATAGAAAGAGTCAATCATATCCTGCCAATCTTGGCCTCCGGCAGCAATGTCGTCAAATTCTTTTTCCACCTTGGCGGTGAAATTGAAGTCAATCACATTAGGAAAATGCTCCACCAAAAAGTCATTCACTACCATTGCAATATTGGTAGGGAAAAGCTTTTGCTTTTCAGCTCCTGTGATTTCAGTTTTGGTTTCCTCCTTGAATTTCCCTTTGGAAATTTTCATTTCCTGATATTCCCTTGGGGTTCCATCTCTAGATTCTTTGATGACATACTCCCTTTTTTGGATAGTTGAAATTGTAGGAGCATAGGTGGATGGTCTTCCTATTCCCAATTCCTCCAGTTTTTTCACTAAGGATGCTTCAGTATATCTAGGGGCAGAGCGAGTAAAGCTTTCTCTTCCTTTCATTTCCAGAAGATCCAGTTTCTGTCCTACTTTCAGTGGAGGCAAAAGTGATTTGTTGGTGCTTTCCTCTTCTTCTGGCTCGTCGTCGGTGCTTTCCAGATAAACTTTAAGGAACCCGTCAAATTTGATGATCTCTCCATTGGCTGTCAAAGTCAATTCAGAGTTGGAAATACCAATATTGACTGTGGTTTTTTCCAATTCAGCATCAGACATCTGAGATGCAATTGCTCTTTTCCAGATAAGTTCGTACAACCTCTGCTCATTTCTGTCTCCGGAAACGCTTGATTTGGAGAAATCCGTTGGCCGGATGGCTTCGTGAGCTTCCTGTGCGCCTTCAGATTTGGAGGTATACTTTCTAGAATGATGATAAGGCTTTCCGTAAGAATCTTCAATGGCACTTTTTGCTGACTGCATAGCATCTTCAGAAAGGTTGACGCTGTCAGTACGCATATAGGTAATCTTACCAGCTTCATATAGCTTTTGAGCCACAGACATGGTTTGGGCTACAGAGAAGTACAGTTTTCTACTGGCTTCCTGCTGAAGGGTAGATGTAGTAAATGGTGGAGCCGGCGATTTTTTGGCTGGTTTTTTTTCCAGATTAACAATGCTGAACTCAGCATCAAGACAAGCTTTCAAAAACTCTTCTGCCTCTTCTTTAGTCGGGAACTTTCTGGGTAGCTCGGCTTGAAAAGATTTTCCTTCTACTTCAAATTGAGCAGTAATACGGAATGAAGACTTTGCTTTGTGAGCTTCAATTTCCCGCTCTCTCTCCACTATCAATCTTACAGCCACCGATTGAACTCTTCCCGCCGAAAGTCCGGTTTTGATTTTTTTCCAAAGAATAGGGGAAAGTTCAAATCCGACTAATCTGTCCAAAATCCTTCTTGCCTGTTGCGCATTGACTAAATCATAGTCAATACCTCTTGGGTTTTGAATGGCTTTGGTGATTGCATTTTTGGTGATTTCACGAAATACGATTCTCTTGGTGTTTTCATCCTTTAGATTCAGGACTTCCTTCAAATGCCAAGAAATAGCTTCTCCTTCCCGGTCATCATCACTTGCTAGGTAAACAGTCTCAGAATCCTTTACCAGGTTTTTGAGGTTTTTGATTACCTCTTTTTTATCAGGAGTGACCTCATAGGTCGGTTTAAATCGGTTTTTGATATCAATCGCTTTATCACCTTTCGGTAAATCTCTAACGTGGCCATAGCTAGAGGCCACTTTGAAATCCTTGCCCAAGTAACCTTCAATGGTTTTTGCTTTGGCAGGTGATTCGACGATTACAAGGTTTTTAGACATAAAAAGCAGTTTTCATTTACCCGAAGGCTTGTTTTGAAAAGCTAAAAATAGACGGCATTGTTTTCACGTGCAAATATTACTCCTTTATAAAGCGTTACTTTGTATGAATAGGTTGTCAATTATTCGCTAAATTATAGAGTAAGCAAAAATCAACTATGAAGAAGTTATTTCTTCTCCGACATGGAGAGGCAGGTTTTGTAGAAGGAAGTGATTTCCAAAGGCCACTTACACCCAGAGGAATAACTACCATAAAAAAAGTTGGAGCCATACTCCAAGAAAGCATCGATGAGATCGATTTGATGTATTGTAGTCCGGCACAACGTACAAGAGAGACCGCCGAATGGTTAGGGAAATACGTATTAATCAAAAATTCAGAGCTTCAACTCAATATTTATAGCGGTGATCTCTCTACCATGATCCAAATGATAGATTCCACTCCCGATGAGGTATCGAGCTGTTTGATTGTAGGCCATAATCCAGTGATAAGCCTTTTGCTATCCTCCTTGTCAGACTCAGAATATATTAATCTATCACCCGGCAACTTGGCTATTTTGGAGTTTGATGTTGAGTCTTGGAAATTAATCATTTCGGGAAGTGGCGACTTGAGGGAAATAATAAATTAAAAAAAGTCGCAGATGATATATTCTGCGACTTTTAAGAAGGGGTTATTTTCCACCTATAAGGGAATTTAACGGCTTATATGGAGTTCAAAGTTTGCGAAAAAGCAACTTCGGTTATCGGTCTTCCAGCTTTTGTTTAATCCATTTGGTTTCCGAAGAAAATGGCATTCAGAAATAATTTATTGGTGCCATACCAAGCTCCTCTGAAATTTGGGCTGTCAAAGAAATGAATTACTCTACCTCCGCCAGTAGGCGAGATGAGCACACTCGCGCTTTGCTTAAGCTTTTCTAAATTATCCTTGGAAATATATCCTCCCAAATAAGGATTTGCTGTATACTTGATTGGAGTCAGATATTTATCCTTACTAGGTTGGATAAAGAGGTTGGTGTTTCTATAAACCGGAATGGTTTCATTTCTATATCCGTAGGCAATAGGATGCGTAAGGTCCAGTCTTGCCATATAAATACTTCCTCCTACTGCCTTAGCGCCTTCAAAATCTCTCCTTGTCTCGAAAGGAAGCTCCTTAGGTTCGGCTTTTTTCTCTAAATCTACCAGAGACTCTTTGGTAATTTCTTTTTGGTTTAACCAAAGACTCGCGCTTTTCATGGAAATGATAGTTCCACCTCTATTTACCCAGTCTTTGATATGACTTACTGAGGATTCAGACAAGGAGCTATAGGATCCAGATGGCATGATCAGCGTATTGTAGTCGAAAAGATTAACTCGATTAAACATATCCGAATTTATCTTGGTAATAGGCATCCCTACTTTAGTGTCCATCAAATGCCAAATCTCTCCTGCCTCGTAGGATGAAATGCCAGGGCCAACAATCATGATCACTTTTGGCTCTTGAACTGCACCTACCAGATTGGAACCTAAATCAATACCTGACACATTCAGCCCGGTGGTTACTTTATAGACTTTTTGGGAATTTTTTGCAGCGAGTTCTTTCAGGTGCTTTTGAACATCCTCTTTTTTCAGTTTCTGAAAGCCCATTGGGATCATCAAAGTGCCTCTGGCAAAATCTACTTTTCCATCCTGAGTTTGAGAGCTAAAATCCCGATTAATAACCTCGACATGGATTCCGGCCTGCTGTAAATCATGCAACATTTTAGGAGCGAAGTAATCAGACCAATCAATGAGGTAAGCATAAGCATTTCCTTCAGGAAACTCATAAGAAGGCATAGAAGAGTTCAGCACTTCTGTTCCAGCCTTTGCACCAGGGGCGGAGGCAAAAGGAACACCATATGAAGCTGCCATAGTCCAAGCAGAAGCATCATAAAAGACTGAATCCGCAAATTCCTTCACATATTCAAACATGGTTCTCACCATTCTATACTGAGGTTGAGCGGTAGGAACCACCCAGGATTTGCCTTTTTTGAAGCTTTGTCCTCCAACCGTTAAATCACTGCTGTTTTCATAGACCTTGATTTGGTGATCTCTGAGGAATTGAATGAACAACTGATTTCTGCTTACATCATAAGGGTCTCCGAATACATAGTTTTTTGCCGGATCTTTGGATCCTTCAGATACTGCTGACTCGAAAAATTCACGCAAGTAATTATGCATGTATTCCCTGTTGTCCAAAGCTGCTTCCATGGTAGCTAGCGAGTTCACCACATGATTTCTAATCGTAAAAGCAAAACTGATATCACCTCGCTGGCTAGCTTGCAAATGTCCCCTGCTACTGGCAGTTTCAAAGACCAAACCTAATCCTCCGTGAATATCAGGGTAGGTGGATCCATAACCTGGGTAACTATTGTCAAAAACCTCTTTAGTCCAATAAAGACTTCCGATTTCATCCATGTATTTGGCAAAGTATTTGGCAAATCTCGGATTGATATCATCGTAGTTTTTTCTTGGAACTACCGGATTTTCTGAGCCATAAGGTTTGGTAGGCTCAAAAAAGTAGGTGCTATTGGTGCCCATTTCATGAAAATCTGTGGTGACATTAGGATACCACTGATGGTACCAAGCGATTTTCACTTGGGATTCAGGATGAGCTAAAGGCAACCAGTCTCTATTTAGGTCAAACCAGTAATGATTGGTTCTTCCTCCCGGCCAAGCTTCATTATGCTCTCTATCCAAAGGATCTGCAACAGGAGGGAAGCCTTTATTGGAATTAGCCCATAAGCTATGCCTGTCTCTACCATCTGGGTTCACAGTTGGATCGAAATGAACCACCGCATTTGCTCTCAGATTTTTTGCCAAGTCTGATTGAGAAGCTAAAAGCCAATAAGCAGTAAGCATCGCGGCCTCTGCAGACGAAGGCTCATTACCGTGTACGCCATATCCTTGGTGAATGATGGATGGCATCGAACTCACGTCAGGTTTCGGTTTGGATGGATCAGCCAATTGCAGTTGCTTTTGACGAATCGCTTCCAAATTGGCCATATTGCTAGCCGAAGCGATGGTTAAAATGATTTTCGGTCTATGTTCGTGGGTATAGCCTATGGTTTGGAGTTGAGCCAAATCACTTACTGCATCCAACTTTTCATAGTATTTGACAATCAAATCGTATCGGGTGTGCCAATCACCGATAGGGTAGCCTAGAAATTCTTCCGGAGAAGGGATAGCAGGATCAAAACTTTCGCCTGGAAAGAAGTAATCTACTTGTGCATTGGCTTGCAAAAAGGTGAATAAACTTAAAATTAGTGCGGTTAGTAGTCTTTTCATATTTGGTAATTTTCTGAAAATTAGGAAAGGAATTTGGCCTGACAATGAAAAATCCATCAATGGTTTTTTGATTGCGTTCATTTGGGCTTAATTTAATGGAATAAAAATTTTACCCTAAATAATCTATTGTATGAAGACTTCTTTGAAACTTCTTTTTGTCTGCATGTTTTTGTGTGGATTTAGTGTCACCACTTTTGCTCAAAATCCAACTCCTCCCCAATTACCGCCACAGGCTACTGAGTTTTATACCCCTGTTCCACCTAAAATTATTCCCGGAAGCCAGAATAATCTTCCGCCATCTGATGCCATAGTTCTATTCGACGGAACAAGCCTCAATAATTTTGTCTCAGCGAAAGACGGTTCAAGTCCAGCTGATTGGAAAATAGAGAATGGCGAATTGGTTGTGGTGAAAGGAAAAGGTGATATCCAGTCCAAGCTTCCATTTGGAGATGCTCAATACCATGTAGAATGGTCAGCTCCTACAGAGATTGTAGGAGAAGGGCAGGGTAGAGGTAATTCTGGATTCTTCCTGATGGGTATGTATGAAGTACAGATTTTGGATAGCTATGAAAGTAAAACCTATACTAATGGACAAGCTGGAAGTATTTACAAGCAGTATCCTCCCTTGGTGAATCCATTAAGAGCTCCCGGTGAATGGAATTACTATGATATCATATTCAAAGCGCCAAGATTTGATCAAAATGGAATGTTGACTTCACCTGCGACCGTGACGGTTTTGATCAATGGTGTGGTCGTGCAAAACAATGTGATTTTAAGAGGTCCAACTGAGTACATAGGAATACCCAATTATAAGGCACATGCGGAGAAATTACCAATAAAGTTGCAGGATCATGGGAATCCAGTGAGATTTAGAAATATCTGGGTAAGACCTTTGTGAAGGTAGAAGTGAGAAATCTAAAATTTGAAATTTCAAAAATGGAGTCTCCGATTAATGGTTCATGTTTATTTAATATGGATATCCGCTTTCTTACCAGTAACAACAAAATACGGCTAATTGTCTGCTAAAAGGATCAGAATCCGGAAGCTTCGGTCTTCGGTCATCGGTCTTCCAATCGGTCAAGCAAAGAAAATAAGGCAACTGGCATGATTGCAGATAATCAGATATTTAATAAAAATCTGGAGACAGCTAATTATGAAATCTTATACTCTTCAAATTTCCCAGGCAATCACCCAATAACTATTAACTCTAAGCCTTAATAACCTAAAACATCATGTCATCAAGAAGAAAATTTTTGCAAAACACCATGCTCCTGGGAGCTGGTTTAAGTATGCCCAGTATTTTAACTGCGGCGGATTTTGGAACTTTTACCCGAAAAATTAAACCCTCAGATCAGCTCAATTATGGAGTGATTGGTTGCAAAGGGATGGGGTGGTCCAATATGAATGCCCATCTCAAAATCCCAAATGTCAACTGTGTGGCTTTGGCAGATGTAGACCAAGCAGTATTGGATCAGAGAACGGAAGATGTTTTCAAACTACGTGGTACAAGGCCTAAGCAATACAAGGATTACCGGAAAATGCTGGAAGATCCAGATATAGATGTGGTGATTATTGGTACTCCAGATCATTGGCATTGCCTGAATATGGTTGATGCTGTTTCTGCCGGAAAGCATGTTTATGTAGAAAAGCCCATTGCGAATACCATTGAGGAGTGTCAGTTGATGGTGAAAGCTCAGGAAAGATATGGGAAGGTGGTGCAAGTAGGGCAATGGCAGCGTTCCGGCTCTCAATACGACCAGGCTATTCAGTATGTCAAATCAGGTAAACTTGGCCAAATCCGATTGGTAAAATGCTGGGCTTATCAAGGATGGATGAAACCTGTGCCCGTACTTCCCAATGGCCCTGCGCCTACCGGAGTTGATTATGATATGTGGTTAGGTCCTGCTCCAAAGCGGCCTTTTAACCCAAATCGATTTCATTTTAATTTTCGTTGGTTCTGGGATTACGCAGGAGGATTGATGACAGATTGGGGTGTACATGAAATAGATATTGCCCTTTACGCCATGGGAGTCAGCGCTCCAAAATCCGTGATGGCTTCAGGTGGGAAATTTGCCTATCCTGATGATGCTTCTGAAACTCCAGATACTTTGCAGACGGTGTATGAGTATGATGGATTTAATATGCTATGGGAGCATGCTACAGGAATTGATGGAGGAAATTATGGAACTACAGAAGGAATCGCCTTTATAGGAAATAATGCGACTTTGGTGGTGAATAGAGGAGGTTGGAAAGTAATCCCTGAAACAGAGAATGTCGACGGACAAAGAGTACCTAAAGTGGAGGAAGTTCCTCATACCAGACCCTCAGGCCCAAGTGCATTGGATCTACATGCGGTCAACTTTGTGGAATCCGTCATGGCCAATGACCCCAGCCAATTGAAATGCGCTATACAAACAGGTTCGGTAGCCGCTATCAATGCGCAGATGGGAAATATTGCTTACAAAACTGGTAAAAAGGTTTATTGGGATGCTACCAAAAATCTATTTACCGATATAGAAGCAAATCAATTGATCAAAGCCAATTATCATAATGGCTGGAAGTTACCGGTAGTTTAATGTTTGGATATAAGAAAAGGCATGGACCCCTAATCCATGCCTTTAAGATTTAAAAAAAATATCAACTCATTAAAACCTTAGAATAAAAGTCAAATTATTTGTCATTCATATTAGAAGTAATTTCATCCGCAATTGCTTTTAATTCTTCTTTGGAAAATTTTTTCCCCATCCATTTTACAGGACTGTCTTTAGAGACTATTTCACTTATATATGTCTTTTTAGTAGGGATTGAAAAAGAATAATCAGAATTTGATGATTCCTTTACTTCAAAGTATATGGTTGTTTCGCAACTTGATTCATCAGAAACTTTCACGAAATAAGAACCAGCTTTTAGATTTTCGGCAAGCTCTTTATCCTTTAATCCATGACTCCACTCAATTTTCAATGTTGAATTATCGAAATTTTTAATGCCTAATTTGGCAGTACCCAATTCGTTGGATTCAATATTGGCATTTTTGATTTCTAATATTTCTGCAAAAATTGGCATAGGTGGTTGCACCACAAATCTTTCTTCTATCTTGTTTCCATCCTTGTCCTCGATGAAAACAGTGTAAGTGCCAGCATTCAAGTCACTCAGAATATGATCTGAGACTTTATTTCTTGAGGAGATCTTGTATGGTGGATTCCCACCTTTAATGTCTATGAAAGCAAAACCCTTATCGTCAAAACTGCAAAGTTTGAGTTTGCCGGAAATGTTCACTCTCAATACAGCATTTTTCTCGTTTTCCTCACCATTTTTTTCAGTTGCATAACTGAAGGTAGTAAGGCCTAGAAACAAGAACAGGATACTTAATGTCAATTTTGCTTTCATGATCCTATATTTTCTGTTGTTTGTAATTCAATTTTTTGCTTTTCGTATAACCTTTAATGAGTTATATGTTTTAGAATAATATTTTATGTAGTTCATATACACTAAAATGATATTCTACATATCCTTATTATTTATATTATTATATGCTATAAATTCTTTATGTCCAAATAAAATTCTTGAATTATTTTTAAAATACTGAATATCATTTTTTTCAGCTAATCATAAATAGCTAGGAACTTCAACCTCTTATTTGATAAATACAGAAATCTTAATGTGGAAAAATGGCCCCTATAAATGCGTCTATAAAAATCTAACTAGATAGGATTGGTTCCTTTGTTAGATTGCTCGTGTATTAAATTGGAGATTTTAATAAAGCGAAAAATTAATATTAACTTTTATGGATATCCGCTTTCTTACCAGTATTGACAAAAATACGGCTTATTGTCTGCTGAATGGATCAAGATCCGGAAGCTTCGCCGTGGCTGGGTTTTCGGTCATCGGTCGCCTGTACTGAGCGAAGTCGAAGTATTCAACCAGTTAATCAAGGAAAATAAAGGAACTGGCATGATTGCGGATAATCAGAAAACCATTTAAACCTAATCCCAAATCCAAGTGCCCACCGAGCCTGCTGGTAAGGAAACATCAAATACTTTGCTTCCTTCCTTGATTTGAAAAGCTTGAAGTTCGGAACTTTCATTGAGGGCAATCAATACACGTTTTCTATCCGGCCTTAAAAAAGCCACGTTTGGTAGGTTTGAGATCTCTGGGCTGTCAATTCTTACAGAACCTGGATCAACAAATTTGCTTGCATGCGCTATTATATAATATGCAGGATTTCTAGTCACTTCCTCACCATCAATAGTCACTGCGCCCAAGCACCTGTCGCAACCTCCTCTGTCGGTATGTGGAGTTAAAGTCGGGTTGGATGTAAGGTTCCATTCCAACACAGTTTTCGCCCAATTCCTTGTCGCTCCTATAATCAGATTTTTTGTGTGCCAAGCCAGATCACCTGGGAGATTTCCCGGTGCACCTATCCATTGCTCCGTGAAGTAGATGTTTTTGTCGGGAAAAGCCTGATGAACTTCCGATAAAGCTTCGATTTTGCCTCCATATAGATGAAAGGCAGAACCGTCTATATAAGGATACGCAAGTGAATCCTCTAAAACCGTGATTGGATAGTCTGGCCTATCGGCATTATGATCGTAAATGACGATTTTGGTTTGGATTCCAGCCTCTTCAAAGGCAGGCCCCAAATGTTGGCCAATAAACCTAGCCTGCTGTTCGGGCAACATCAATAAGGATGGATTATTTCCAGGATGTAGCGGTTCATTTTGAATGGTTAAGGCATGAATAGTGATGCCTTGCGCTTTCATTGCCTTTATATATTTAACCAAGTATTGGGCATAGCTAGCTTCGTATTCTTCCAGTAATGATCCACCTCTGGTATCTCTGTTATCTTTCATCCAGGAAGGAGGGGACCAGGGAGAAGCCATCAATTGTATTTTTGGGTTGATGGAAATAATTTCTTTTAAGATTGGAATTACATCCAAAGTGTCTGGACCTAAGGTAAAAAACTCCAATTCAGGATCTACACCCAAAGAATCTGATAAGTCATTGTAGGAAAAAGGATATTCATTCAAATCAGAGGCTGCAACAGATAGTCTTAAATAGGAAATTCTGATAGATTTTTCATCGTCCCCAAAAAGCTCTTTTAGCAAATCAAGTCTAGCAGAGTCACTCATGCCCAAAAGGTGTTGAGCGCTACCTTGAGATAAAGTGAATCCAAACCCATCCATCTCCTGATAAATGATTTCAGAATCTATTGCTAGGCTTTGCTCTGACTCCGAAATGAAATACACATCCTGCTTTTCAAACAAAATGGGTTGATTGGGATCAGTCAACCAAAATTCAATTTCCTGCTTAGGTTTGGCGCAAGCAATGCATGTTATTAAAAGCAATATATAGGATAGTCTTTTCATAGGCATAAAAAAAGCTCCAAGATTAATTGGAGCTTGAATTTGTGTTAAATCATATCAGAAAGCAAGAGCTGCTAGTCCCAATTTCGATTTTAAGGGATTAATGCCCTTGGTTACTTGGTTGGTGTATTTTTGGAATAAAGCCTGAGTTAGCAATTGGGTTAGGAAACTGTTTCTTTTTTCCTTCAGGTTCAAAAAGCCAGCTTTTTTATCCTCATCTGAAGCATCCCCTTTATTGATACTTATCAGTTGATCCACAAAGCTCTTGTTATTATCCATCAGTTTGCTTTCCTGATCTTGATTTAAGCCTAATCCTTTGGTGTTATTCAACACCTTTAAAACCTGGGCTGCCATGTCCATTTTGGGGGCTTTCAGCGTTTGTGAGTGCGCTGTGAAAGCAAATAAAGAAAGGCAGATAACTGTTAATACTAATTTGATTTTCATTTCTAAACTTTTTGGTGATTAATATTGTCTAATTTGAGTTTATGCCACAAAACAACTTAGACGTTATAAAAGCAGCTTAAAAGTCAAATTCTACCAAACATCGGTCATCGGTCATCGGACACTTTTATCTCCCGTTTTCGGTTCTCCAACTTCACTTTCGATGCTCGCGGAATTCTGGGGAGTTAAAAACTACTTAAACAACCCTTTACCCATTCCCATCAGGCCCCCTAGATCCATTCCGCCTTTATCTCCTCTGCCAAGTAATGTACCTAGAATATCAGCACCTCCGGCTCCAGGGCCTCCCTGAAGAGCCTTAGCTACAGAATTCATGATGTCATTATTCGCCATTGGAGCGTCATTGACTCTTTTATTAAAGAAGTTCATGATAAAAGGTAAAGCGGTCATTGCAATGCTCATAGCTTGCTTGCTGTCTATTCCTAATTTATTCATCAAACCGCTGGATAAATCCCCGGCAAGGTTTTGTACAACCGGACTGTCTGGATCTGTATCATTTCCTGAAAACATTTCCTTAACCGCATTCAAATCTCCAGCTTTAGCCTTACTCTGAAGAATATTCGAAAGGGTAGATTCAATTGCACTTGCTGCACCCGGTCCGGCATTAACTCCTGAGTTGGACAGTAATTCTTGTAAAGGGCCATCGGCCATTTTTAATAGTTGGTCAATCATAGTCGTTTTTTTTATTCTTTAAAATGGCGATTTTGGCCCTTTTTTCCTAATTGAAATGAAAAAGCTCTTGGTTTCCCAAGAGCTTTGATGACTTAATTGTCTTTTTTAGGTCTAAAATAACGGATCGGAGGAGCTGGCTCAGGCTTCAGTTCTATACCCTCTGTAGCTAATCTGCTTAATGCTTCCTGCACCGCTCTTTCTAATTGTGGGTCCTTTCCGGATGCAACTTCTTTCGGTGTTTGCTCCACAGGAATATCAGGTGAAATTCCAACGCCTTCCACTGCCCATTCTCCATCTACGTCATAAAATCCCCCTCGAGGAGCCACCATTCTACCTCCATCAATAAACGGAGGAGTATCCCAAGTTCCTACCAGGCCTCCCCAGGTCTTGGTTCCAATCAGTGGCCCAATTTCCATTTTATTAAACAGGTAAGGCAAGAGATCTCCTCCTGACCCTGCGCGACCGTTTATGAGCATTACTTTAGGTCCCCAGATTCCAGAGATAGGTTGAGTAAATGGGGTATTCCCTTTTACTCGGGAGTTAAAGTAGCCCATGAGCTCCCGACTCATGATATCCACCATATAGTCTGCGGCAGATCCTCCTCCATTGTTCCGCTCATCGATAACAGCGCCCTTTTTATCCTGCTGCGCAAAATAATAGCGATTAAAATAGGTATAGCCTGGCTGACCGGTGTTAGGTAAATACACGTAAGCCAGCTTTCCTCCGGATAATTCATCCACCTTTCTTTTGTTGCTTTCTACCCAGTCCATCATTCGAAGAGAGCCTTCATTGCCAACAGGTTCTGTTGCGATCATTCTTGCTCCATCCATTCCGGGTTTGTTATTGAGATGTAGAGTGGTATATTTTCCGGCAGTTCCTTCGAAATAGGAATAAAGATTTGTATTTGGCTTAATCTCTTTTCCATTGACAGCCACTATGTAATCTCCGACTTTTGCTTCATTGCCAGGATGTGCTAAGGGTGCTGTGAGACTAGGGTTCCAGCTCTCGCCATTGTATATCTTTGATATTTTGTAATGTCCATTGATTAGCTCGTAGTCAGCTCCCAATAAGCCTATAGGAACTCTGTCTATTTCAGGAAAGTCTCCACCTCTGGTGTAGGAGTGCCCTACTGCTACTTCACCGCCGATGATATCAATGATATAATTCATGTCTGTTCGATGCCTAACATGATTAACCCACGGCTTGTACCAGTCATAAATTTCATCCCAAGGTGCTCCATGTACATTGTCCACGTAGAGGAAATCCCGCTGATATCTCCAGCCCTCCCGATAGATTTGTTGCCATTCGGCCATAGGGTCGACTTTTACTTTCATAGAGGAAATGGCCTTCAAAGCTCCGTCTCCTGGTTTTTTACCAGTAGCATTGGTTTCTAGAATTGCCCAAGTCGAGCCAGATCTGTAGAGCAGAGACTTTCGATCTTTTGAAACGACCACTTCATTCACCCGACTTAAGAACTCCTCAGCTTTTCTCTTTTTCAAATCATATTTTTTCAGGACAGTCCCTTCATTGGGGATACTTTCCATGTAAAAAACCGATCCTGAGGGTGCGGGAGCCAATCCTGTATAATTTCTAGCAGCAATATCCACGGCAACAATCCTACGATCCAGATTGGCCGGATCAATTTTGACTGTCACAGCAGCTTTATCCTCTTTCTTTTCCTCCTCCTTGGCTTTCTCTTCATCGCTTTCAGGCAAGAGAGGGGATTTATCACTTGCATCTAAAATGGCCAAGTAAAGACTTCTAGTCAGAGGTCTGTCATAGCTACTCATGTCCAGCCAACCAGAATTCAGTCCATAATCTGTGGAGGCTAGGAAATAAAGGTATTTTCCGCTTTCATCCCATACGGGTGTAATGGCATCAGCCAATTGATCGCTGATTTGGATTTTTTCATTCGTGTCTACGTTAAAAACAAAGATGGATTTAAATTGATTTTCCATCAGTTTGGAGTATGCAATCCATTTTCCGTCAGGAGACCAAACTGGATTCATGGATCGGTTGGGATGTGCAAAACGATCAGTTTCCACGACCCTTGCACTACCGGAATCTATGTTTACTATCCAAATTTGATAGTCCGTATCCGTAAAAGCCAAATGCCGTCCATCAGGAGCCCATTCGGGTTTGAAGAAGAAACTGGGATCCGGGATTACGATTTTTTTGGAAATTTTACTGCCTGTTTGATCTGCAATCACCAATTCGTACTCTCCGGAGGCATCCGAAAAATAGGCAATCTGAAGTCCGTTAGGGGACCAAGCAGGGGATCGTTCTGCAGAGGAGGAAGAGTTGGTAATATTTCTTCCTGAACCATTTTCTTTGGGGATGGTGATGATTTCCCCTCTAAATTCAAATGCTGCCCGCTGTCCGGTGGGAGAAAGATATGGGTTTTGAAGGCTATTGGCGGAGACATCTACCCACCGTTCTCTAGCCCAATGGAAGTCCCCATTCACCTCTATTGGAATTTGTTTTAAACTTTTATCCTGAGGATTGAAGAGATGAATATATCCTCCCTGTTCAATAACAATGGCATCCGGTCCCGCATCTATGGTTTTGATATCAAAGTCTTTCAAGAAAGTTTCTTGTTGCTCCGTCCCAGTCGCTGGGTCAAAAGACCATAAATTTGCTAAGTAATCCCTCTCTGAAATATAATACACCTTATTTCCAAGCCAGACAGGGTCTGTATGTCTCTCTCCATCCAACTGAGGAGTCATGGTCAATTCCAAAGAATTTCTGTCTACAATCCAAATTGGTTTGGCTTGTCCTCCTCTGTGATTTCTCCATTCCGGGTCCCAAAAGGCAATTTGCTGATAAGCAATATGCTTCCCGTCCGGTGAAATTTCACCATTGACTGCTCTTGGAATTTCCAGGGACTGAGGCATTCCAGCTTGAACAGAAACCTCATAAAATCTAGACTCCTGGGTAGGGTGACCTTCGCGGGATGAAGTAAATATGACCTTGCTGCCATCGGGTGTCCAGCCCGTTACCAAATCATCTCCTGGATGCCAGGTTAACCTTTGGGGTTCTCCACCTGAGGAAGGAATCAAATACACATCTGTGTTTCCATCATATTCACCCGTAAAAGCAATGTATTTACCATCAGGGGAAAAGTGGGGGAGTCGTTCTTCTCCCTCATTGGAAGTGAGGCGCATAGCTTGTCCTCCTTGCCTGCCTACTTTCCAGAGATCATTGGCATAGACAAAGACGATTTCTGATTGGGAAAGAGTAGGTTCCCGTAAAAGCTGAGTTCCCTGGCCCCAAGCCCAACAACTTGAGCCTAAAATCAGGAAAAGAGAAAGGATTTTTTTCATATTTAAGATTGGATTTGGGTTTGGTTAAAATTAATCCAAAAAACAAAAGAAATCTAACCATTGATGGATTAGCGGTTCCATTCAAATTGAACTGAAAAGGGTGGGGGATAAAAAAGATACGAATATTCGAAAAGCTTTTTATTAAAATTCAAAGTATTTAAAATTTGTAAATCACCTTCCTTTCTTTATGGATTAGTGGCTCAATTAAGACCAATCATCATTTTCCCTTTTTTACCTTCATTTCTATTTTTTAGCTTGATGGTTCAGAAAAAAAATCAACCCATGCAACCTATCAAAATAGCCACGGCCCAATTCGAAAATCGAAGCGGAGACAAAGCCTATAACCTAAGTGTAATCGATCAACTTTCTGCTCAGGCTGCGCAAAATGGAGCTCAGGTGATCACATTTCATGAATGTTGCATTAGTGGTTATTCCTATGCGAGAAAGCTCAGTAAAACTCAACTCCTGGAAGAAGCTGAATTTGTTCCAGATGGAGAATCGATTCAGTGCTTGATAGAGATTTCAAAAAAGAATGGAATTGTAATCCTTGCAGGCTTGTTTGAAAAAGATAAAAATGGGCAAGTTTATAATACCTATGTCTGTGTCAATCAAGAGAGGTTGCTCGCCAAATATCGTAAGCTCCATCCGTTTATTCATCCCGATTTAAGTCCGGGAAATAGCTATGTAACCTTTGATTTGTCGGGTTGGAAATGTGGTATTTTGATTTGCTATGACAATAATATTATAGAGAATGTCCGTGCCACCAAACTTTTAGGAGCTGATATCATTTTTATGCCCCATGTAACCATGTGCACCCCTTCGACTCGGCCGGGAGCAGGTTTTGTTAATCCTAAACTTTGGGAAAATCGTGAGGCCGACCCAACCTCATTGCGAATGGAATTTGATGGGCTGAAGGGGAAGGCTTGGTTGATGAAATGGCTTCCAGCCAGGGCTTATGATAATGCGGTTTATGTGATTTTTTCCAATCCTATTGGGATGGACGATGATCAGTTGAAAAATGGTTGCTCCATGATTTTGGATCCTTTTGGGGATATTTTGGCGGAGTGTAGAAGCTTTGAAGATAGTTTTGAGATAGCTACTATCGTTGCCGAGAAACTCACACAAGCCGGTGGACATCGCTACCTACAGGCACGTAGGCCAGATCTTTATAGGGATATTTTTAATCAGTCTCATCAGTCGGAACAGAAAGTGGTTTGGCTGGGAAAGCAGTGAATAAATAGGTCTATGGCAATTCTTAATGATTCGTCTTCTTTAAGTATTGCTTAGCCAAGAATGCATTATTAAAATTTTTTGAACATCCTCTTTCTTACCAATAAAATGACTTATATGGCCTAATATTAGCCCAAAGGATCAGAATCCGGAAGCTTCGCCTGGCCGTGGCTGGGTCATCGGTCATCGGTCGCCTGTACTGAGCGAAGTCGAAGTATCCAATCGGTCAAGCAAAGAAAAAATGTTAATTGGCAACATTGCGGATAATCAGATAAAATTTTTTAAAAAGGAATGGCGCTTCGGCCCATTTGAATAAGCATTCAACTGATAAATAAAAGCTATAGCCCAGACGCTTTTCCATCAGATTAAATTTTCGTAAGGATAGGATCTGGCGCACTTTTTTTCTTCAAGTCCGCAACCTAACAAAAAAAATCTCAGACAATTATCGGCAATCCCAGGGATTTCCTTTTTCTTTTCTCCAATTCCCATATCTTTAGGGGAAGTTTTTGATTTCTTTTTTCATGACCATATCCGAATATCTTCAGTCCCTCAATTCCCGATTCAAACTAGGCTTAGCCACTGAACATACATTTCGAGGTGATTTACAAAATCTATTGGAATCCCTTGTTCCAGATATCAAAGCGACTAACGAACCCAAGCGTCAAGCCTGTGGAGCTCCTGATTACATCTTGACAAACAAGAAAGGAATTCCCGTCGGCTACATCGAGGCCAAGGATATTGGGGATAATGATCTGACCGGATCCAAAAAGACCGGAAACAAGGAACAGTTTGACCGCTATAAGGGATCCTTGGATAACCTGATCTTCACTGATTACCTTGATTTCTATTATTACCGGGGAGGAGAGCTGGCTACCTCCGTTCGGATCGGTGTCATCGATCAAGGAAAGATACTTCCCCTTCCACATAATTTCCCGGCTTTCGAACTCCTCATTAAGGAATTCACCACGCATATTGGCCAGTCTATTAAGAGCCCCAAAAAACTGGCCGAAATGATGGCCGGTAAAGCCCGGCTTCTGGCTAATGTGATTTTCAATGCATTGGAGAGTGATGATGAGCACCAGGATAATTCCACGCTTCGTGAGCAAATGGCGGCCTTCAAGGATATCCTGATTCATGATATTACGAATAAGCAGTTTTCGGATGTCTATGCGCAGACCATCGCCTATGGGATGTTTGCCGCGCGACTCTATGACAATAGCCTGGATACCTTTAGCCGACAGGAAGCGGCCGAGCTCATCCCCAAGTCTAACCCTTTCCTGAGAAAGCTCTTCCAATACATCGCCGGTTATGACCTCGATGACCGGATCACCTGGATAGTGGATGCCCTGGCGGATATTTTCAGGGCGGCAGATGTCAAGTCCATCTTGAAAAACTTCGGCAAAGCTACCAAGATGGAGGATCCCATCATCCACTTTTACGAGGACTTCCTGACCCAATATGATCCCAAGCTTCGCAAGCAGCGAGGAGTCTGGTACACCCCGCATCCCGTGGTGAACTTTATTATCCGCGCCGTGGATGAGATTCTGATCACCGAGTTTGGCTTGCCCATGGGTTTGGCCGATACCTCCAAGACCAAAATCAAAGTACCCATCCCTACTCATGACAAGAGACACAAAGGAGGAATGGTCGAAGTCGAGCAGGAAGTGCATCGGGTGCAGTTCCTCGATCCAGCAACGGGTACAGGCACCTTTGTGGCGGAGGCGATTCAGCAGATCTATGATAAGATGAAAGGGCAGCAAGGAGGCTGGAACTCTTATGTAGAGAACCATCTACTTCCCCGGATCAATGGCTTCGAACTCTTAATGGCTTCCTATGCCATGGCGCACCTGAAGCTGGATCTCTTACTCAAGGAGACGGGCTATTCCCCTCCTTCAGGAGGGGCTAGGGGAGGTCAAAGATTCCGCATCTACCTGACCAATTCCCTAGAGGAATACCACAAGGACACCGGAACACTCTTTGCCAACTGGCTCTCTGCTGAGGCCTCCGAAGCCAATCAGATCAAGCGGGATGCGCCGGTGATGATTGTGGCTGGAAATCCGCCTTATTCTGGAGTGTCCTCAAATAATGGTGAATGGATTTCAAGGTTAATCGAAGATTACAAGTATGTTGAAAATCAACACATCAATGAGAAAAAACATTGGCTCAATGATGATTATGTGAAATTTATCCGCTACGGACAACACTTTATAGAGAAAAATGGAAGTGGAGTCCTTGCCTTTATCAATCCCCATGGATTTTTGGATAATCCTACCTTCCGTGGAATGCGGTGGAATCTATTAAAGACGTTCGATAAAATCTATACGATTGATTTGCATGGGAATAGCAATAAAAAAGAGACTGCACCAGATGGTTCAAAGGATGAAAATGTGTTCAATATTCAACAAGGAGTCAGTATAAACATATTTATAAAAACAAGCCTTAATTTAAAAAATGCAGATATCTATAAATATGATATATATGGAGAAAGAAATTATAAATTTGAATTTTTGATAAATAATTCTTTGAAGTCGATTTTATTTAATAAAATAATACCTACTTCTCCAAATTTTACTTTTAAAAACTTTTCTGAAAATAAAGAAGTATATGACGGATTTATTGGAGTAAATGAAATTTTTAAAGTTGTTAACACTGGATTAATGACATCAAGGGATGACTTGTTTATCGACGTCAATAAACAAAACCTCATTCAAAGAGTAAGGAAAGCCTTTGAAGGAAATTATGATTTGGGTTTTCAGAAAAAGTTTAATGTTTTCAATTCAGGGGGTTATAGATTATTAGAATATATTGATAAGTCTAAGTTTTCAGAAGATTGTGTTAGAAAAATCACTTATAGGCCATTTGATAACAAATATATTTATTATAATGTTGGGTTGACTAGTAGGCCTGCCTATGAAGTTATGAAGCATATTCTGAATGTTAATGATAATTTATTGTTGTTAACAGCCCGAAGTAATAAGTCTGAAATAATTTCTCAATTTTTTATTACTAGATTTTTATCTGAAGTCAAAACATCCGAGAGAACCACAGGAAGTATTGCTATTCCCCTCTACCTCTATCCCGAATCTTCCGATCAATTAAGTTTGGGTTCGGCTGAGACCCGCACGCCCAATCTGAATCTAGAAATCGTGGATCAGATTGCGAAGGGCTTGGGTCTGACTTTTACTCCTGAGAAAGGTGAAGAAGGAGAAGTCTGCTTTGCGGAAAGTGGGAAAGTTATGCCAGAATATCGGCAGGCCTTTGCGCCGATTGATTTGTTGGATTACATCTATGCCGTGTTGCATAGCCCTACCTATCGGGAGACGTACAAGGAGTTTTTGAAGATTGACTTCCCGAGAGTTCCTTATCCTACGGATGCTGCAAAATTCTGGGAATTGGTAAAGTTGGGAGGAGAGTTAAGAGCCTTGCACCTGATGGAAAGCCCAGTTTTGAATCAGTTTATCACCCAGTATCCTATCGGTGGAGAGAATACCGTAGAGAAGATTCGATTTGAAGAGAACTTTTCCAAAGTTTCGAACTTTGGAAAAGTTGGCCGTGTCTATATCAACCCCGACCAATACTTCGACTCCGTCCCCGAGATTGCCTGGAACTTCTACATCGGCGGCTACCAACCCGCCCAAAAATGGCTAAAGGACCGAAAAGGAAGAATCTTAGATTTTGAAGATATTATGCACTATCAGCGGATTATCAAGGCCCTCGTCGAGACTGATCGGGTGATGAGGGAGATTGATGAAATTAATTTTATGGAAGGGGGTAGTGGTGAAAAAAGTTAAACAACTACTATGGGATAATATAATTTCAATTTTAGCATTAGCTGGGTTTATTATTTTAATTTCTACAATTTTATTTCCTTGTATTTTACCAGAAGGAAAAGAATTTGAAGCCATAATTGGAGTTTTAATTTTCTTTTTTGGAGTACTCTACAATGTGTTAACTTACAAAATTTCTGCTGATAAATTTTCTAAGGAGTTATTCAATGAATTTAATAAAAGATTTGATGAAATAAATGAAGAATTGAATAATATATTATCTGGTAAATTTACTTCATTTTCGGGCAGCAATAGAACTGAATACGATGTTATTATTGATTATCTTAACTTATGTTCAGAAGAATGTTATTGGTTTAAAAAAGGTCGAATTGATATCAAAGTATGGAATTCATGGAAAAAAGGAATGCTTCATTATTTAAAACATGAAAATTTTATTGATGTGGTGGATAAACAAAGAGAGGAAGAAGATTCCTATTATGGACTCTACAAAGAATTAAATTTATAATACAATGGAAGTTTCAAGTACTTATAAGGAGATAATAAAATTATTGTCAAGTTTAGAATATATTGAAGATCCAATTAAGCGGATGGAACTATTTGCATCTGCTTTAAGCTTATCTGGTACTTCATCAATAGCAACGCCGCAGTTGAATAGTGAAATAATTCAAAAATCAATATTTGAATCGTGGAACAAATTAATGAGTATAAATAATTCAAATGAAGTGACTTCTATTGATGTCAAAAATATCAACACTTTGTATGTGTCAAAATTTCTTGAAATTATCACTAAAATTATTAATGAGTCACTATTAGAATTTAGTAATAAGGTTCAAAGCCCAACTTGTATTAAGTCTGAACTGAATTACAATTTAAGAACTATATTTAAGATTATTATTGAATTAATTTTTATTTTAAAAACTTTTAAAGTTGAGGAAGTGATCGAGAATAAATTTGTTTCTGAATCATTAAAAATATTTGAACTTGCTAAAAAATTTGGATATGGGGTTTATTCACGAAAAGAAAACTTAGAGATGGAGATTTCTGAACTGGAAGTTGATTTAAAAAAAATTGATACGAATGATTTTTATGATTCAAATTTGATCAATTTACTTGATCAAATAAAGAAAACTAATTCATGGAAATTTTTTCGAAAGATTAATCAGAAAAACGAAGAAATAAAAAAATTAAAGATTGAACTTGATAATTGTAAAATTAATTTAAAAAATAATTTTTTGAAAAGAATAGATAAAATACGTAAAGAGATTTTGCAATTTGAACCAGTATCCCGAACAGGAATAGACGATTTTAAATTCAAGGAATTTAGCGATTTCTCAATGAGTAGTCATGCAGCGCTATTAAAAGAAACTACTCTTATAAGGTTGAAAGAGTTTTTAAATTTAAAAATTACTGAGATTGATAGTAAGTATGATTTAATTAGTGTTCAAGAGCTGTATACCGAGTTTTTGTCAACCTTGGAAATATATAAAAATTCATATCTGAAAAATAAACAAAATTTTCAAATAACAGAATCTGATATTAATCAAATGTTTAAAGAAATACTGGATGAAATTTGTGAAGAATACTTTGATTAAGTATTTAAAACTAATTAAAATTTCGCTAGTAAATTAATTTCTATATATAACCACAAATTTTTTACCTGCTTCACAATTAAGATTTGATCAAATTAATGGTGATTAATTTTTAAGAAAACATTTTTTATAAGCCCTAATCATTTTCGAATGCCTCGCTTTTCTCAAATAGCCTTTCAAAAGCAGATCCAGCTCTTGGAGTTCAAGGTAGGAGCAGCTTCGTAGAAACTGCTCCACGGTTATTTCTAGGTGGAATTTTTTTTGGATTTTAGGCATGACTCACCTCCCCCTTCTAGTTGTAGAAAATATAGTTTGGGATAAGCGTAGATTGCATCTACACTTTCATATCCTTCGGAATTTGTAATTCCCATTTCCCACAAGTTCAACCCCTACAGGGTTGCTAAAACCAATAACGACCATCCATTGCCACCCCCGGTTCCACCGGGGGCTATTGAAAGGTTCGATCCTTACAGGATCGTTTATTTTCCTATGATGTGTTTCCAATCACGACCCCTGATAAGGGGTCAAACTTTTGAAGTGTGCCGGGCATGGCACTATACTATAGGGTGCGCTATCTCAACGGAGAGAGCAAGTCCCGAGGGGGCCATCTGACGGGAACCCCATAGCCAAAGCCAAGGGTGTTCCGGGCGACCGGAAATCTGAAGGAAGGCAGCGGCAAAATCCAGATGTGGACGAACAGAAACCGGATAGTAGGCTTGCAGACTTGGGGAAGTGCGCTTTGAAGCATCTAATCCCAACAGTCAGACGGAAGGTCTGTGAGTAAATCGGGCTGCATCGGAAGAAAGTATAGTGTCTTACCCCGGGAGATCTGTGGCAGGGGCAATTGCCGGAGGTACGAGCGAGTGCTGAAGGAATCCAAGCCGACAGAAGTCAGCAGAAGGCGTAGTACTGATATAAACAGGAAGGCCCGAATTTTCTAAACAAGGAAGCGAACTTAAAGTGAGTAAAAAGAACGAACCATCGAAAACAAGCGCAAATGCCGTACAGACCGAACTGTTCACCGGCAGGCTTGACTCTGGTCTTCCAAAGGGAGGCGGAACTTCCCGAAGGGATCAGAGGATGGAGTTATTTTCTCGACTGGAAGAGCAGCGTACCTTGACCAAGAGTACAATGGACAGCGTGAGCGACACCCTCCATCTACTTCATGCTTTCAAAAGAGTCAGGGAGAATGGAGGCTCAGCGGGTATCGACGGAGTTACGCCGAACGATTATGCGCAGAACCTTGCATTGAGGATCAATTCCCTCCAGCAGCGGCTAGACTCAGGTACCTATGAACCGAGTGCGGTCAGGGGAGTTGAGATTGAGAAGCCAACGGGGGGAACACGGCTGTTGGGAATCCCCACGGTAGAGGACAGAATAGTGCAGCAGAGCATTCAGAATGAGCTACAGCGAATATTCGATCCCTACTTCAGCGAAAACAGCTTTGGATTCCGTCCGGGCCGTTCAGCACATCAGGCGATAGAGCGGGCCAGTGACTATGTTAAAGAGGGTAAGATATGGGTGGTGGACATTGATCTAAAAAGTTTCTTTGACCAGATCAACCATGACAGGCTCATGAATAGGCTTAGGAACAGTATATCTGACAAGAGACTGCTGAAGCTGATACACAAGTTCCTGCGGGCCGGCCTGATGAAGGGCGGCTTGGAAACCCAACGAATGTCGGGTACTCCACAGGGAGGCCCCTTATCACCCCTTTTGTCAAACATAGTATTAGATGAACTGGATAAAGAGCTTGAAGCAAGAGGTCTGAGCTTTGTCCGATATGCAGACGACTGCAATATCTTGGTCAGCAGCGAGCGATCGGCTCACCGGGTTTTCGAATCGATGGTTGCATTTATCGAGGGTAAGCTCAAACTGAAGGTAAATCTTGAAAAGAGTGGTGTCAGGCGATGCGATGAGGTCAAGTTCCTAGGCCATACGGTTATGGGTGATGGCAAAATCCGTATAGCCGACAAAAGCATCGAGAGATTCAAGAAAAAGATCAGAGAGGTGACCAAACGAAATCGGGCCATTCCATTGGGAAGGCTGATATCGGAAACCAATCTGATCATTCAGGGCTGGGCAACCTATTTTCGCAAATGCAACACATGGCTGAGCGGACTTAAGGAGATGGATGGGTGGATACGCAACCGAATCAGGTGCTATGCCCTGAAATCCCACGGGCGCAGATATCCGACATACTGTTTTCTGAGGTCTTTGGGAGTGGAGACGAAACGGTCATGGAATGCAGTGAAATTCCATGGTTGGTGGTCTATGGCAAATCTTAACTATGTCCGCAATGGAATGGGCCTTGCTTGGTTTGCAGGATTGGGCTTAAGATCACTGGTCGTTGTACAGAAAGGTTGAAACTTTAGAAGAAACCGCCGCGGTACGTTAAAGCGTATGCCAGGTGGTGTGGGGGGGACGGCGGCTCGACCGCCTACCCATCCCGATTAGCCGCGGGTGAAACCCGTGGAAATCACGGTTCAATGGCAATGGTTTTCCCGACCCTGTAAGGGTCGAACTCATTTCATCCTTGCCAATTTTGAATTAATTCACGATTTTCAAATCATCTCCCATAAGTTCAACCCCTCCAGGGTTGCCAAAACCAATAACGACCATCCATTGCCACCCCCGGTTGCACCGGGGGCTATTGAAAGGTTCGATCCTTACAGGATCGTTTATTTTCCTATGATGTGTTTTCAATCACGACCCCTGATAAAGCCTGTCCCGATGAACGCAGGGATATCGGGAGGGTCAAACATTTCAATACCTGTGCGCCCCCCTTCTAGTTGTAGAAAATATAGTTTGGGCTAAGCGTAGATTGCATCTACGCTTTCATATCCTTCGGAATTTGTAATTCCCATTTCCCACAAGTTCAACCCCTACAGGGTTGCTAAAACCAATAACGACCATCCATTGCCACCCCCGGTTCCACCGGGGGCTATTGAAAGGTTCGACCACTATGTGGTCATGATTCTAAATCATCGAAAATTAGTTTTCCGACCCCTGATAAGGGGTCAAACTTTTGAATAGCCGCGGGTGAAACCCGTGGAATTGATGATGGATAAATAATGGTTTTCCCGACCCTGAAAGGGTCGAACTCTATTTCATACTTGCCGTTATTGAATTAATTCACGATTTTCAAATCACCATTTTTTAATCAAAATCAATACGTCATGGCCACACATACCCAACTTTTATATCACCTTGTTTTCTCCACCAAACACCGTGAACCCACGATCGTTCCCGATCAAAAAAAACGTCTTTTTGCCTACATCCACCAGCTTCTGACCAATAAAAACTGCCATCTATACCGAATTAATGGGGTGGAAGATCATCTACACATTTTGACTCATGTCCATCCTACAATATCTGTTTCTTCTTTGATTAAAGACATTAAATTGGCAGCAAATGATTTTATAAAAAAGGAAACAATTTTTCCAAAATTTAAAGGTTGGCAGGATGGTTATGGTGCCTTTTCAGAATCGATTAAAGAAAAAGACCGGTTGATCAAATACATCAAAAATCAAGAAGAGCATCATCGGAATTTCTCGTTTAAGGATGAGTACTTGGCGCTTTTGAAAGAATACGAAATTGAATTTGATGAGAAATATCTTTTGTAGTTTTAACCTCGAAACCCCAGAAGTTCAACCCCATTCGGGGTTGTTGTCCACCATCTTGACCTTCATTTCCCCCGGTTATACCGGGGGCTCCGCCACGGCGGACAAGTTATTGAAAGGTTCGACCACTCCGTGGTCATGAATTCCACAATTGATGATCAAGAAAATTTACCGACCCTGAAAGGGTCCATCCTCTGAATAGCCATGGGTGAAACCCGTGGAAAGGATGATTTCATTAAAATGGTTTTCCCGACCCCAACGGGGTCGAATTTTTTTGATTTCTGGCTCGGATTTTTAATCTTAATTCAGTCTATTTTGATCACTTTAAAAAATACTTCGCTGAAATGTTCAAAATCAGAATCCTTTGTCAGGAGGGTTGCACCTACTGCGTAGGCCGTAGCGGCAATCCACAAATCATTTTGACCTATGGTTTTTGACTTTCCCGGATTTAAACTAGGGTGATTATTTTGGCTATAAGCCTGAATTTCAGCAAAGGCTTTCATAAGCTTATCATCCTTACCATCAATGCTCAGCGTAATTGATTTTTCCAGTAGTTTTCTCCAACGTTCGGTTTGCTTTGCTCCATAACCTCTTCGGAGAAAAAAGCCCTCAATTTCTCCTACACTTATTGCCGAAATCAGGATTATACAACTTGGATCGGTTAATAGCTTATGCTCTTCTTCTATTTTTTGAAAAGTACTGTCTCCCCTCATGTAATGGAGAATTACTGATGTATCTAGAAGGAGCTTTCGCATCAATCCAAACTTTTTAGTAGCTCATCAAACTCCTCATCCGTTTCTTCTCCGGGCCAAGAACCCACAATCAATTTCAGGGGATTTAGGTCTTTTCCCTCAGCAAGTTGCCTTTGGATCTGTTCTTCCAAATTTTCATGCTTGGGTCTTTTGGAAAAAAAGTCATCTCCTGCTTCTTTATCGAAGATCCGCTCGATTTCAATGCTGAACCTCTTTCCGGGTTTATGATGCATGGTTCCTGTCACGGTTGCTTCTTTTCCCCACCATGCGGTGATATCATGAGGAATAAAATTCTCAGAGAGAAAAGCATCAACCAGTCCTTCTTGGGTCAAGATCTTTACCCGCTGATTACTGAATTTCAACTCTTCAATTCTACCACTGACAATTACCGCTTCTGGAGAGGGAATTTCAGTTTCGGTAATTTGTATTTTTTTGAAATCTGATTTGACTAAAGTGAAACCCTCTATTGAACCCTCATTGGTAATTGAAAAAATCTCTCGATCGCTTAAAAATGATTTTTTGAACGTCAAAAGATCCTTTAAAAGTGGTTTATCCAAGAGGTCACTTTTTTCTGGGTTTTCAAGTGCTTCTTTAAAGGATTCTACCACCAGCGAGATCGGAGTTTTTTCATGAAGATCTTTTTGGTAGTCTAGCCTGAATAAATCTGTTTGGAACGAGGGAAGTGTCTTTTCAAATCGCTCAGACTCCAGACATAAAATAGTACTCCCTTTTTGTACCCCAGTCAGGTTAACTTTCAGGGCGTCAGTCAAGTTGAATGATTTTTTAGCTTTACTTAGTCCTTTTATTCGTAATAAAAGCGCTCCCTCTGCAATCTTTTTGAGGCTTTCGGCTATACTACTTAGCCTGAAAAGATCAATGCTTCCGTCAGAATCTTCTGATTGCTCTATTTTGAGTTCGTACTTCATTTTCTATAGTATTACGCTGAGACCAGGATTTGATCTTATTTCCCCAACAACTTCTCCAACCTTGCCATCATCTCATCCTTTTCCTTTAGCATCCGCTCGTAAAGAGCGATTTTTTCTTCGTGCAGTTGGATGATTTTATCCATCGGATGAAAAGTACAATTATCATTCTTTTGGTAGCCGATTGCACCATTATCAAAAGTATTCGCAATGATATTCACTGCTTTTTCCTCATCAAACTTCTTAATTGCTTCCACGGGGATTTGGAGGATTTCGCCGACCTGACGAAGTAGCTCCTCCTCAATCTCTTCTCTCTGCTCTAGAAGACTGATCTTCTTTTGGGACCATTCAGGTCCAAGTTCGAAAGCCAAGGCCTCCTGCTTGATGCCCATCATCTCCCGAAATCGTTTGATATTTCTGCCGTGGTGGATTTTTTCGCTCATAGTCTATATCTCTTGCTTAAAAATAAGAATTTCCTTCGAAATGGATCAAACTAAATTATTCCATTGTCAAGCATGATCCAAGGAAATTTGGATTTTCTATGACAAGCATTGACTGAATAAATGGATTGGGCTAAAGCCCGGAAAGGCTGCTGCATAATTTCTATCCCCCAGCTAAAGTAGGGGGCTAATCAAGGGATTCATGAGATAATTTATTTTTGGATGCAACCATTTGAATAGGAATGGTGCTTTAGCCCATTTATAAGAGGACAAAGCAAGCTTGGATGGGCTTTAGCCTACTTCTACAGAATAATTTATCCCCTGATCCTTCTAAAGCATCCATTTTCTGAATAGGCTATCTCAAAGACAGTCCTGAATTTAGGCCCGAAATCAAACGCCTAAATCATGTATCACTACCTCAATACATTTGAAAATGAAGGGATCTGTGAAGATCTGATGGATTGCCACATGGGCTTATATCGATTTTTCTGTGATTATTCGGAACTGAGCTTCTGGAAAAATGACCTTTCAGCTATTTTTGAACAGGTCTTGCAACATAATCCAAGTTTCAAGCTCCTAAGCCCCAAATCGATAATTAACCAGGGAGGGGAATTTTTGCATTTGATTTATATCGGATTTTTTCTCTTCCAAAAAACTCAATTCCCTCCCTGTCCAAACCCATCATGGAAAGAACTTATTCTTAAACATACTAGAAAGAGAAGCCCTTCTCTAGTTGATAGAATCCGTCATTTACCGCAGTACCTTAATCCAAAGGAGATTCAAGATCCCTATTTAGTACTCAAGGACTTTTATTATCGACGGCAATGTTTCGATTGGGCCAGAAGGTGGAATCAACTGATTGAGGAATCGTTCACCAGTATAACTTGTCTCGAACCTGAGGATATAGCATTGTTCCAAGCAGATTTTAGGGGTTTTTATAAACTCCTAGAAGCTATCTATCTGATATATGTCCGCCATTTCTCTCCTGAAATGCCAGATGGATACGATTCCTACAATTTAAACTTTCCCGTAATGTTTTAATTCAACTGCCAACAATCATGGAAAACACCTTCAGAACATTTAGAAAAAAATACCGCTGTCAGTCCAAGGAGCAGGCTTTTAAGGTATTGGATGATATTTTTGGCACCATTGCAGATCTTCCCTATTGGATTGCTAAGGTTACTGCTATTCAAAATTCAGTTTTTGATTCTCGATTCATCCCCCACAAATTACTTCCGGATGCAGTACACTACAACGGTCAGGTATTTTTAAAGCTCATCAATGCAAGCATGTTTTTAATGGATTTTCCGCCGATATCGAAGGAGGAACTGAATTGGAAACACCTGATCGATGATTTAATTGAAAGCAGATATTTAAATCAAGAAAAACCAGATGCTTTTTATCATCTTTTGGCCTATTATCCACGGCATCTTAGCCAAGGTCAAATATTGAATCCAAGTAGATTTATCCGAAAGTTTTTTAAGCGTAAAAGCCTTGAATCCTGGATTCGTCGATGGAATCATTTCCGGGAAACAGCCTTTTACAAATTTTCTATTACAGAGGGTAATGAAGGATCGTATTTTAAAGATTTTCAATACTTCCTTAAGCTAACAGAGGCTTCCTACCTGATATACGTTCGTCATTCTCCCACCCAAAACCCAAACAGCTATGCTTCAATTTGAGACTAATCAAGCGCCTGACGATCTATTCAACCTATTTCCAAAAAATGAAATCAATAAATACCTCTGGGAAATGCTTCAAGGTTGGATCATATTCTTAACCCAGCGGGAAAAGGATGATCTGGATATTGCAACCCGAATGTACTTTTATGAGCTTTTGAATCATTTGCTGCGTCATCTTGACCGGAACCGAGAGTTGTCCAAAGAAGCACTATCTACAAGAGAAATTGATGCACTCGGTTTGGCACTTATCGAACTTCTACATCCTTTGGCCATATACTGGAAAGAATCAGCTCAAATCCAGCACTGGTATATTTTACTCCCACATTTAAGTCCTGACGAACATGATGAATTAGAGACTGTGATTGGTTTTTTGGGCTCTTGTCAGTCAGGGAATCAGATTCATTGCATATCGGCTTCCTACCTTAAAAAGAATTTGGAAATAGGCAATCCCTACCTTTGGTCCGAAGTTCTCCCAAGTGAAGCATATTACCTTGCACCGGGTTTTGAACCACTTCCCTTGCTTAAGGACAAAGAGCAACAGCAGGTATTCTCAAAAGCAGTAGAGCGACTTGAGATAGGATTAAAAAAGGCAGAGGAATTTTGGGTGTTGGCACAGCAAACTGAAGGGAATATGAAACCCTTTCTTTTGCACCAAACTACCGAAATGGCCTTAAGATCCATCCTGTTTGCATGGGAAAAGCTGGACAAGAAAACCCATGAAATTCGAGTTTTGCTCCGCTTCGCCAGTAAATACAATTCAAAATTTCAAGAAGTTTTTTCAGGAGAAGATGAATTAATCTTGAACCTGATCGACAAATGCTACACCAATACCCGGTACAAGGAGGATTTCAAGGTAGAACAGAAATACCGATTAAAATTGGAGCATAAGGTAAAGCAAATCTTAAGCTACTCAACTGATGAATTGGAAAGATTAAAGGGTTTGGCTCTTGCAAAGGGAAATTATAATTGATATTGGGCTTATTCCCAGGGTATCTTTCATTTCCACCCCGATGGATCGGGGCAGATAGCAATTTTAGGGCATTTGCTTATTAATAGGAGTGAGCCTTTAGGCCATTCATAAAAAAGTGAATGGTGACAATTGGCTGGGCTTTAGCCAAAATCTAAAGAATAAAATATCCCTCAATCAATCTAAATCATCGCCTTTTTGAATAGGACAGAAATCCTGAAATAAAGAATTTGGTATTCAATCAAAATAAAATCTATCATGAAACCAATTGTAATCCACTTATCCAATCTTGTCGATTCTGCACTTAGTATAAATGGAGACATCCATATTCATCATTCCGAATTCGATAGCAATATCCTCGATTTGCTTTTACGCTCTTTGGAGATCAATAGAAAGTTGATTTCGGGTTTTTGTACCGAATGGCAAAATGAAGAAGATCTCTACACAGAAATCCAAAAACTCATCAAGCAGCAGCGTACTTTGGAACTTGATGTGGCCAACAACCTAAAATCAAAATCAGATGGAATGCAACTTTAAAACATTTAAACGGAGATTTCGAATAAGCTCGGAAAACCAAGCTCTTCAAGAGGTGGATAACCTTTTGGAGTCCATCGCAGGTTTTCCATATTGGGTAAACAAAATGAAGATTATTCAACAACAGGTTTTTAACCATGAACCTGCCTGGGAGGATTTATTTCCTGATTGTATATTTTATCAAGGAAAGCTGATTTTGAAATTTATCTATGCCGGGGAGCATCTTATAAACTGTAGACCGAGCCCTTTGGTTTCTGCTCAATGGGATAAGATCATAAGTAACCAACCTCAAGATATAAAACTTAAAAATTATCCGGATTATGTGAAGTTGTTGGTTGAATCTCCCAAACACCTGACTAGTGAGGAGATCCTCGATCCCTGTTCTTTTTTGAACAAATTCTATCGTAAAAGATCGGCAATTCAATGGGCGAAACGCTGGAATCAATTTAGAGAGTATGCGACATTCACATATTCAATTTGCGAAGGAGATGAGGGCGAATATCTCGAAGATTTTGAGTATTTCTTAAAACTAGTTGAGGCCATCTACCTCATTCATTTATCTCAAAAATATATCCCTTTGGCAAATTCATAATTAACTGAAGTACAGTTTTTAACTGATAAATCGAGTAGGTGAATTTCCAAGAATATATCCAATAAGAAAAATCTTTAGAACTGGAAGTTTTCCAAAATTTAAACCCATCCAATCATGATACCATCTGAAATTAATTATCACAAAGAAGAGTTATTTGATTCAGTAGCTGAATCGTCTACGGAGATCTATCTTTGGGAGCTATTGCAAGCCTGGATGATTTTTCTTTCTCAAAGAGACTTAAATGCTGTGGAAGTCAGTAATCGACTTTTTTTCTTTGAATTATTAGATAACCACCTTCAAAAGGGTAGAGAAGAATTCGATCGAAACCGGCTGAAAAACACCCTTGAAGGCCTAAAAACTAATCCTCCCACATAGTTTTCAGTTTACTGGAAGTGTAGCAGCTTTATCCCTTATTTTTGACTTTTTGGGCTTTCAAATTTCACTATGGCTTCAGCAAATCTTCTATTGAAATGATGTCCGGGATTAGTTGAGTAGAATATTCTTATTCAAGAATCAACCCAGATACATACATTTACACCAATTATCAAAACTTGATATGATCAGGTTTATTTAGGGTATTTGTAGGGTTTTTACAGCTTAGATTTAGGGTTAAATCTTATTTAAGGGAGTATAAAGCCTCATTTTTGATTTAATCTGATATTAAAATATTAAGGGTTTAATTGATTTATTTATCACAACCAATTAAATTACCTTTAGTTTTAATTAAAATTGATCTAAAATGGGAAATCTACCACCAAAAAACATCTTCTTCCCCCAAGGGAAAATCGGGAATTTAGTTTTTTATACTCTTAATGGGAAAACGGTAGTTCGGACCCGTCCAGGAGGAACTCATAAAAACAAAACTCATCCCTCTAAACTTCAACTCCTACAGAGAGAAAAACTAAAAACTATTAATCAATTTCTTAAACCTCTAAAACAGGTGTTGGATTTCGGCTATCAGGAATTTCTCACCCAGAGCAAAAAGGGTGTACATTTAGCCTATTCAGAATTAAATCATAAGGGATATAACCATGATCGGAATCCTAAAATTGATCCTGCTTTTTTGAAAATCAGTAAAGGAAGTTTACTGGAGCCCCAAAATGCATTTTTTGAAAGAGTGTATTCTGGAATCAGGATCCATTGGAGCAATAATTCAGATGAAGGAAAATCAAGGTCAAGTGATGAGGCTTTTATAGTTCTTTACCAGCCTGATGCGGAAAAGTATATTTGGATAAAGGATCAATTTAAAAGATCTGATGGTTTAGCGGAAATTAATCTTAGCGAGGCAAATGGCAATTTTCCATGGCATATTTATTTTGCTTTCAGTCAATTCAATAGTTGGAAAAAATCTTACACCCTTTCAAATTCTATTTATTTGGGAAAATTGGTTTTATAGCAAGACTTTCAATGCCTCTTTAGATAATATAATAGAGTGATTCAGAGCCCTGAAGGGGCGACCTGTTTTTTTGCCGATTGGCACCGTGATTATTTATTCAAATCAATTTATTATCGACCCCAAATGGGGTCAAACCTTTCAATAACCGCGGGTGAACCAAAGGTGCAACCCGTGAATAAAATGATCCAGTGCCAATGGTTTTCCCGACCCCGAAGTGGGTCGAACTTTATTTTGATCTTTTTTTTCCTTCACAGAAGTTCAACCCCGTTCGGGGTTGTTGTCCACCATGGTATCTGGGTCGATCAAACCCCCGGTTCCACCGGGGGCTATTCAAAAGTTTGACCACTTTGTGGTCATGATTCCAAATCACCGAAAACTAGTTTTCCGACCCCTGATAAAGCCCGTCCCGATGACTGAAAGGATATCGGGAGGGTCAAATTTTTCAATACCTGTGCGCCTCAGACGTAGCCATGGGTAATGGATAAGCGAAGCGAATCCATACCCATGGAAAAGATGACTACCTTATAATGTTTTCCCGACCTCGAAGCGGGCCGAACTTTATTTTGATCTTTTTTTTCCTTCACAGAAGTTCAACCCCGTTCAGGGTTGTTTCCCACCATGGTTTGTTATGTTACCATTTCCCTAGGTTGCACCTAGGGCTATTGAGATGTTCGATCCTTTCAGGATCTTTTACTTTCCCATAATGTGTTCCAAATAATGACCCCTGATAAGGGGTCAAACCTCTGAATAACCGCGGGTGAAACCCGTGGAAATCACGCATCAATGGTAATGGTTTTCCCGACCCCGAAGCGGGTCGAACTTTTTCTTCCAATTACAGGACGTGCCTTTGGCACTTTTGGCACACTATTTCAGAATTTATGAATACCTCATAATTTATTAAGGAAGAAGGTTATGGATGCATAGCCCAGCCCTGGAGGGGCGTTTTGTATTAGCACCAAATTCGATTTGGGGCTTAGATAATATAATAGAGTGATTCAGAGCCCTGAAGGGGCGACCTGTTTTTTTGCTGATTGGCACCGGGATCATTTATTCAAATCAATGTATTTTCGACCTCGAAGCGGGTCGAACTCTTTTTTGCTGTCACAGGACGTGCCTCCGGCACCTTCACTTCGGTCTCCCGTCTTCCATCTTTTTGCCCCAAATCAAAGGTTTTTGACTGCAGAAATCATTGAGGTTATTTAGATTTATTTAATTCCTTTTTCATGATCTGAATTTGTCTGAACTCATCCTTCAATTTTTCAAAGTCGAGGCTATATTCGTAGATTTTTTGATATCCTGATTTTTCATAAAATCTTTTCGCCTGATGTTTGGAAACCATTGCCTCCAACCAAATAGCATCTAGTTTCTGCTCTTTGGCTATATTTTCTAAGTATTTCATCAATTGAGCGGCGATTCCCTGACCATGAGTAATTCGGTCCAGATAAAGTCTATGGAGCTTCATAGCATTTGGAATTTCCACTTCTCTGGGAGAAAAAGGAAAATCATATTTAAATATTCCTACCTTCTGCTCGTTCCACTCCACAAAAAAATAATGAGTTCGACTGCGTGAAATCTCCTTGGATAAATTTTCTCTGTTATAAATTAACTCTAAATACCAATCGCCGGTATCCTGCCAGAAATCCGAATAAGCCTCCTTATAAATTTTATGCATGAGTTGATGAAGCAATTCAAAGTCTTGCTCTCGTATCGGAATTAACTTGAGGCTATCCGTTAATTTTATCATGGTGTTAAAATTAAAAAAAAGGCCATTTCAAAAGCAAACGCATGTCAGCCTAAGCGTAGTCGAAGACCATTTCAATCTTTCTGGCCTACATTTCGACTTCGCTCAATGTGACAAATGCATTACTAATGAAACAGCCTTTTAGATATTTTTAGGCTCTTATTTCCGCTTCAAGGCCTTCTTAGCAGCTTTCACAATATTCGCAGCATTGAGACCATATTTCTCGAGAAGGGCAATGGGAGTTCCTGACTCTCCGAAACTGTCATTGACACCCACATATTCCAAGGGAGCTGGATTGTTTCTTGCCAAGGTCTGAGCTATCGCATCTCCCAATCCACCATTAATCTGATGCTCTTCAGCGGAGACGGCACATCCGGTCTTCTTGACAGATTCCAAAATAGCCTCTTCATCCAAAGGTTTGATCGTGTGGATATTGATTACTTCAGCAGAAATACCTTCTTCTCTTAGCATAGCCTCAGCAACATTCGCTTCCCAAACCATATGACCTGTAGCAAAGATGGTGACGTCTTTACCATCTATCATTTTCCAGGCTTTTCCGATTTCGAATTTTTGATCAGCAGGTGTGAAAATAGGCCAACTTGGGCGTCCAAATCTTAGGTAAACAGGACCCTCATACTCCGCAATCGCCAAAGTGGCAGCCTTGGTTTGGTTGTAATCACAAGGATTGATCACAGTCATATGGGGAAGCATTTTCATCATTCCCAAATCCTCCAGAATCTGGTGAGTTGCACCATCTTCACCTAAAGTCAAACCGGCATGAGAAGCGCATATTTTGACGTTTTTATTCGAATAAGCAACGGATTGTCTGATTTGATCATAAACCCTGCCCGTTGCAAAATTTGCAAAGGTTCCCGCAAAAGGTATTTTGCCTCCTATCGCCAAACCAGCGGAAATGCCTATCATATTTGCTTCAGCAATTCCTGTTTGGAAAAAGCGCTCAGGGAATTCTTTTTGAAAAGCTCCCATTTTCAGAGAACCAATCAGATCCGCACAAAGGCCAACTACATTTGGATTTTTTCTTCCTGCCTCCAGAAATCCGTCACCAAATCCTGAACGAGTATCTTTTTTCTCAGTATATGTAAATTTTAAGTCTAAGCTCATGATTTTCTTTGTGTTGGGTAGATTAATAATCGCCTAAGGTTTCCTCTAATTGTCCTAAGGCATCGGCTAATTGCTCGTCACTAGGAGGGGAGCCATGCCACTTGTGAGTTCCGACCATAAAGTCAACCCCATAGCCCATTTCTGTATACAAGAGATTCATTACAGGCTTACCTTTTCCTGTCAAGGACTTGGCTTTTTCCAATCCCTCAAGTACGGAGCTTAGATCATTTCCTTTTTTGGTTTCGATTACTTCCCAACCAAAAGCTTCCCATTTGGCCTTGAGATTTTTTAGATCCATCACTTCTGTAGTTGGACCGTCGATCTGTTGGCCATTATAATCAACTGTGGCAATCAAATTATCCACTCCAAAATGAGCTGCATACATGGCTGCTTCCCATACCTGACCTTCCTGCAATTCTCCATCACCCATTAGGATATAAACCAGGTGATCATCTTTGTCCAGTTTTTTGGCCTGAGCTACGCCAAGTGCTACGGATAGGCCTTGCCCCAGGGAACCTGATGCTACCCGAATACCGGGAAGGTGTTCGTGGGTTGCTGGGTGTCCCTGCAGTCTGGAATTGATTTTTCTGAAGGTTTTGAGTTCATCAACAGGAAAATAACCGCTTCTCGCTAAGACTGAATACCAGCCTGCGGAGAGGTGACCATTGGAAAGGAAGAAAATATCCTCACCTTTTCCATCCATTTTAAAGTCAGGATTGTGTCTCAATTGATCAAAATACAAAGCCACAAAGAATTCTGCGCAGCCAAGTGGAGCTCCGGGATGTCCGGATTGCACAGCATGCACCATTCTCAGTACATCTCTTCTGAGTTGAGTACAGATTTTTTGGAGTTGTTCGATAGATTGTTTTTCCATTACGGAGGTTTATTTTAGGATTTGAGCAGTGTGTTCTTTGGTTTTTACTTTTTCTATAATCTCCTCTATTTTCCCCTCTTCATCAATTACAAAAGTGGTTCTTGCAGTCCCCATATACTTTCTTCCATACATGGATTTTTCCACCCAAGTGCCATAGAGCTCGTGAACTTTTTTATCCTCATCTGCAATCAAAGAGAATGGAAGCTCCTGCTTGTCTATGAATTTTTGGTGAGACTTTTCAGAATCGGAACTGATCCCCAAAACTACATACCCGGCTTTTTGCAGGGCTTCATAATTATCTCTGAGGTTACAAGCCTGAGCAGTACAGCCGGGAGTATTGTCTTTAGGATAAAAATAGAGGATTACTTTTTTCCCTTTAAAATCAGAGAGTTTGATGGTTTCTCCCGTTTCAATTTTTGCTTCAAAATCTGGTGCCTTTTGGCCTACTTCTAATGACATACGTTTAATTTTTTTAATAAAACATGAATTAAGCGATGGTTCCTTTCCATTCGGCTACATTACCAGCCATGTCAGTTACCCTAAGAATAACAGGTCCGCGGAAGGGATGTTTATCCAGTTTTTCTGACCAGATCAATGCCTGCTTATGCTCATACCGCATCAACACCCATTTCCCATCTACTTTTGCTTCGAAACTCTGAATTCCGGATAAATCATCCCGAATGGAAAAGCGGATTTCTGTGGAATTTACTCTCACAGGAGTTATGCTGGGAGCCTTGATGTCTTCAGCAAGCATAAAAGTACCAAAATTTCTGGTTTTAAAGCGGATTGCTCCGTCTTCCCAAGTTCCTCCTACAAAAGATTTACTGCCTCTGCTATTGACTTGGTATACATGAGTTCTGGATTTATTCAAATTTCCTGGACTGGTGTTCCAGAGCACTTCCATGGAATTCCATAAATATTCCGAAGGGTCATTGATTTGTAATCTTGCAGCGCTACCGGTTCCACTTTCCTGAATTCTTAGATATAGGTCATCTAATAGGGTATTTTTATCAAATTTGATTTGAACATCTCTTTGCGCAAAAAGCTTTTCTTCTCCAGCAGGAATGGCTGCTTTGAGTGGGGTGCTGATTACTTCTGAGCAAAGATCAATTTCTTCAGGAATTCCAAATTGCATATCCCACAAATAAGTCCGGCTATTTGCATCTTGATAGGCAGGCAGCATTTCAAAAGTCCGGGTACCCACGTAAAATTTAGCCAAGCCTCCGAGTTTGGATACTGGAGCCTTAATTTTAAGAATATTTCCGATATAATCCACTTGAGCTTTACTAGGAGTGGCTCCATCTGCGACTACAAATTCCTGATCCTTTCCCTGCAATGAGAATTGAATTTTTTGAGTATTTCCCAAAGCATCGATCAGGCGCAATTCATAAATTTTTCTTTTTCCCGGCTCCAATTCCAAATGTCCTATCCCAGCCTGATGAGGTCTGAGATATTCAAATTTCAGGTTGGGTTGATAGTAGAGCTTCGAAAATCTGTTTTGGTGCGTATGCAGCAAAAACTGTCGGGTAAAATTGAAATCTACTTTATCAACTGTTAATTGAAAAAGCAATGAGTCATTTTCCCTGATTTCAAAATATGGAAACCCATTTCTGTTACTAGCTCCGTCCAATTGGTCAAAGCCTTGCACTTCAATTCCTACTTTCCCCGTGATTTGAATGGTTTGAGGTATTTTGTATACGCCACCACTAGCAGTTGGAGTGAACTCCATTCTCTCAAATTTTCCATTAATTCTGGAATCAATTTGAAGGGGGACAAGTGCTAATTTCTGTGGAGTAGGAGCTATGTTGTCAAGGATTTCCGGAAAACCAAAAAGAAGCGGATCCATAGCCCTGTCCAGACTGTCTCTAATTTCAAAATGTAAATGAGGACCACCTGAACTCCCAGTGTTTCCTCCATCAGCTATGCGTTCTCCTTTTTTGAAACTCAGTTCTCCTGGGGTAGGGTATAACTCCAACTCATTGACTTGGGCTTCGTACATGCGTTCTATCATGTACTGATGAAGCTTGGGATTAAAATTTCTCAAATGCCCATAAAGGGTTATGTGCCCCGTTGGATGCTTTAGATAGATGACATTTCCATAGCCGTAGGTGGAGATTTTGATTCGGTGAACCCAACCGTCTGCCGCTGCATAAATGGGTTCTCCTTCTACTCCGCCAAATTTGTAATCAAGTCCTGTGTGGAAATGGTTGGGTCTTAATTCAGAGAAATTTCCGGACAAATAATTCCTTCCTCCAGGTTTGACAGGTGATCGAAAGTAATCCCGAATGACTCCCTGAGAGAATGAATTTTGACCAAGAAAAAGAAATAAAATGAATACGGGTAGTAGTTTACTTAACTTCAAAATCAAGCATTTTTTGGGTTCCAATGAATCCTTCCAGTCGATCTCCAATTTTGACAGGACCTACTCCTGCCGGAGTTCCTGTGTAAATCAAATCGCCTTTCTTCAACGTGAAAAATTGGGAAACGTATTCAATGATGGTGTCAAAATTAAATAGCATCAAGCTGGTATTACCTTGTTGTTTTATCTCCCCGTTGATAGAGAGGTGAAAGTCAATGGATTGTAAGTTTTCAATCTCTGAAACAGGGATAAAATCACCAATAGGAGCTGAGCCGTTGAAGGCTTTTGCTATTTCCCATGGCAAACCTTTGGCCTTGCATTGATCTTGAAGATCACGGGCCGTAAAATCAATTCCCAACCCTATTTCCTCATAATACCTATGAGCAAATTTCTTTTGAATATACTTTCCCTCTTTATTGATTTTTAATACCAATTCTGCTTCATGATGAATGTTTTTCGAGAAATCAGGATAGTAAAACGCTGCCCCATTTTTCAATAAAGCTGTGTCTGGTTTCAAAAAAACTACCGGATTTCCGGGCGTCTCATTTTTTAATTCTTCAATATGAGCCGCATAATTACGGCCAATGCAGATAATTTTCATAGGTTTTAAGGCTTTTATAAAGCTTGAAAATGGTAGGAATTTCCAAACGTGAAAATAAGCATATCCTTGGCAAAAAGTGGATGAAAAGCCGAGAATAAGGATAATTTTACTCGGATGGCTTGAAGCGTATCAAGAGTTTTCCCTTTTCATCAAAAAACTCCAAAAAGTTATCCGGTGTGAGTTGATATTGGGTGGTGGATTGGACAAAGCTAAAACTTCCTTCTTGAATGGGGTTTTGGCCAAGGCAAATTTTATCGGCCTCCAACCGATAATAGGTATGCGCTAATTGAATTTTTCTTTCCCCTACTTCTCCCATACCTGTGATTCCTTTAAAACAACC
This sequence comes from Algoriphagus sp. UBA3586, assembly GCF_002376385.1. NCBI lineage: Bacteria > Pseudomonadati > Bacteroidota > Cytophagia > Cytophagales > Cyclobacteriaceae > Algoriphagus > Algoriphagus sp. UBA3586. Next base: position 196,079 of record NZ_DFMT01000026.1, on the reverse strand, counting down.
TCCATACGTTTCAAGCGTTCTGCTTAATTTTTGAATCCGAATAAAAATTGGAAAATAGGGTTGTTCTGGTATGGATATATTTTGCCAAGTTCCCTCGATAGATCTTATCCAATCTTTTTGTTTCTCTAAAATGGACTTCAATTTGAATTTTTGAGAAGGTTGATCCACTTCATATTCTACTTTTAGTTTGTAAAAATATCCTTCTTCAAATTTAAAGCCTTTAATTTCGAAACTCTCCGATTGACGTTTCCACTTAGAGTAATCTAGCTCTTCATTATCTTGAGTAAGAAAAAAAATTCCTGCTTCGGCATTGGGATATAATTCTGAATTCAGGAGATACGGATATACCCAAATGATTTTTGTTTCCTTTTCAGCACAGGAAAATAAAATGGCTAAAAATAGGCATAAGTATTTGCTAGCCTTCATCTCAAATAATTTATCCCAGACAGGCACTTTCCTTTTTATAATAAATGTAAGGATAATTACTTTTTATTGGAAACTAACCCAATTCTGGAAAGGGATTATATCTATAATTAACTGATACAAGCCTAGAGTATAGGCTTCATTTATCCAAAAGATATAGTTTTATACCTGCTATCTTTTGATAGGAAATTATCTTATATCCGGCTATAGAATTATCCAATTGCATTGAAGAAGCTAATTCTAAGCTTAACCAAATGCTTATTTTTAAATTCATCAGCTACTCCTGAAATTAAAAGGCAAAGGAGTTGGGAGAAATATTCAGAGTGACAAAAAAGATCCGATCAAGGAAAGGTTTATTGCTTAAACTTGATAGAGCTTACAACCTTGAATAGTTCAGAAGCCCAGTGTTCGTATACTTTTCCTGATGGGTGCAACTGATCCTCAACGACCATATCAGGCTGAGCACCTACTCGGCGATAATGTTCAGTAATCTCCACGAACTTCACTCCAAATTTCCCGCAAACGCTTTTCTTTGCCTGGTTGTAGGCATCGATTTCAGCAGCAACTTTCTGCTTGTCAGTGGATCTTTTATCAGCAAAAGGAGTGACTCCCCAATCGGGAATAGATACGACCACCACTCGGTTTGGTCTATTTCCTGCAAATCCAATTGCTCTTAAAAGCATTAATTCAAAGTCAACCCGATAATCGTCTACGGATCGTCCTCGGTATTGATTATTTACTCCGATTAATAAGGTGACTAAATCATAGGGAGTGCCTGTTGGAGCAGCTTCATTGATTCCTTTATCCAATTCGTCAACAGTCCATCCGGTTTTGGCAATGATCTTAGGTTTGCCCCACTTGAGTTCGGTCTGAGTATTTAATTTTTCAACCAGAATGTTGGGGTATCGATCCTTTTCAGGTACTCCCTCTCCAATCGTATAACTATCTCCTAATGCAAGGTAGGTTAAAGGTTGATCTTTCACGGTGGTAAAATTTTGGGGTAGCTCTATGCTCGCTGTGTTGCAAGCTAAAAGAACTGATATAAAAATAAATAAACTATACATTTTCATCTGTTTATAATTTGTTTTTCAAAGGTCAGTACCTGTCCCGAAAATCGGGATGGAATCTTCGCATTGATTCCCCGATACATTGGGGCGTTTCTCTGTGTGTCACTTTGGGTCGTGCTCGATTTCATCTGTTTATATTTTGATTTTTAGAGGTCAGATGGAATGCCCAAAATAATCATCCCCTTGTGTGAGATTTTTCCTCATGGGCATTTCATCTGTTTATAATTTGTTTTTCAGAGGCCAGTACCTGTCCCGAAAATTGGGATGGAATCCCTGCCTGCAGCAAGCAGGTCGTACCTTTTCCCTGATACATTATGACATACAAGTGTGGGTCGCTTGCGTCGTGCTCGATTTCATTAGGATTGAAATACTGGTTTCAGCAACTCTATTGAGCCTTTTGTCGAATCCATTCTGACTTCAGCTCCATTAGGAATGATGAATTGTTTAGAAATATGGCCAATCATTGCACCTGAATAAGCTGGAATATTAAGAGGTAAAATATAATCATCCAAAACCTGATCTACGGATAATGAACCATATCCACCTCCCGGCTCACAGTCACTGCACTGACCAAAAATAAACCCTTTAATCTGGTCTAATGTTCCATTGAGCCTCAGTGTACTCATCATTCTATCCACTTTATAAGGATCTTCTCCAATATCTTCTGTGTATAGAATGGCATCTTTGAAATCTGGATAGTAAGGAGTGCCACTCAAAGCTGTCAATACGGTCAAGTTGCCACCCAAAATTTTCCCTTCTGCTGTTCCTGCTTTGAGCACTTGAATTCTGTTGTTTTTAATGACCAAATCATCTCCTTTAACTTGTTCATTTTTATATTGAACCAGTTTTTTCTCAAAAAACAGTTGATTGAAGGCTTGAACATTGAAACTGTTCCAACTGCCGGTACCATTGGGTCCATGAAATGAAATAAGGCCTGTTTGGGAATGAATGGCACAATGAAGAGCGGTAATATCCGAATAGCCCATCAAGGGCTTTGGATTATTTTTGATCAGTTTATAATCGATCAATGGTAAAATCCGAGCTGCTCCTGAGCCGCCTCGGATACAAATAATTGCCATGACAGTCGGGTCTGCAAACATTTGGTTTAAATCAGATGCTCTTTCCTGATCTGTGCCAGCCAAATGACCTCTTCTGTTTTTTAGATTTTCTCCGAGCTTAACTTGGAAACCAAGGGCTTCCAATGCTTCTTTGGCGAAGGTGAATTGCATCCTGTCGGCAGTAGCAGCTGAGGGACTTATTAACCCGACCACATCTCCTTTTTGGAGGGATTTTGGGAGTAAAGTACTTGGGTTACTTTCAGAAGAAATGGAATTGAATCCGAAGAAAGGACTGGCTCCGGCCAAGACACCGAGTGATTTGAGAAAAGTGCGTTTGTTCATCCAATGAAGATTTTTGTGAATTTAATTCAATTACAATATATCCCTGGTCATGACCAGTACCTTTTCCATTTCTCTTCTTATCTCAGAAGCTTTCCAGGGATAGTTGGAATTCATGAAAGCAAAGCAATAGAGCTTTCCCGACTTAGTTTTAATTAGTCCAACCAAGCTGTGATTATTACTTATAGTACCAGTCTTTGCAAAAATATAAGCTTGGGCTGCCTGATAGTTATTTTTGATCGTACCGGATTTACCGCCGGTCGGAAGAAGTTCAAATAGCATTTGATCAGGTACTACCCGATACAATTTTTCAAAGAGCCCCACCATCGTTCTGGGAGTAAATAAATTATATCTGCTCAAGCCACTGCCATCCACCCAAATAGGTTGATCCGGTAAATCCGATAAATAGGTTTTGATAATGTATTCTATCGCCCTTTCAGAATTTAATTCACCAAAAAGCCGATCTGAAATCATCAATAATAATTGCTCTGCTAAAAAATTGTCCGATTCCAGCATCATTTCTTTTAAAATCGGGAATAAAGGTGCTCCTCTCCAAAGTTTATGGTTTTCAGGCAACTTTTCTGCCTTGTAAATCCAATTCTTCCCCGTCTCATTTTTCGCGAACTCTGTCAAAAGCTGTGGGGAAGTAATAAATGGTAGAAAGTCCTCTCTTCCTCTGTAAGAATCGGGGTTATAGTAAAAAGTATTGGAATGGAAGTCTCTTTCCATGTCCTTTGTTTCCTTTTCATTGGTACGGATCGATGACTGAAATTTTGTTGGAAAGACTTTAGGGTTGACTCTTCCTGCAAATACGTGCATTACATTCCCATAGATGGGGAGAGAAGATCGTTCAGCTGCATAATAATATAAGTAATCATCCCATTGCCATCCTGCTCCAAAAGGTGTGGACTTAAGGTTGGTGTCTGAAAATTGAATCACGGAATAAGGCTTGAAAAAATCCTGAAATTTGGGTTGGGGCAATTTTTTATATTTCCAAGAAGGATCTCCAGCTCCCCAAATCTTTAAGGTGTCCCCTGATTGGACATATCTTAGGGTTTGGGTGCTATCATTCAAAATTAAGATACTAGAAAACAAGGTAAATAGCTTTGTGACTGATGCAGGAGTAAATCTCATTTGAGAGTTTTTCTCATATAAAACCCGCTGGGAATCCAGATCATAAAGCATAAAACCTGTCAAATGTCCTGAAAAAAAGCTCCCTTCTCCTAAGGCATTTTCCAATTTGATATACTGATCTCTTGTCAACTGGGCCTGAGCCTGCTGAAAGACGATCAAAAAAAGAAAAATAGTAATAATTCTAATCTGCAAGAATTTGGTCATTGCGAAGTGCTGAGTAAAATAATCCAAGCCAACCCATGATAAAACCTACTCCACCTAATGGAGTAATGGCCCCCCACCAAGTTACACCAGACAGGGAAAGAATATAAAGAGATCCTGAAAAGACGATTATTCCGAAAACCATACTCCAGGAAGCAAATACCAAGCTTTTCCAATTGGGTTTGGTCAATTTGATAATACCGATTAAGGCAATAGCCAAGGTATGGTAAAAGTGATATTTCACCGCCGTTTCAAAAGTGTCGGCTCTTCCGGTGGCCGCCAATGTATCTTCCAATCCATGTGCCCCAAATGCTCCTAAGCCTACAGCTATAGCTCCGGAAAGTCCGGCTAGCATGATCAATTGTTTTCCGTTCATTAGCTCTTGATTAATAATTTCTTGCTCCAAAAATTGCAGAACCTATCCTGACCATAGTACTTCCTTCTTCCTGCGCAATCAAATAGTCTCCACTCATGCCCATGGATAAAATTTCCATTTTCATGAAGTCAGGAAGGGGATTGGTTTTGAGTTCTTCGAAGTGATTTTTTAAACCCTGAAATTCTCTTCTGATCTGTTCTTCATTTTCGGTGAAGGTAGCCATCCCCATCAAGCCTTTGATTGTTACATGACTGAGCTCAGAAAAGTCTGGGTCTGCCAGCATCTCATCCATCTCTTTTCTGTCAAATCCGAATTTGCTGTCTTCTTCAGCAATATGCATTTGCAACAAGACAGAGATTTTTCGATCTATCTTTTTTCCTTGCTTATTGATTTCTTTTAAAAGCTTGAAGGAATCCACTCCATGAATCAAATGCACGTAAGGTGCAATGTATTTGACTTTATTTCTCTGCAAATGCCCGATCATATGCCATCGGATATCTTCAGGGAGTTGAGGTTGCTTCTCCTGAAGCTCTTGAACTTTGTTTTCCCCAAAATCCCTAATCCCAGCACTATATGCCTCTTTGAGGTCAGTTATAGGCTTGGTTTTGCTGACTGCTACAAGTAAGCATTCTGGATTTTTAAAGGTTTTTTTTACGTTTTCAAGATTTGCTTTGATATCCATTTTCTATTTTTAAGCTCTTAAATTTTTGAAAAAGGCCAAGACAAAGATATGGCGATCATCAGTACTTTACTAAAGAAAGGCATTCGCTTGAGAGAAAGTTTAGAGCAAGAGTACTCTCAACCTATAGAATTGCAAAAACAGGCTTTGAAAAAACTGCTCATAGCCTCAAATAGAACTGCCATTGGAGAAAAATATGATTTTTCGGGAATTTTAAAATCTTTCAAAGGAGGAAACGATCAGTTTTATGAAAAATTCAAAAACTCAGTTCCGATTTATGATTACGACAAAATCTATGAAGAATGGTGGCATAGATTACTAAATGGAGAAAGAGATATCACTTGGCCGGGAAAAGTAAAGCATTTCGCCTTGAGTTCAGGTACATCGGGAGCCGCATCGAAATATATTCCAATCACTAAAGATATGGTGAGGGCCATCCGAAGAACAGGAGTGAGGCAGATTTTAAGTCTTTCGAAATACGACTTGCCTAAATCACTTTTTACCAAAGGTATCTTGATGTTGGGAGGGAGTACCGATTTGGAATTTAATGGCACCTATTTTTCTGGTGATCTAAGTGGAATCACTGCTGGAAAGTTGCCTATTTGGTTTCAGCGTTTTTACAAACCCGGGAAAAAAATATCCAGAAATAAGAATTGGGGAGACAAGCTAGATCAAATAGTCGAAAAAGCACCTAAATGGGATATTGGGATTATTGTGGGAGTTCCAGCCTGGTTGCAGATCTTATTGGAGAAAATCATAGAAAAATATCAAGTGGCTCATATTCATGAGATTTGGCCCAATCTTCAGATTTTTGTCCATGGAGGGGTTTCGTTCGAACCCTATAAAAAAGGTTTTGAAAAGCTATTGGGAAAGCCGCTTACTTATATAGAAACCTATTTGGCTTCTGAAGGATTTTTGGCCTTTCAGGCTTTGCCGGGAAGAAAGTCAATGAGACTGGTATTGAACAATGGGATTTTCCATGAGTTTGTGCCTTTCAACGACAAAAACTTTGATGAAAATGGCTCCATTCGCCAAGACGCAGAAACATTGAAAATTGATCAGATTGAGGAAGGAAAAGATTATGCAATACTGATTTCAACTTGCGCCGGGGCTTGGAGATATTTGATTGGGGATACTATTCGCTTTGTTTCGAAGGAGGAGTCTGAGATCATTATCACTGGCAGAACCAAGCATTTTTTGAGTCTATGCGGAGAGCATTTGTCGGTGGATAATATGAATAAGGCAGTAGAGCTTGCTTCTAACGAGTTTGATATTACAATCAAAGAATTCACTGTTTTGGGCGAGCCTTACAAAAATTTATTTGCCCACCATTGGTACATCGGAACCAATGATGCAGTGGATGCCCAGCAATTGGGAGAAAGAATTGATGTCCTGCTAAAAGAGTTGAACGACGATTATGCTGTAGAGAGAAGGCATGCCTTAAAGAAGGTGTTTTGTGAGGTTAGACCCAGTTCTGACTTTTATGATTGGATGAGAAGTCAGGGAAAGGAGGGAGGTCAAAATAAATTTCCCCGAGTTCTTAAAGGAGAAAAAGCCGAATCTTGGAGGGTGTTTTTGAAAAAGAAAGGAGCCGACTTTTGATCACTGCTTTACTGGAAGGCTTGAGTATGGGGCTCTTGCTTTCTGCCCTTATCGGCCCCGTTTTCTTTACGCTGATTCAAAGTAGCTTGGAGCATGGATTTAGATATGCTGCTTTGGCCGCTTTGGGGATATTGGTGTCCGACTGTATCTATGTTTTGGTCACCTATTTTGGTGTCAGCTATCTTTCTGGAATTGATCATTTTGAATTCGTTTTAGGGGTTTTCGGAGGCCTGGTTTTATTTGGTTTTGGGATTAGTAATTTGATGAAAGCCAAAACTTCCCGTCCTAATTCTGGAGGGATTACTCTGCCAATCCAAAAAAAGACAGCTTTTCTCAAAGGATTCAGCATCAATGGAATCAATCCCTTTGTGCTGTTATTTTGGGTTTCGATAGCTAGCTTAGTGCATTTGAAACCTGACTATGGAAAAGCGGAAGCAGGTATTTATTATTCAGGTATTTTAGGAACCGTTTTTTCAATTGATCTACTTAAGGCTTATGTAGCAAAAAAATTAAGGCCATTAGTAACACCTAGATTGATGAAAATATTGGGCTTTTTGGTGGGACTTATCATGATAGGATTCGGTACTAGGATGATTTATTGGGCTTTAAACCAATAAAAAAGAGGCTGTCTCATTATATAGTTACTACGTCAGCCTGAGCAGAGTCGAAAGCCTTCTTCTAATCTGGCCAACATTTCGACTTCGCTCAATGTGACAACTCCACTATTGAGACAGCCTCTTTAAATTTATAAGCAGGAAATGAATTAGTCTGCTAGGTATTTTTCAACCATTGCGTATGGCATATCGAAAGCATCAGCTACTGCCTTATACACGATTTCACCTTGAATTACATTCAATCCTAATTTCAATTCTGCATTGTCATTACAAGCTTGTTTCCAGCCTTTTTCTGCAAGTTGGATTGCGTAAGGAAGGGTTGCGTTAGTCAATGCCAAAGTAGAAGTGTAAGGTACAGCTCCTGGCATGTTAGCCACACAGTAATGAACCACATCATCAATGATGAAGGTTGGGTTCTCATGTGTAGTCGGCTTGCAGGTCTCAATACAGCCACCTTGATCCACGGCCACGTCAACTAAAACGGTTCCTGGCTTCATATCTTTCAACATATCTCTGGTGATCAAGTGAGGTGCTTTGGCTCCCGGGATCAACACTGCACCAACGATCAAATCAGCAGATTTGATCATTTCTCTGATGTTGTATTCGTTAGACATCATGGTGTTGACATTGGCAGGCATGACATCATCCAGGTATCTCATTCTAGGAAGAGATACATCCATGATTGTCACGTCAGCTCCTAAGCCGGCAGCCATCCAAGCAGCTTGGGTTCCTACGATTCCACCACCTAAGATCAAAACTTTAGCAGGCAATACACCTGGCACTCCACCTAAAAGAATTCCTCTTCCTTTCAATGGTTTTTCGAGGTAGTTAGCACCTTTTTGAACAGCCATTCTACCGGCAACTTCAGACATTGGAATCAAGAGTGGAAGGCTTCTGTCAGCTTTCTCTACAGTTTCATATGCCAAACATACCGACTTGCTTTCAACCATAGCCTTGGTTAGTGGTTCGTAAGAAGCAAAGTGGAAATAGGTGAACAACAATTGGTTTTCTCTGATGAGTTTGTATTCAGATTCAATAGGCTCTTTTACCTTCATGATCATTTCTGCGATCTCGTAGGTAGCTTCTATAGTTTGAAGAATTTTTGCGCCTGCATTTTCATATTCTTCATCTGGGAAACCACTACCTTCTCCAGCTGTGTGCTGTACGTATACAGTATGGCCTCTTTTTACCAATTCTTTCGCTCCTGCAGGAGTAAGAGCTACTCGGTTTTCGTTGTTTTTAATTTCCTTTGGAACACCTATTATCATGGCAAGTCTATTTGGATTTAAATATGGCGGCAAAGATAGTAAGCCAGTTTATTCTAATCGCATTTTTAAGAATAGTATTTGGTCTCATTTTGAAAAATCTTGAAAATCAAAAGATTCTTCTAAAAATCGGCTGGAAAATGCTGATTATTTCAAAATTTAAATTTTAAAAGTTGAATATTTTGAGAATATAGTATCGATAAAAACCTGATTTGCAAAATAATCTAAACTCATAGAAATCGAATATTTGATCAGTGTTGATGGTATTGACAGAATAAAATTTGTTGCTGGACTAATATTTAACCAAAATACCAAATTTTAAACTGAAAATAAGTTCAGCTTAAATTTGTAAAAAAAAATGATTTGGCTATTTTTGATCTGCACTAGAACTGTGCGCACCCAAACCCAAATAACTTTAGATTAAACAAGTCTATGTCAGAATTACAAAAGATAAAAAAAAGCAAGCCTTCCTTCGTCCCGGAGCCTTCAGCTATTTTGGAAGATTTTAGAATAGCGATGATTAGCAGACACGCTTCCCTGATGGGAAGAAAAGAGGTATTCATGGGAAAAGCGAAATTTGGTATTTTTGGTGATGGAAAAGAGCTTGCTCAAATTGCAATGGCAAGGGCTTTTCAATTAGGAGATTTTAGATCAGGTTATTACCGTGATCAGACTTTTATGATGGCTTTGGGTGAGTTAAATGTTAAGCAATATTTTGCTCAGCTTTATGCTTACACTAATGTAGAGGAGGAGCCGGCAAGTGCAGGTAGATTAATGAATGGTCACTTTGCAACCCGCTCTTTAAATGAGGACGGTTCTTGGAAGGATTTGACTAAAATGAATAATTCGGCAGCTGATATCTCTCCAACAGCTGCTCAGATGCCCAAACTTTTGGGCTTGGCTTATGCTTCAAAGCTTTTCAGAGTCAATAAAGGCATGAAAAAACTAAAGCAATTCTCGGTCAATGGTAACGAGGTTGCTTGGGGTACTATCGGTAATGCTTCTACTTCAGAAGGAATGTTTTTTGAATCCATCAATGCAGCTGGAGTCTTACAAGTGCCGATGGTGATCTCTATTTGGGATGATGAATATGGAATCTCGGTTCCTAAAGAATTTCATACCACCAAAGGAAGTATTTCAGAGGCTTTAGCTGGTTTCCAAAGAACTGAGGAAAAACCTGGTTTCGAAATCATCAAAGTAAAGGGCTGGAATTATGAGGCATTGCTTCAGGCATTTCAAGAAGCTGGAGAATTAGCAAGGACAGAGCATGTTCCCGTTTTAATTCATGTGGAAGAAATGACTCAGCCTCAGGGGCACAGTACTTCTGGTTCACATGAGCGATATAAGTCCAAAGAAAGACTGGACTGGGAAAAAGACTGGGACTGCATTAAAAAGTTTAGAGAGTATATCCTTGAAAATGAATTGGCTACTGCTGATGCTTTGGATAAAATAGAAGCAGAGGCAAAAGCTCATGTTAAAAAAGAGAAAGAAGCTGCTTGGTCTGATTTCAGCGGTGAAATCAAAAAAGAACTAAACGAGGCAGTTGCCCTGATTAAATCAGCAGCTAAAGACAGCACCCGGAAAGTGGTGTTGGATCAGTTGGCCGATGAACTGAAAAAAACAATCAATCCCATTCGGAAAGATGTGGTTTCAACAGTTAGAAAAGCTTTACTGCTTTTAAGATTCGATTCTAATTCTGGAAAGAATGAATTGAAGGCTTGGTACGAAAAGCAAAACGAATTAAACCACGATCGCTATAGCAGCCATCTTTATTCTCAGTCTGAATGGTCTGTATTGAAAATTGATGAAGTTCCTGCTGAATTCAATGAAAAGTCTGCTGTTGTGGATGGACGTGAAGTTTTGCAGGCATTTTTTGACAATAAACTAGAAAATGACCCTCGATTCTTCGCATTTGGAGAGGATGTAGGGAAAATCGGTGATGTTAACCAGGCTTTTGCCGGTCTTCAGGCAAAACACGGAGAGTGGAGAGTCAGTGATACCAGTATTCGTGAATGTACCATTATAGGTCAGGGAATTGGGGCTGCTTTGAGAGGCTTGAGGCCTATTGCTGAAATTCAATATTTGGATTACCTGCTTTATGGACTTCAAATGTTATCTGATGATTTGGCGTCTCTCCAATACAGAACCAAAGGTGGTCAGAAGGCTCCTTTAATCGTGAGAACCCGTGGTCACAGACTGGAAGGAGTATGGCATGCCGGATCTCCTATGGGTATGATTCTTTCTACCTTGCGAGGAATGGTGGTCTGCGTACCGAGAGATATGACTCAGGCTGCTGGTATGTACAATACTTTGCTCAAGTCTGATGAACCGGCTATTGTAGTAGAATGTCTTAATGGCTATAGACTGAAAGAGAGGCTCCCTGAAAATATTGGAGAATTCACAGTTCCTTTGGGTAAACCAGAAATATTAAGAGAAGGTACAGACTTAACAATCGTGACTTACGGTTCCATGTGCAGAATCGTAATGGATGCTGCTCAGGAATTGTCTGAAATAGGAATTGAAGTAGAAGTCATAGATGTACAGACTTTATTGCCATTTGATGTGCATGGCATTATAGGGGAGTCTGTGAAGAAAACGAATAGAGTAATCTTTGCTGATGAAGATGTTCCTGGAGGAGCTTCAGCATTTATGCTGCAGCAAGTGATAGAAGGTCAAAAAGTGTTTAGATATTTGGACTCTGACCCTCAGACATTACCGGCTAAAGCGCATAGACCTGCTTATTCATCAGATGGAGATTATTTCTCCAAACCAAGTATTGAAGACGTGGTGGAGAAGGTTTACAGCATGATGCATGAGGTAAATCCTAAAACCTTCCCTGCGCTGTAATTTGATTAGCATAAAAATAGAAAGGGCGGTGATCATTCACCGCCCTTTTTGCTTTAGGGTGTATTTCTAGTTATCTGCCTGAGTGTTAATTCCGGGCTGGATACTTCATTACTTCGATTCAATTGCCTATCCTGAATTTGAACGTCAATTCTGATAGTGTCATTTCGGAAGATAGCTTCCCAACCTGAGGAAAGCATGGCATACTTGATATTTCCTTCTACTGCCTGCCCTTCTTCTGAAGTTAATATTCTTGGAAATCTTCCATTGAAAGTGGTGAAGAATGGAGGGTCTTGCCATCTAAATTCGGTAAATCTCCCATTTCTTTTGATGAAGAACTTCACAAAAATGTTGTACTGATTGGGGTTCTGTCTCACCCAAATAGTATCATTGACAGTTTGATTATTGACAATGGGGTTGATTACATAATCAATTGGATTGTATGTCGGTGCTGAAGGAGGTCTATTGCTGTATGTAATTAAGTTTCCTGCAGCATCCCTCTGAAAATCAAAGGCATTGAATGGAGGATTGATATCTGTTGCAGATAAACCTAAATCTCCTTCTGCATCTTGAAAATCTATCCCAACAATCAAAGAATCCGGTCCGGCAGTAGGTACGTACTCCAGTGACTCGAAGGTAATGGAAGGGACTGTTGGAAAATTATCCGGTGGATTCACGCATGCTCCCACAAAAAGGACAAGAAAGAATAAGCTGAAATAACTTTTTAAACGCATAAGGCGGATTAAATTTACAAACAGAACCAATTAGGATCCGATTGGGTTGATGCAAATTATAAAACGATGCAGGATTTTAAAAGTTTTTCTGAGAAGGTAGAGAATTTAAAGTCTGAAAACTTTGAAAATCTAGCTTTGGAGATTTTTGAGTTTCAGGCAAAACACAATTCCATTTATAGTGCTTATCTGAAGGCAAGGAAAATTGATCCTAAAAAAATCAATGCTTTAGGGCAAATACCTTTTTTACCAATTCGCTTTTTTAAAGACTTTCCAATTGTATCGGGGCCTTTGGATAAATTCAAAGGTTTCTTCTCAAGTTCCGGTACCACAGGAATGATTACCAGCAAACATTATTTCTGGTCTGAGGACTGGTATTTACAACAAGCGCAAAAAACTTTTGAAGAGGTATATGGTAGTCTGTCAGATTTTCACGTATTGGCTTTATTACCCGCATATTTAGAGAGAAAAGGGAGTAGTTTGGTGTCTATGGCTTCTCATTTTATCGAAAAGTCGGGCTCGGAGCATTCTGGTTTTTACTTATACAACCATGATGAGCTTTTGCAAAAATTGAAGCTCCTCTCTAAGGATTCAAAAAAGGTGCTGTTATTGGGTGTGACATTCGCGCTTTTGGATTTGGCAGAAAAAAAAGAATTATTTCCTAATGCTGAAAATTTAATTGTCATGGAGACAGGAGGGATGAAGGGGAGGAGAAAAGAAATGATTCGGGAGGAAGTTCACCAGATTTTAAAAGAATCTTTTCATGTTGATAAAATCCATTCTGAGTATGGAATGACCGAGTTGATGTCTCAGGCTTATTCAAAAGGGGATGGAAAATATACCTTACCTCTCAGTTTGCGCGTTATGTTAAGAGATGTCAATGATCCTTTGGAATGGACTAATCGTTCTCAAGGCGGAATCAATGTGATTGATTTGGCTAATTTCCATTCCTGTTCTTTTATAGAAACTCAGGATCTGGGCAGGATAGATGAGAAAGGGTATTTAGAAGTCTTGGGGAGATTTGACAATTCTGAGATTCGCGGATGTAACTTGTTGGTTCAGTAATTGCTTACTTAAAATTTATTAAACATATTTGAATAGCTTATATTCTTGATCAATATCAAAAGAGTCTCAAGCACATTGGAGTTAGAGACGATTTTAATTCGTCAGGAAGTTGAAGTCGACCAAGAAAAGAAATAATTAAATACACATGAAAAAATTAGCCACTATCGCATTATTGATCGGAATTTTAGCACTAGGTGCATGTGCTTCCAGTAAGCCTTGTCCTGCCTATGCAAAAGCAGAAGTTGGGCAGAAAGCTAACGTTTAAAAAAAATGCTGACTCTTAGTAGTCAGCATATTTTTTAATATCCTCCAGGCTAATAGTGGGTTCCCCCAAAATTACCAGACGTTCCACGACATTTCGTAGTTCCCTGATATTGCCTGTCCAAGGAAATTCCTGAAGTTTTGCCAAAGCATCTTTGGTAATCCCTTTTTTAGCATCTCCGCTTTCCTGAGCTATATCGTCTAAAAACTTGTCTATCAACAAGGGTATATCATCTTTTCTGTCTTTCAAGGCAGGAACCTGAATCAGAATTACACTAAGTCGGTGATATAAATCTTCTCTGAATCTTCCTTCTTCAATTTCCTTTTTAAGGTCCTTATTTGTAGCTGCTAGTACCCTCACATCTACTTTGATATCCTTATCACTACCAACGCGATTGATCAGATTCTCCTGAAGAGCTCGAAGTACTTTAGATTGTGCTGAAAGAGACATGTCTCCAATTTCATCCAGAAATAGCGTGCCTCCTTGGGCTTGCTCAAATTTCCCGGCTCTTTGCTTATGGGCAGAGGTAAAAGCACCTTTCTCATGTCCAAATAGTTCTGATTCTATTAATTCAGAAGGAATAGCTGCGCAATTGACTGCCACAAAAGGATTGGATACTCTGTTACTTTTTTGATGAATCCAGTGAGCAACCAATTCTTTACCTGTTCCATTAGGGCCTGTGATTAATACCCTGGCATCTGTAGGAGCTACTTTTTCAATAGTTTCTTTGACCAATAAGATAGGCTTGGATTCACCTACCATATCAAACTTCTTGGAAAGTTTCTTTTTTAGGACTTTGGTTTCAGTCACCAGATTTTTTTTATCCAATGCATTCCTTACTGTAAGAAGCAGGCGATTGAGATCGGGTGGTTTTGGGATAAAATCAAAGGCGCCTTTTTTGGTGGCTTCTACGGCAGTTTCAATACTCCCATGTGCAGAAATCATGATAAACTGAGGTGATTTTTCCAAAGCCTTAGCTTGGTCCAGAACTTCTATTCCGTCCATTTTGGGCATTTTTACATCACAGAGAACCAGATCGAAGTCCTCTTCCTTCAATTTGGCCAGGCCTTCTTCACCATCTTTGGCCTCACTCACCTCAAATTTTTCGTATTCCAGGATTTCCCTGAGGGTGGCTCTGATGACTTTTTCGTCATCAATGATCAGTATTTTTGACATAAGGCTAATTTAAGAGAAAAAGTGCAAGTCTGTAAGCCGGGTTCTGTTTCTTCTGAAAAATCAGAAGAAGCCTGTCATTTATCTAGTCCTGACTTCGCAGTCAGGATCTATCGATCTACCCACCCCGGAATCCCCGAAAGGAATCGAACGAGCAGCTCTTTGCCCGAGGCCTATTTGATCTTTCAACCCATAAGGTTTGCCATGCGCTGAATGTCACCATCCAACCGGTAGGCTCTTACTCTACCTTTTCACCCTTACCCCTATAGCTATCGGGGCGGTATATTTTCTGTGGCACTTTCTGTATATCCACCTTTTCTGATGAATACCCTTCCCGTTAGGAAGTATGGCGCTCTGTGTTGCCCGGACTTTCCTCCTTTCCGATAGAATCGGAACGGCGACAAGCCGACTTGCACGGAATAAAGAACGCTAAAAATCTTCAAAAGGATTCTATAAGATTTTTAAAGACTGTCTAAATAAGCCGAAAAAAAGATTAAAATATTATTTGGATTAATTATAAACAGGCTCTACTTTTGTTTTAATTTAAAATTAATCCAAATAAATAATAATGAGATTATATCAGATTTACTGTGTTGTTCTTTTGGGCTTCTTATCTTTTTCATTAGAAAATATCGTTATAGCTTCTGAGTCCAAAGAAAATGAGCTTTCTGTAAAAGGAGTTGTATATGATACAGAGCAAAACCCTGTTTCTTATGCAAATGTCTATGTAAAGGGAACGGTAAAAGGTGCCCTTACGGACGCGAAAGGTAAATTCCAGCTTTTTGATTTAGAGAAGGGGGTTTATGAGGTACAAATATCAGCAGTAGGATATAAGACCAAATCTCAAGTAGTAGAGGTAGATGCCAATGGAGTCTTGGATTTGGGCTTGGTAGTATTGGAAATAGGTGTGGAAATGCCTGAATTCTCAATAATTGCCAACAAGGATAGGATTTTTAGCCAAGTTCCGGGTGCAGTAAACTATCTGAATAAAGAGGATATCAAATCTTTGATGCCTGTTTCAGGAAATGAAGTATTCCGAAGGGTATCAGGATTGAATGTGGTGGACGAAGAAGGGTTGGGTATGCGTGTCAATATTGGGATTAGGGGACTCAATCCGGATAGAAGCCGAAATGTATTGATGCTCGAGGATGGTGTTCCTGTCGCTTTGGCACCTTATGGGGAACCGGAAATGTATTATAGTCCAGCGATTGATAGAATGGCAGGAGTGGAGATTTTGAAGGGTTCAGGACAGATTTTGTACGGCCCTCAGACCATTGGAGGCGTAGTGAATTATATCACACCTAATGCTCCTGAGACAGAACAAGGGTCGGTACAAATACAAGGAGGTCAAGGGAGCTTTTTCTCAGGCTTGGTTAATTATGGAAATACCTTTGGTAATACAGGTCTGCAAGTAAATCTTCTTAGAAAATCAGCAGATAATGTAGGTCCTACCCAATTTGGAATTACAGATTTTAATACCAAGTTTCTTTTTAAATTAAATGAAAAGAGCGAGTTAGGAGCCAAATTTGGTATTTATGATGAAAGATCAAACTCAACTTATATAGGATTGAATCAGGTGATGTTTGATCAAGGTGGGCAGGATTTTACCCGACTTGCGCCTGATGATAGGCTTGATGTATCGAGATATAGCTTAAGCTTTAGTCATGTGTATAGATTTAATCCTGATTTTAAATTAAGGACTATTGCCTATGGATATACCACAACCAGAAATTGGAATAGACAGGACTTTTCGATCAATAATTCCAATACCCCTCCCTCCAATTGGACAGGGGTAGTCTGGGGAGATACATCTATTCCTGGTGGTGCGATTTTTATGAGAGATGGAACAGGTCAGAGAAACCGGCAATTTGAAGTGGCAGGAATTGAGCCTAGGATTGAATTGAATCATGGTCTTTTTGGGCAAAAGAATGAGTTGAAAGCTGGTGTTAGATTCTTGGTGGAAAGTGCCAAAGAACAGCGTGTAAATGGAACCAAGGCTGGTGTGAAAAGCGGAAACCTCATCGAAGATGAGTTGAGAAATGGCCGGGCTTTCAGTGCTTATTTTCAAAATGAAACTGAATTGGGAGAAAAGGTTTCTTTACATGGAGGTCTACGCTTTGAAAACTTTAATTACGAGAGAAATATCTTTAGGAGGAATTTCTCTGGAATCGGGGTAAGGGATACTTCCATTGTAGCATCAAATGCTGTCAATGAAATAATTCCAGGCGTAGGATTTACAGTGAAGCCTACCAATACTATTACTCTTTTCGGCGGAATTCACAAGGGGTTTGCTCCTCCTAGAACCAAGGATGCCATTACCTCTACCGGGGATGCTTTGGATTTGGAAGCTGAAAGAAGCTGGAATTATGAGGCAGGCGTTCGTTCTGAGTTGAATAACTGGATCTATGTTGAAGCCACAGCCTTTTTGATGGACTTTTCCAATCAGATCATACCAGTATCTGAATCTGCCGGTGGCTTAGGATTTGGTGTAGTCAATGCCGGTGCTACCCGTCATCAAGGATTGGAAACATCTTTCATTTTTGATCTATCGAGAGCATTTGGTCTGAAGAAGTGGGCAATAGATTATGACATTCAGGCAACATTCATTGACGCTTATTTTTCTGAAGATAGATTTATCGGCGATGTAAATATTAATGGGAATACGACCCCATATGCTCCGGAATGGTTGTTGAATTCCTCCTTAGCGATAGAATCTGAGAGTGGATTTTCGGCCAGATTGACATATAATTTTGTAGGAGATCAATTTGGAGATGAGGTTAATTCCATAGAGCCATCTGCTAATGGAAGAACTGGATTAATTCCTTCTTTCTTTACCTTGGACGCCGTAGTAGGTTATGAAATCAAGAAGGCCAATTTGGGCTTCAATCTTTCTGTCAAGAACCTCACTGATGAGCGATATATTTCTACTCGCAGACCTCAGGGAATCCGTGTTGGATTGCCAAGATTTATAACAGCTGGAGTTAATTTTAATTTTTAAAAAAAAAAAATTCAAAAAAATTAAAACTTCTGAAAACCTTTTGGTCTATGCAATGTTCTTATTGCCAAAGGCTATAAATAGCTTTTCTTCATAGTGCTGGGTTGAGCCGCTCCGAAAGGAGCGGTTCTTTTTTTGTCCCTTTTAATTATCTTTTAGGAATGAACTCAGATAAGAAATCAAAATTTGAAAAGCTGATCAAAAAGATCAATTGGTATCCACCCTATTTATTTTCAGGGATTAAAGTGGTGGATTATAATGAGGAGTTTACCTATTTCAAAACTCAGTTGAAATTGACTTGGTGGAATAGGAATTTGGTTGGGACAGCTTTTGGCGGATCATTATACGCCATGTGTGATCCATTTTTCATGTTTATTTTGATGATTAATCTTGGAAGGGATTATATAGTTTGGGATAAAACCGCATTTATTGATTTCAAAAGCCCTGGTAAGGGACGTGTTTTCGCTGAATTCCGCTTGAGTCTGGCAGAAATTCAAAGAATCAAGGCGGATGTAGAACAAAATGGTAAAGGAGTCTTTGAATTTCCTTGTGAAGTTAGATCCGAAAGCGGTGAGCTTGTGGTCAGTTTGGTAAAAGGTGTTTATGTAAGAAAGAAGAACTTTGATTCCAAAAACTGAGTTGGCAATTCAATAGGATATGTACCTTTGTTCAAAATAAAAGTCTATGATACTGGTTGGAAATGCGGTTTTGTCTGACGACATCAAGGAGAATTTTTTTGTATGCGATTTAGAGGCCTGCAAAGGTGCATGTTGTGTGGAAGGAGATGCAGGAGCACCATTAGAAGATGAGGAAACCGAGATCTTAGAAAAAATTTACCCCATAGTCAAAGATTATATCACAGAAGAAGGACGTGCCGCTATTGAAAAACAAGGCGTATGGGTGATAGATAAAGACGGAGATAAAGGCACTCCAACTATCGGCGACAATAGAGAGTGTGCTTATGCGCTTTATGACGAAAAGGGTGTCTTAAAATGTGGAATAGAACAGGCGTATTTGGATGGGAAAATCGATTTCAAAAAACCTATTTCCTGTCATATGTATCCGATCAGAGTGACAAAATACGATCAGTTTGATGCCTTGAATTACGATAGATGGCATATTTGTGACCCTGCTTGCCAGCTTGGGAAAAGCCTTCAGGTTCCGCTTTACCGCTTTCTTAAAGATGCCTTGGTAAGAAAGTATGGAGAGGACTGGTACGAGGAATTGATTCAGGAGATAGAAGGCTAATTTTTATCCGGCTCCTTGATAAGCTTTCAATAGCCAGCCTTTCACCTCATCATTCCAATCATCTGGTCCAGTCAAATTGATTTTATGACTGCACATGCCATTGGTTTTGCTGTCGATTTCCAGTATTCCCTCGGGTTCCTGACCTTTTAAATTCAATCCGATTTCCATTCGGTTTTTTGTTGCAGGAATGATCATCGCAAACTGCTTTTTCCGCCTTACACTGACATAGGCCTTTTTTGGGGCAAACTCGATATCTTTTCCGAAACTCTCAATTTCCTTTTTAATACTCTCGTACAGGGCGAGGAAATGCTCTTTTCCCTTATATTGTTCCTGTACAAGAGTATCAAGATCATCAGCAGAGCCTGCATCGGATTTAAGTGTTTTATGGGCAATTAGATTCGCAAATCCATGGGTGAAGCCATGGTCTCCTTTAAGAAACTTAAGTATTTCTCCGTGCTTTTCTAGTTTTTGCTTTTTGACAAGATCAACCCATTCTTCCAGACTTTTTCCTGTGTTTTTCTGGAGGTTTTCAATCATAGTTTTGGCTGCATCATCCATATGTCCGGGCTTTGGTTTATACTTTAATATAAACCTTCTTTTTATCCATCCATAATCCTATCAGCCAGATGAGGAGCATGTAGCTGATGGCAAAAAGGAAAGAAGCGTTTTTTGGTCCGAGCCAGGAGGTGTAGAAATTATCATAGAGAAATCCTTTGAAAGTACTTTCTCCCACCGGAATCATATAGAAAATAGAGATGACAATTCCAGATAAAACATATAGTATTAAGGGGTTTCTGCCGAAAACCTGAAAGAAATAAGTCCAGGATTGCTGGTTCTTTACTTCTATCAAATAAATAAGAGCTCCAAGAATTATCAAGTCCCAACCTACAGTTAATAGTACATAGGAACTGGTCCATATTTTTTTATTGATAGGGAATCCCAAATTCCAAATGTAAGCTCCAGCAATTAATATCACCCCTGAAATCAAAAGAGTTCTGACAGTTGAAGGAAGATTCCCTTTGCTTTGGATAAACTTTCCAGCGATATATCCTGCTAAGACATTGACAATAGAAGTAAGAGTGCTTAAGATTCCTTCAGGGTCAAAAGGGATTCCCTCTCCCATATACATTCGATCAGAACCTATTAATACTAGATCTAATTTTAAAGCTGCATTGCCTTCTAGGCTATAGGGTGCAGCTGCATCTCCAAAGAAGTATAGAATTAGCCAGTAGGAGAGTAAAGCTATTCCTGAAAAAATCCAGGCAATCTTGGGTCCTCCCCAGTAGAGGATCAGGGCTGCAAAGAAATAGGCCAGAGCTATTCTCTGTAAAACCCCGAAAAAGCGGACTTCGGAAAGTGAAATAAATTCTATTGCTCCTGATTCGTTGTAATCAAAGAATGGAAATGCATTCAATAGCCAACCGATTATAAAGATCAATAAGGTTCTTTTTCCCACTTTTTTGAAAAACTGGGAAGAAGGCATGTCATTTAGCTTTTTCATGGCAAAACTCATCGCGTTGCCTACTACGAATAGAAACGTTGGGAAAACCAAATCAGTGGGCGTGAAGCCATGCCAATCCGCGTGGGCTAATGGACCATAAAGATTAGACCAGCTGCCAGGTGTGTTGACAATGATCATAAATGCAATGGTCATGCCTCTCAAAACATCCAAGGCTAGGTACCGATTACTTAAACCGGATTGAATAGGTATTTGAGTCATTTTGGGTGAGGGTCTTTTTTTGAATTTTTACTGAAAGGGTGAATATAAAATATTATCTTGTTTGGGTCACTTTTAACAAAATGATTAGCACTTATATGAAGCAATTCGATATTAAAAAATTGGAGGTAAATGAGCCAGTAAAATTATCCGAAAGGTCAACTTATATGGATTTGGGTCTTTCTGAGAAGAAACTCAAGGATGAATTAAATGATGTACGGGAAGATTTGAGTAAGCATCAAGACACTATGTATGCCCATGGTAAATATGGAGTATTGATTTGTTTGCAAGGAATGGATACTGCAGGAAAGGATAGTTTGATTCGGGAAGTGTTTCAGGAATTTAATCCCCGGGGAGTAGTAGTCCATAGCTTCAAGGTTCCCACCAGCAAGGAACTGAAGCATGATTATTTATGGAGACATTACTTGGCCTTGCCGGAAAGGGGGAAGTACGCGGTGTTTAATAGAACGCATTATGAAAATGTCTTAGTGACTAGGGTGCATCCTTATTATATCATGGGAGAAAATATTCCTGGAGTCGAATCAGTGGAAGACATAACACCTGAGTTTTGGGAAAAAAGATTTGAACAAATAAGAAATTTCGAACAGCATATCGCTGAAAATGGAGTCGTCGTTTTGAAGTTCTTTCTTCATCTGAGCAAAGAGGAACAAAGGCAAAGACTTTTGAGAAGACTGGAAAATGAAAAGCATAACTGGAAGTTTTCCCCCGGTGACTTGAAGGAAAGAGCTTTGTGGGAAAAATACCAAGAATGTTATGAGGAGGCTATAAATAAAACTTCCTTACCTCATGCCCCTTGGTATATTATTCCGGCAGATAATAAAGAAGCAGCTAGATTATTGGTTGCTAAAGTGATTCAAGAAAAAATGAATGAACTGGAAGGAATCAAAGAACCTGAGCTGGAAGATGAAGTAAAAGCTAAATTGGGAGAATACAGAGAGATGCTTTCTAAAGAATCGAATGATTGAACTGTAAAAAATAATTTTTGAATTCAAGACTTTTGATTTAACTTAATTGCTTGATTTTTAAATTAATATACTTCTTTGATGCTATGAGACATTCTGCTTTTTTTCTGATGTTATTTTTGTTGGGTGCTTGTTCCTGTGAAAAAGACTCGAAGGATTCTAACCTTACCACAGAACTTTCTGATCCTTTTGAATTGGTTTTTTTAGATGATATTCAATTCAAACCTTTCAAATTGGGTTCGGTTGATTGCCCCAATCCTAAAGCTTGTGAGGCGAAGGTTTATAAGTTAAAAAAAGAGGTGCAAAAACATCTGAAAGATGTAATAAAACTTCCCAAAGACATCAATTTCCAAAATATTAGTGTCTTAGACAATAAAGTCAGTGTATTGATAGATGGGGTTTCTAAGCAAGACTCATTACTTATTCAATCTTACGTTAATTCTAATTCTTCAAAATTTGAAACAAAAGCTGATATAGAAATTCAAGGCAGAAGACCTATGATGCAGGCTGAGCTTTTTCCACAAGGCAGGAGACCCATGATGCAAGAACAGCTTCGCTACGATGATGTAAACCAAACCAGTAAATTCATTCAATTAATTCGTGGGGGCGTTACGAGTTTTCCAAGCATTTCGAAGAGAGTTTGGATTGTTGATACAGGCGTGGATACCAGGCATCCTGATATTATTTTTGAACAGGCTGAAATTGATTTAAGTAAATCTTTTGCAATGAATTCAAATGATCCTTTTGAAGACCCCATTGGACATGGAACCAACATCGCAGGAATAATAGGAGCCTCATCGGCATCACCAGGAGCCAATGAATATCATATGAATGGCGTATATCCAAGAGCTAAAATGGTCTCTTTGAAGGTTTTTGATAATAAAGGAAAATCAACTGAAAACCGAGTAAAAAATGCGTTAGAATATGTATTACTGAATGGTGCTTCTGGTGATATTGTTAATTTAAGTATAGGTCAACAAGGATCTGGCCCAAATTTTTGCATCAGTGGAAAAATCAGAGATAAAATCATAGCCTTGGTTGATTTTGGAATAGATGTCGTAATGTCAGCTGGTAATGAAGCTGAGCCCTCTAATACCAATTTCCCGGGTTGTATCAATCATGAAGGAACTGGAGGAAATACTGCCAGAACTTATACCCTTGGTTCAGTAGAAGTTGATGCCTCCAACAATCCTCTATTTTCTTTCTTCTCGAATTACGAAATCAATGAAACAGATGGTATCATCGATTATTTAGAACCCGGCGAATATATCTTCACTACTGGTCATTTAGAATCTGATCTAATTCCAAAGTACACAGTAGTGTCAGGCACTTCTTTTTCAGCAGCAATTTTCTCAGGAATCCTTTATGGGAACCCTAATCCAGTGATCTGGAAAACAGTTCAAAGAGGGGCAGCCCCAGGCCAAGGAGATCCTGTTTATATAGTCGGAAAGATTCAATAAGTAGTTGAAAAGCCTATTTATCTGAAATAAAGCTTATTAAAGCTGAGCGCTGTTCAATTTTATATTTGCTTTTTCCAAGTAATGTTTGAATTTTTTCAATAAAACTTAGTAAGTTGAGTTTCAACTTAACGTATTTTATTATGAGAAAAGTGTTTTTTATCCTAGCTCTGATGATTTTTTCATCTTTAGGATATAGCCAAAGCAAGAATTTTGTAGTGGTTTTCAAAGATAGTTTTGAGGAGCCTATCAGAAAAAATCAAACTAGAAATCCAAACAGGCAAATGCAGGCAAATCAAAATGCTGGCAAGAGGACTGAAAAATTAAGTAAAGTCGATAACTTTTTAAGACAAAAAAACATTGCTCCCGGTAAGGCCAAAAAGTTTGTTGATGGAGCTGTTGGCTTTGTAGCTAATCTAAATTCTTCTCAGGTTAATCTCCTTAAATCTGATCCTTCGGTAGATAGAGTGGTGGAGGATTTTACCATGCAAAGTAGGCCAAGAATGCAAAGCTCACGACCTAGAATGCAAGGGGAGAGCTTAGGAGATTTGTTCTACAATGAATCAACCAAATCGAGTTGTGCGATTCCTTTAATGGGAGGCTCTCAGCGCTCTAATTCTAGTTCTTCTATATGGATCATAGATTCAGGGGTAGATTCTAAACACAATGACTTAAACGTAAATCCAAATCGAAATTTCTCTGTTTCATTTATATCCACTGAGTCGGATCCATTTGCCGATTTTGCCGGACATGGTACACATTGTGCTGGATTAGCTGCAGGTTCAGGAAGTGGCAATCCAGGAATAACTGGAATGTCGCCTGGAGCAGAGATTATTTCTCTCAAAGTGCTGGATAAAAATGGAATGGGTAGCTGGTCAAGCCTAGTATTAGCTTTAGATCACGTGGAGAAATTTGGAGTTTCCGGTGATGTAGTCCTCATGAGTCTTGGAGCTCCTGTTGGGCTCAATTGCGCTAACTTTGAGCCATTCCTAAATGGTATAATATCCGATTTAGGTTCCAAAGGAATCACCGTAGTAATGTCTGCTGGGAATGACAGTTCTTCTGCAAACGAAAACTTGCCTGGTTGTATCAACGGCTCCAATGTTTTTACAGTAGGAGCATTAGACTTTACTTGTGAAGGTATGGGTGGGTGCAGTGGCTTATCCAATATGGGAAATCCACCAATTGATTGGTTTGCACCGGGAGCTAATCTAATTTCCACTTTTCCTGGAAACCAATATCAGGTAATGTCTGGTACATCTATGGCTGCAGCCTTGGTGGCAGGATTGGTTCATTCCAAAGGCGGAGCGCCTTCCAGCATGTCTACTATACAATGTGGAGGGATTACTTATTCCGTAGCAGGTCGCTAGTCTGTAATTCTTGATTCATCTCCATTCGCTTCTTCTGTAATTCGCTCAGTAAGGAGCGAATGGGCTGATGACTCAAATAATTTTTAAAAATCGGGTTATTGACTAATTGAAAGTCATCTCTAAACCCTCTGTTAAAGGCCTCTTTTAAGTAAGCGCTTGACTGATTAATATTTCCTCTTACGGCCTCCAGTTGTGCCAAATCAAGCCATAGGTTGAAATCCTCTTTGAAATCTTCCAAGGTTTCTTTTCTAATAGAAATGGCTTTATCTAAAAGTACGTTTGCTTCCTTGGTTTTACCCAGGGTTTTGTAGATATAACTTAGGTAAACCGGAGAGATAAAGTATTCGTCGGATTCATAATCCGGTTTTTTTCTTAAAGATTCCTCTAAATAAAAAGCCGCTTTTTCGAAGTCACCCGCAAAAAAATGAATTGTTCCGGCGGAGACAAAACCCAAAGAGGTGGTGTCATTATTGACAAGAATTACCTGATTTGCCAGCTCTATACCTTCTTGAATTTTATTCTGCTCAAAGTATGTAAAGGCTTTTTGCTCGTAGCTAAGTGGGTCCTTTTGAATTTCTATAGATTGATCTATCCAATTATGGGCCTCATTAAATTGATCTAATACTCGGTATATCCAACCAGTAATCTGATAAGGTAGGTGGTTAGTGGGATTGAGAGTAGCTGATTTTGATTGAAGTTTTAATGATTTGGCCAAGTCTCCACTGATAAAATATACAGTTGCGAGATTGCCCATCGCAGTACTTAGGTTGGGATTGAGTACCAAAGCCTTTTCAAAAGAGATTTTGGCATATTCATTTTGTCCCTTATAGTAATAGGCTGAGCCTTGTGCAGTAAATGCCTCTGCAAGGTAAGGGTCAATGGCCAAAGCCTTGGCGCTGGCTTCCATACTGGAATCCAACCATTGGTCGCCTTCACCGAAATAAAGATACTGAGCATAGGCATTCGCCAATCCGGTGTAGGCTAATGCATATTCTGGGTCAATTCTTACTGCTTCTTTGAATAATTCTGCCGCCTCCAGGGTCGTCTGCTTTCTATATAGTGAATAAAGCTCCCTGCCCTTTAAATAGAGTTCGTAAGCATCAAAGCTACTTGTCTGAGCTTTGTTTAACTGATCTTTTTCGGCTGCACTGAGATTGCTGTTGAGTACACGTGCGATTTCTGAAGCGATTTCTGCTTGAATCTCAAAAATGTCGCTGACTTCCCTGTTATAAGTTTCTGCCCAGAGATTCTTGTTTTCAGATGGGTCGATGAGCTGCACGTTGATCCGGATTTTATCTCCAATCCATCGAATATTACCTTTCAATATGGTGCTTACTCCTAAGGTATTGGCAATGGAATCCAATGGAAGATCGGGTCCTCTGAATGGTTCTACCGCATCTTTGGTGATTACTTTAATGCTCCCGATTTTGGAGACCTGAGTGATAACATCGGCAGTCAGTCCTTCAGAGAAAAACTCTTGTTCGGAGTTGTTACTTAAATTGGTGAATGGAAGTATAGCAACTGATTTATCTTTTTCCCAAACAGAAGTATTCCATAGAATAGAATAGATCAAATAGGTCAAAAGAATGAAGGAAACACTCAAAACCGCCCAAAACTTCCAAGGGTTTTTTT
This sequence comes from Algoriphagus sp. UBA3586, assembly GCF_002376385.1. Classification (NCBI taxonomy): domain Bacteria; kingdom Pseudomonadati; phylum Bacteroidota; class Cytophagia; order Cytophagales; family Cyclobacteriaceae; genus Algoriphagus; species Algoriphagus sp. UBA3586. The sequence continues at coordinate 169,844 of NZ_DFMT01000026.1, read as the reverse complement.
CTTGAAAATGGATGTTGTCCAGTATTTGAGAACGTTTTGGAATCGCACAAGGCGGATTGGTGACCGCATGAAGCTGAACCGGATGCTCCACATTTTTGAGGCGGAACATTCCCAGTTTTTGGGTATTAAAATCGGTTTTGAAAGGTAATTGCTCTCTTGCTTTTTCTGAAATCAAAATACAGGATGGAACCCCTATGCCTTGAATCCTTGCAGTTAAGTTTACCGCGTCTCCAAACACATCCCCGTGATCAAAGATGATTTCTCCACAATGTAAACCTATTCGAATTTGCATGTCAGGAATACTCTGAAGCCTCTTGTGGATCTCTATACTGGCTTCCAAAGCTTCAGGAACCGTCTCAAAAGTAGCGAGTATGCCGTCACCGAGTTCTTTGATGATATTTCCCCTGTAGCTACCCAGAATTTCTGTATGGATTTCCAGGTTTTTTTTCATCAAATCAAAAGCATGATCCTCATCTTTTCCCATGAGTCGGGTATAGCCAACTATATCTGAAAAAAATACAACAGATTGTTTTCTATTATGATCCTGACTCATAAAAATATATTTGAGGAGCTTTTCTGATTATTCTGCACATTTCCTGCTACAAACTAGTCAATTTTGTATCCTAAGTAAGCAAAACTTTCTCTAAACTTGAAGAGATTTGTGATAGCTATAAATACAGTTTTTCTTAGAAAAGTTTAATTGTTTTTAATCCTCAGATGATACTTGCTTAAAATATCGTGTTGGAGGCTTGTTTTGGTGAATTTCAACTTTGTGCATAACTCTAAAGTGCTCGGATATCCTGTTTTTCCAGTTCAGAGCTCAATCGGTTTCTTTTCTCCGAAGCCTTACCCTCCACTAAAAAGCTTCAAAATAGCTTTTGTTCATGCTCAATTATCTCCAGCATTCCAGTAAGCCATTCGTTCCAGCGTATTGACTTCGATGGAGTAAAAGCCGAATTCTTCTACTACTTTTCCTTGGATTCTGTAAATCGCCCGACCTTTGAAGGGGTATTTTTTGACCACAGGAGGGAAGTGGACGGTATCTATCCAGTCTCCGTTCCTATCCAGAAAAGTCCCGAAGTTCATCACCTCTCCTTTGACTGTTCGGGTATATTTAACCGTTACCAAATAGCCCAAGACAGTTACCTGTTTGCCTAAGTACTGTGTCATCTCCCGGGCTTTGATTCCTTGAATGCTTTGGTCTTTGACCAGATGAAAAGGTGAGTCCAGTGGAAATTCCAGAATATCGATCTGATCCAATATTTCCTGCCGGATATCTGTTTCGTCCAGATCGGGTACTTGAGGAGGCTTTTTTCCGAAACTGATTTCTGCTGTGGGAGAACGGAAGAGTTCGTGGGTGCTCACGACCGACTTCCTCTTATTTTGGAGGAAATGAGCTTCCCATAGGAGTTCTTGCTTGGTTTTTCCTGTAAAACGAAAACAGGTCATTCGGATCAAAATCAGAAGCTGCTCCAAGCCAATTTCTACCCTTGCCACAAAGTCTGCCAAGCCCAGAAAAGCACCATTCCTTCTGCGTTCAGTCAGTAGTTTTTCTACGGTGGCCTTTTCCAGGTATTTCATATGAATAAATCCCAGAAATACCGTCTTGCCATTGATACGGGTTAGGTATTCACTTTCGTTGAGATGGGGAGCCTGAATCTCCGCGCCATTCATCCGAAGTTCGTGTACATAGAACTCGGTATGGTAAAAGCCCCCAAAATTATTGATCACTCCCACCATAAACTCCAGCGGGAAATAGGCTTTCAGGTACAGGCTTTGGTAGCTTTCCACGGCAAAAGAGGCCGAATGGCCTTTGGCAAAGGAATAACCTGCAAAGCTTTCGATCTGATGCCAGATTTCTTTCGTTACCGAATCTTCTCTTCCCAGTTTTTTACAATTGGCGAAAAACTGATCCTTTACCCGCTGAAATTCATCTTTGGAACGGGATTTTCCACTCATGCCCCGTCTCAGTACATCCGCTTCGGCGAGACTCAGCCCGGCAAAGTAATGGGCTACTTTGATCACATCTTCCTGATAGACCATGATGCCATAAGTCTCCGGCATGATCTCCCACATGACCGGGTGTGCCTGTTTTCTCCGCTCTTCGCTGATGTGTCGGAGAATATACTCCCGCATCATTCCCGAGCGGGCTACTCCCGGGCGGATAATAGAGCTGGCAGCTACTAGTTCCAGGTAAGTATCCGCTTTCATCTTGGCCAGTAGCATGCGCATAGCTGGGGACTCCACATAGAAAGCACCGATGGTATGCCCAGTTTTCAGGTGTTCCTTGATTTTCGGATCCTTCTTAAATTTCTCCACCTGTCGGATATCCACTTTGATTCCCTGATTTTGGTAAATGATTTCCAAGGCAGATTTGATGTGTCCTAATCCCCGCTGACTTAGAATATCAAACTTGTGCAGTCCAATGTCCTCTGCAATGTGCATGTCAATATGGGCTAGAGGGAAGCCCTTTGGTGGCATCTCCGTTGCGGTGTAGTAGTGGATAGGCTTATGGGAAATCAAAATTCCGCAGGCATGAATGGTCAGATGCGAAGGCATATCATGCAAGACTTTGGAATACTTGATGATCAACCTCCCAAATTGGTCCGGCTGATAGCCAGCTTTATCTGCATGATGGATCAGGGATTCGATGTCAGTTTTGGGTAGCCCGAAGACTTTTCCCAATTCTCTCAGCATGGAATTGTACTGAAAAGTGCTGTAGGAACCCAAAAGGGCAACGTGTTCGTGCTTGCCCTGATTGTATTTGCGAAAGATATAATCGGTGACTTCATCCCGGTCGGTCCAGCTGAAATCAATATCAAAGTCGGGAGGATTTTCCCGGTAGAGATTGATAAAGCGCTCAAAGTACAGGTCTAATTCAATAGGATCCACATCCGTGATGCCCAGGCAATAAGCCACGATGCTATTGGCTCCAGAGCCACGACCCACATGATAGAAGTTGCGCTGCTGCGCAAAAGTGACGATATCGTAATTGATCAGAAAATAGGAGACGAAGCCCTTTTGCTGTATGAGTTCCAGTTCCTTTTCTATCCGCTGACTGATCTGTGGTCCGAGTTCCGGGTAGCGTCGGATAGCGCCTTTGAAAGTTTCCTGTCGCAGAAAATCAAAGTCTTCCCAGTCCGAGCCTAGAATATCCCGTTTGTTTTTGACAGCCTGAAAGTAAAAGGAGAACTGGCATTGTTCGAGCAGTTTCTGAGCGTTGACGAGTAGATAGCTGTGATTTTCGCAACGGGCTATCATGTCAGCGTAGGAATAGAACTGATCACTGGGGTCAGCTTGCTCTTCCGGAGAAAGTTTGCTGAGCAGGGTATTCAAGTCCATGCTGCGTAAAAGACGGTGTGCATTAAACTCTAGTTTGGAACTGAAGGTCGCCGGCTGTAGGAGTACCAGTTTTTCTTTTTTCCGGTACCAAGGAGAGATGAGGAGCTTGTTGAGCTGCCCGGGATGCACGCCGATGAATTCATTTTCCCGCAGGTGAAAAGCTTTTTCAGAAAAGGGATAGATGATAAAGCTATGCTCAAATTCAGGAGCTCTAGGTTTGAATTCCCGCTTGTGGATCAAATGTTCCGATAGATGCTCATTCAGTTCAAAAAAGCCTTCCTGATTTCGCGCTAAACCGATGTACTGTTGCTGAACTCCATTACGGAAGTCGATGCCTACGACAGGATGAATGCCTGATTGCTGTGCCGCCCTGATAAAAGGGAATATACCGGCAGTACAATTGATATCGGTCAGTGCCAGGGCATCAAGTTTTTTGCCCTTCGCCTCAGCGATCAGCGCTTCCACAGACATCGTCCCGTATTTGAAGCTGAAGTGAGAATGGCAATTTAAAAACATTGATGATTTACGATTTTTGAATTACGGGGTGTAGGAGAATCTTTGTTTTGGCCACTGTTGTCCTGCTTCTCCAGAAGCTGGACTAGATTTGCATTAATGCTGTTTCTAGAAAAGCAGCATAACGGAGACTTTTTAGAGGCTTATTTCTGTAAGCTAAATGTCAATATTATTAACATTTATATGTTTATAATGTAAACAAAAAGTACTCTTCCTGTCAAGTATTTTGATAGGTTTTGGAAGAAAATGTCAGAAAAGTAAATTTTGAATTTGGATATCCGCTTTCTTACCAGTATTGACAGAAATACGGCTTATTGTCTGCTAAAAGGATCAGAATCCGGAAGCTTCGCCTGTCAGCCGTGGCTGGGTCTTCGGTCTCCGATCGCCTGTACTGAGCGAAGTCGAAGTATCCAACCAGTCAAGCAAAGAAAATAAGGCAACTAGCATGATTGCGGAAGTCAGACTTTGAATTTAGTCTATTATAATTCCATATTTTTCCAATAATCCGGGTAGGCCATACAAATCAAATCGGGCTCCTTTGATTTTATTGATTTCAGGATCTAGACGGAGATTTTGGGTATTTCGGAAATCAACTTTCTCCAAGACAGTCTGATCAAATACTGTCCCGGATAAGTCAGAGCCTTGAAAGTTTACCTCAGTCAGATTGCATTGGCTGAAGTCTACCTCAGTCAGTTTGCAATTTTGAAAGACTGACTTTTTAAGTTGGAGATTGAAAAAGTTGCTGTAATCCAGCTGAGAGTTTTGGAAATTGAATTCCAATAAAAATGGGTTGGCTGTATTGAAATGCACGCCCAGCATTTTACAGTTTTCGAATTTGACCTGCTGAAAGGCTACTTTAAATACCTTGGCATTGCTCCAGTCGCAGGATTTGAAAACACAATTCTCAAAAGAACTTCCATGAAAATTGAAATTGGAGAAATTGCAGTTCTCGAAGCAGCAGGAATCATACTCACCAATTTCAAACTCAATTTGGGTCAGGTTAATAAACTTTTGATCGGAAAAGTAGGCCATGATTTATACCGGATTAAATGCCTGCCAAATCCCATTTTGCAATGGTGTCTTGGATCAATTTCAGCACTTTGTCATTGACTTTTCGGAAGTATTCGTCTGCTTGGTTTTGGTCAAAATTTGGATAGCCCTGTCCTTCCTGATAGAGTCCGATTGATGAAGGGAAAGGAACTGCGGACCAAGCTCTATTTTGTGGGTAGGCTGTAGCCTGATTGGGATTGTATCGTTCTTTGTGAACTAGACTAGGATCAATAGCCTGAATATAGGCTGTCTCATTCAAACCTGCATGACCTCCATCTTCCTTAAAAACTTCCATGGTCACATCCGAAGCATAGGTCCACCAGTTGATCACTAAAGTGCGAACACCCAATTCATTGGAAACTTTTTCGGCAACCTGTTGGAGAACGGCAGTTTGACCTCCACCATGACCATTCAGGATAATGATGTTTTTAAAACCATTTCTGGCCAGCCCTTTCAAAATATCCCGGATAAAAGGGGCATAGGCTTCTTCTGAAATTTGAAAAGCCCCCGGATAATTTGCCATGGAGCCGGTGATTCCATAATTTAGCGTAGGAGCGATGAGCGCATTCAGTTTGTCTGCCAAGTCTTTGGCCATGGCAAAGGGAGCGGTATTATCAGCTCCGTTATTGATAACGCCATGAGGTTCTAAAGTGCCAGTAGGTAAGAGGACCGTGTTGATTTTTTCTGGGACAAATTCTGCAAACTCCATCCAGTTAATTCTATCCATTTCCCGTGTACTGGGATTTTGCGGATAGGCATGATTTACTAAGCAAAATAAGGTCAGGAGGGTGGCTAAAATACTTTTCATCAGTGACATCTGTTTTAGTAGGAGATTTTGTCTGTTTGCTTGTTTTTTTTGATTTTTTCAAAACTCAAAATGATTTCGGTACCTTTTCCTACCTCACTTTTGATCTCGAAAATTCCTTGATTTTTATCCATAAATTGTTTTACAAGCTGCAAGCCCAAACCTGTTCCTTTTTCATTTTGGGTTCCGTCGGTTGATTTAACGCGTACCAGTCGGGATTTAATTTCCTCTAATTTTTCAGCATCAATTCCTATTCCGAAGTCCTTGATATGAAGCTTTTGGTAAATTTCTTCTTCGTCTGACAGCCAGATATGAATTTGACTGTTTGGTTTTGAAAACTTGATTGCATTATGAAGACAGTTTTGAAAAATGATACTGATTTGATGAGGGTCAACCAGTACTTTTTCAGCGCTTTCTAAGTCTGAATAAGCAATGTGAATGTTCTTACTGCTTGTTTGATATTCCAAATGTGCAATTTGATCTCTAAGCATTGGAGAAAGCTGAGTTTCCACCCTATTAGTTAATATTCCATCTAATTGAGCATGAGACCATCGGAGAAGCTCGTTGAGCATTTGCTCTGTTTCAGTTACTTGTCGAATCAGCATTTTTCTTACTTTTTGAGATTCTGATTCGCTCAAGAAACCTTTCTCTTCAATTTCCAATAGCTGCTTTACAGAGTTGATAGGGGATTTCAAATCATGGGAAAGAATAGAAAAGAGTTTGTTTTTCTCCTCATTGATGGCTTCCAATTTTTGATTTTGGTTTTCTATTTCTGTTTGTTTGGCTTCCAATTGGGTATTGATTTCTTCTTTTTGTTTCAGAAGTCTGGCATATAGTAAAAAACCAACAATCGTTACTATTAGAGTAATGATCAAAGTGATAGCTAATTTGCTGTTGAAAGCTGCTTCTTGCTCAGCAATCTCTTTTTCTGTCAGTAAATTCAAATTGTCTGCAGCTGTAAGCTGTAATTGAAGGTAACTGATTTCGGAGTTTTTATTTTCACTGTAGAGGCTATCTGAATAGGCTTTATTGAGTTTAGTGTATCTCAAAGCATTAGCATAGTCTCCAAGATTTTCATAAGCTTTTGCAATTACTTTGGTAGCCCTTTCCTTATCCCAAAATGCTTTGGCTTTTTCAGCAAGCTGCTCAGCAATAAGTCCATATTGCAATGCTTTACTGGGGTTTTCTCGAACCAGGTAGATTTCCGCCAATCCGGTATTGGCAAATGTTTTCTCCCAAGTAGTAACTTCTGGTTTGATACTCAAGACTCTGGTATAAAACTCTTCTGCCTGAGTTAGGTCATTTAGTTCAAAATTTATCTTGGCAAAGCGGTTTAAAGCCATTGCGTACAATGGTTTTTCTTTGAATTTTTCCAATAGGTTCAATGCAGTGGTCAGGGATTCATTTGCCTTTTGGTATTGCTTTAGCTCCATCTCCGCAATGCTTTTATTGAAATAGCTCTTGCCTAGCCCATAATCATCCGCTAATTCTCTGTTTAGTCGAATACATCGTTCCCAGATTTCAATGGCCCTGGCATAATCGTGCTGACTCAGGTAGATAAGTCCGCGTCCATTTAAAGCATACGTCAATTCTTTTTTGTCGGGGTTTCTGTTGAAAATATCATTTGCTTTAGAAAAATTTCGCATGGATTCTGCATAATTACCCCTGACATAATGCAAAGAGCCCATCATATTGACCACTCTTCCTAAGTCTTTCTCATCCTGAGATTCCATGGCCAATTTTTCGGCTTCCTCAAGAAACATCTTTGCACTGTCCCAGTCTACATATAAGTATTTTTCACCTTGGGTAAGCAAAGAGTCAATTTCTTTTTTATCCTGAGCTAGGCATAAGAAGGTGCTGAGTGAAAAAAATAAAATTGATACAAATCTAAAATAGGGTATCATGACTTGATTAAAACAAAGGCTTAATGAATGATTGAATTTAAATCAAGCTTTGGAAATTAAAAATTGAATTGAAGAAGAATTCTGTTTTTAATAGGGGCTTCAAACTTGAATTTTTTTTAAGCTAAATCCAAACTGCCTTCCATTCTCGTATCTGTTTTCAGATAGTTTATAATGAAAAAATTTAAATCTGGGAAATAATTAAATAGTTAATCAAAACCTACTGATCGGACTATTGAATAGATGTCCTTTGAAAAGCATAATTTTTTGAATAGTTGAGTTGGGTAAAATGTCGCTCCGAAAGGGGCGGCATTTTTGTTTAAAAAAAGCAGGCAATGAATTAAAGCCTGCTTTTTTCATCAAATTAGTCCAAACATTTAACAGTAGGATTCCATTTTTCGAAAATTCCCTCCGGATTATTTTTCCAAACCCAGACATGAAGTTGATAGTTTCTGAAAGGAAGAGGTAAGGGAGGCTGAACTTCTTCAAATTCTTGATTTCCGAAATATGGGATATCTTCATTTTCTAAATCCCATAAGTCTGCTACAATTACAAACTCCACTCCAACAAGTCTCATCCTTCCATTGGATTGTTCTTCATAAAGCAAAGCTTCAGGTTGGGTGGGGTCAAATTCTCCATCAACTTCAGGAAAATTGACAAAATGATACCCCATTCCTCCATCTGGAGAAGCAACGCAACCTGAACCTTGGATATAGCCATCATCTATAGCAATATCAAATTTTTGATATTTAGCTGTTGCTGCTCTTAAGTTTGCTAACATACTAAGAGTCATAGGATCCATCCGAAGATTTTCCAGCGGGTTGGGAAATGGACTATCTTCCAAGTATTCAAGTTGAGGATCATTCATCGGATCCACAGTTTCTATGTCATTTGGAATACAAGAGCTTATTAGAAAAATCAGCAATAAGCATAGGGGGGGTATTAAGGAATAATTTCCTTTTAAAGATTTCATAAGTGTTAGGTTTTGTTGGGAAGTAAAGAATAGATAAAAACTCCTTGACGGAGACCGAGAGCATCCCTCAATGGGAGGTTTCAAGGTTAATAAATAAAATTAAGTGACTGAATAAAAGTAAATTGAATGGATTATTCTAATTTAAGGTTAGACTAAATCTCCACCGATTGAACTATCCAAAGAAATTTTAAAAAGGCTGAAAGGCTGTAATCTGGGATGATTTAAAAGTTCAGGATGCTCAAATTCCTCTATAAATTTCATTCCGATTTTACGCATCACTTGTAAGGAGGCATGATTTGCTGAAGTGGCGTAAGAATATATTTCTTCTAAGCCTAACTGTGAGGCATAACCTATGCAGGCAAGGGCTCCTTCGGAAGCAAGACCCTGATTCCAGTATTTTTTCGCAAGTCGCCAACCTATATCAATACAGGGAGTGAAGCTTGCTTCAAAATCCTTCCTTCCCAAACCTATGGTTCCGGCCAATTCACCACTTGCCAAAAAGTCTACCGCGAAATAACAAAACCCCTCTTTTTGAAAGGTTTGATTCATCTTTTGAATGCGCTTTTGGCTTTCTTCCAAAGTGAATGGTTTTTCGAAAAAATACATGATTTCGGGATCAGAATCTATTTGAAAAATGGCTTCTAAGTCGGATTCAGACCAAGTTCGAAAACCTAACCTTTCACTTTGGAAAATGTATTTCTTCATGGATTTAATTCGCTGAGCAAAGAATTAATATCAAGTCTTCTGGTGTACATAGTCAGCTCTCCTGATTCATCTTTGGGCCAAAGTTCCCGAGGTCTATCCCAATAAAGCTCTACGCCATTTTCATCAGGATCATCCAGATACAATGCTTCAGAAACTCCATGATCTGCAGCTCCTGTCAAGGGGTAGGAATGATCTGACAGCCTTTTGAAAAGAAAGGCTAGGTCTTTTCGGGTAGGGAAAAGGATTGCCGTATGAAACAAGCCAGGTGAGTTTCTTGGGGCAGGGGGAGAGTTCTTACTTTGCCATGTATTCAAACCTATGTGATGATGATATCCTCCCGCTGAAATAAAAGCTGCATCTTTTCCATATCTCATCATTAATTCAAAGCCTAAGAGCCCACAATAAAAGTCAATCGAACGCTCAAGATCACTCACTTTCAAGTGGACGTGACCAATGCTGGTTCCAGATGGGATTTTATAGTTATCCATTTTACCAATTAGGCTTAATTCCAGGTGCGAAAGGAAAACTCAGGCTTTTATAATATTCTAAGTCTCCTTCAGGTTGTTCAATTTCAGAAGGAAAAGGTCTATTTGCAAATGTCTGAAAATAAAGAAGACAGGCATTTCTCCACCATTCAGCCTCTTTAACTTGAACCTTCAATAGCTGATTAACATGATCAAATCGTTCCTCATCAATGACATTCTCCAATGATTGCCAAGTCTGGAGAAAACTTCTGGAGCTTTTGACTCCCTGATCATAATGTAAAGTGATTTCTTTCCATAAAGTATTTCCTGATTTCAACTTAAAATCCCAAGAGAGATGGTGAAACCACAGCAGGTATTTCTCAGGTATTTTCTTCGGATCAGACCAGACTTTTGCGATTTCAGGAGCGTACTGATTTAAGGCATTACTCCCTGAGGAAGTTCTATCAAAACCTATCCCATCTGATCCTGCACGATGGTAATAAAGGGATGTCCAGTCAGCTCTTCCACCCTCGACCCAAGGGCCAGGACCATAGTGATGACTTCTTCCCATTATATGATGCAGGCCCAAAGGAGTCATGTAATTGACAGCGGCCTCATGAGAATTAATCATAATTCCTTGAATCTTTTCAATTCCACTTAACTTAGGCCCAAAGGTTAATTCTGACCATTCTTTCGATATTTTTTCAGAACTCAAATAGGGATCCCAGGCTAATCTTCCGAAGGCATACCAGTTGGACTGCCCGAAAAGATGCCCTGTCCAATTTCTATCAGTTCCAATATTCGATACTCCAGCCATCAAGGTTAATTTTTGCCCAGAATCTGTTCCGTCAATAATTTTAGCCACTGTCGATGAAGACTTTGGTCTATAGGTTTTAGATTTCAATACCTCCTCCCAAAAAGTGCCCAAATAGACCAATTGAGTGGCCTGTCCCAAATATTCTTGGGTGATCTGAAATTCCATCCCAAGATTGGTATTTTTTACAGCTCCGAATAAAGGATGGAATGGCTCCCGAGGTTGGAAGTCAATTGCCCCATTTTTCACCTGGATAATCACATTCTCCTTAAATTTTCCATCCAGAGGTTCAAATTCCAAATTTGCCTGTTTGTGGCGATCCTCATCAATTTCGTGTGAGTATACAAATGCTCTCCAAATGACCAATCCTTTATATGGAGCGAGAGCATCTGCAAGCATATTGGCTCCTTCTGCATGATTTCTTCCGTATTCATGAGGACCGGGCTGTCCTTCTGAATTAGCCTTAACTACAAAGCCACCAAAATCTGGGATGGCTTCATAAATCATCCCTACTTTTTCCTTCCAAAATGCTGCAACATCGGGATTTAAAGGATCAGCTGTTTCCAATCCACCGAGTTCGATGGGGGCCGAAAATCGGGCAGTTAGATAGACCTTAATCCCATAAGGGCGGAAAATATCTGCCAAGACCTTCACTTTTTCTATGAAGTCCGGTCTTAAAATCCAGGCATTTGCATTCACATTAGTGAGGGAAACTGCATTGATTCCTAAACTTGCATTGGCCCGGGCGTAATCTATGTACCTGGGATCCACATAGCCTGGAAGCTTATGCCAATCCCAAATGGAAAAACCAGCATAGCCACGTTCTACCGTTCGGTCTAAATTATCCCAGTGATTCAGCATTCTGATTTTCACCTTGGGACTATCTGATAATTCTTCCTTAAAGTCTACCTGTTCTCTTTGAATTTCCTGGAGTAGTCTAAAAACGCCGTACAAGACACCTATTGGTTTGTTTCCAATAATGCTAAAGTAGGTCTTACCTTGAAGCTCAATTGGACCCATCCAGTAACCTTCATCTCCTAAATTTTTGATTTCCATTTGTTGGTCTAAGCCTATGACCTGAGCAAGTTCCTCTCTGGTACCCAGCCACATTTTAGCCGCATTGATCCGGTCAGTTGCATAGATTGGCGATTTCCCGATCATTTTCGGAATAGCCTTTTCCATCTCAAATTGGATGGCGTTGTATGTTGGGTTTTTTCCAAAAAAGTAGATTCCACTGAATAATGATTCGGCTTCGGATCGAATAGTGGGAATCTTGATGGAACTGTAGTCCAACCACAAATCATAGCCGTCCTTGGCCTGAACGGATTGGATGCAGAAGAAAAAAAGAAAAGCGTAAAATAGGTTTTTCATAGGTTTATTGGTTGACGATTGAAGTTCTCGAAAAATCAAACTTTTTCCTATAGCTTTTTGATGGATGTAAGGATTCTTTAGAATGCACGACATTTTTTGTCAAATTCAATCTTTCACTCCTTCAATTTGATCAAGCTTTCCTATCTTCAAACTCACTTTTTTCCGAGCTATGTCAGACAAACCTTTTATCATCTACAAATCTTCAGCAGGATCTGGGAAGACCTATACGCTTACGCTAGAGTATCTCAAGTTGGCACTAAGGCAACCACCAACAGCTTTCAAGCAGATATTAGCAGTGACTTTTACCAATAAGGCCACTCAGGAGATGAAGGAGAGAATTTTAGATGTGCTGTCAAGATTGTCTCAGCAAGTGGATGAGGCGGAGTTTATGGATCAGGAATTAATGAAATTTCTGCAAGTGGATGCTGAAGGTTTGAAGCATAAGGCGAAGGCTACACTGACGGCAATCCTGCACGATTACAGTCATTTTTCAGTCAGCACGATTGATAGCTTTTTTCAAAAAGTAGTCCGTGCATTTGCCCGTGAGATTGATCTCAATGCGAAGTTTGATGTAGAATTAGATCAGGATGGAGTTCTCGAAAGGGTAGTAGATAGAGTTGTCATGCAGGTGATGGATGATGAATTCCTACATAAATGGCTGGTTGATTACGCCACTGAGCAGATCCAGAATGGGAAAACCTGGGATATTCGGAGAAATATTCAGGGCTTGGGGAAACAGATTTTTCAGGAGAATTTCAAACAACATGCAGGCGAAATCAAGTCCTTTTTGAGTGAGAAAGAAAATGTCGATCAACTCCAAAAACTGGTTAAGAGTCGAAGAGATGGTCTTATCAAAATTGGTAAAGATTTAAAACAGCAAGCCAATGAAATACGAATCGCTAATGGCTTGGAATGGACAGATTTTAGTGGTAGTTCCAATTCCTTTGCAAAGAAGTTTGATCAACTCGGTGATAGAAACAAGGTCGTTCCAGATATTACAAAAACAATGGTGGAGGCCATTGATAATCCTGGAAAATGGTATGCTAAATCAAGTAAAAAAATCAATGAAATTGAAAGTGCTTTTCAGTCAGGTCTAAATGATATTCTAAGGCAATTTGAACCCTTGCTTTTCCAATGGAATACCATCAGCGCTATTTCTAGAAATATTTACGTTTATGGAGTTTTTAGGAATCTATTGGATGATTTATCCCTGATCAAATCCGAAGAAAACATGCTTTTGATTTCGGATGCCAATGAGTTTCTCAAAGAAATCACCTATGAAAATGACGCCCCATTTATCTATGAAAAAGTAGGGAATCAATACCAACATTTTTTGATAGACGAGTTTCAGGATACTTCGGGTTTTCAGTGGGCTAGTTTCAAGCCTCTACTCGAAAACTCCCTTTCTTTTGGTCATCGTAATCTTTTGGTAGGGGACGTTAAGCAGTCTATTTATCGTTGGCGTGGAGGAGAAATGAAACTCCTCCTTGAAAGGGTAGAAGAGGAGATAGGTGCTCATTTGATTGAATCCAAAAATCTGGCAACTAACTTCCGGAGCTTACCGCGGATTATCGAATTTAACAATGCATTGTTTGAAACGCTCCCAACTTCTTTTGAGCGGGTGCTTTCTGACACTTATGGGGTGGATGATCCAAGTATTTTGTCCAAAGCCTATGCCGATGTAAAGCAAAAAGTATCCTCGAAAAAAAAGCAATCTAATTTCCAAGGTATGGTGCGGATGGAATTCTTGGAAGAGAATAAGGAGCTGGAAGAGGATGGTAAATTTGATAAACAGGTCCTTGAAAAAATTCCAGAGCAGGTCAGGAATCTCCAGGATTTGGGCTATCAGTTGAAGGATATCGCTTTTTTGGTTAGAACCAAGTCAGAAGGTGAGCAGATTGCTGATTGCCTCATGCTAGAACCTGCCAGCGATCAATACCGATACGATGTGCTTTCGGATGAATCCATGTATTTGCATAAGGCAGCCTCAGTCAAAGCCCTGATCGCTGCCCTTTCATACTTGTATCAACCCGATGATGAGGTGCAGTTTAAGACCATGTGGTATTATCGAGCTGTACTTTTAGATCAGAAAGTTGATCATAACCTTTTTTCCTTGGATCAGATTGATGAAGATTTTGCTAAGGAGATTGAATTATTTAAAGCGCAGGAACAGGCATTGTTGCAGCTTCCTTTGTTGGAAATGACCGAAGAGTTGATTCGCATACTTCGAATTCAAGAGACGGGATTGGAGAAGGCCTATATTTCTGGATTTCGGGAAGCGATCTTCGATTTTATTTCAAAAAACCGCTCAGATCTGGGAGCTTTTTTGGATTGGTGGCAAGACAATAAACAAAAGCGCACGGTGAAGATTCCTGAAGGACATGATGCCATGCGAATTCTGACTATTCATAAGTCTAAAGGACTCCAATTCAAAGTGGTTTTAATGCCATTTTTGAAATGGACCATTTTTGATACCACCAAAGACAATATCGTTTGGTCTCCCTTTAAAGATGCCGAAACTGGAATTCAGGCAATTATCCCATTGAAGCTGCAGAGTAGCCTAGCCCAGTCTTTATTCGCTGAAACCTATGGTGAAGAGGCAATATTGGCCTATTTGGATAGCTTGAATATGATCTACGTGGCTCTTACCCGAGCAGAGGAGGTATTTTGGTCTCTTTCTCCCTATAAGGGTTCTTTTAATTCTCAAAATTACCTAGAGCTCCATCTGCAGCAGATTTTAGAAGTAGGAATTCAAAATCTGGGAACCTTAGAGAAAGAGTCAAAGATCTTTCAATGGGGAGATTGGCCAGAATCCAATATTCCTGATCAAACGGTATTTCAAACGCCACCCTTGCGCTGGACTTATAAGAAATGGCAAGAATTATTGGAGGTCAAACAATATGCTGTAGACTTTTCCGCTGAAGGTATGGAGCAGCGGAAAAAGCGAAATTTTGGCTTGCTTGTTCATGAAATTTTAGAGAAATCCAATACCCTGGCTCAGGCTAAATTGGAGCTGGAAAGTCTATATTTTGAAGGGAGGTTGAGTTCAGAAGAGAAAGAAGAGGTCCTCTCTCAGCTTCAGGCATTGTTCGAAAATCCACTTTTTGCTTCTTGGTTTGATCCAGCTCAGGATTCATTGAATGAGCAGGGCATTCTATTGCCTGGAGGTAAACAGAAAAGACCTGATCGTATTCGCCTCCACCAAAGGGAAGCAGTGGTGGTAGATTTTAAAACGGGAGAAGAACGGGACAGCTATGGCAAGCAGGTCAAGGAATATATGGAACTCGTTAAATCACTCACCGCAAAGCCATGCAAGGGTTATTTATGCTATTTAGAAACTGGAAAAATCGAAGAAGTACATGCATAATTTTTTAAGAAATACTGCTGAAAAAATCCTGAAGGAATCAGAATCTTTAAGAGAGGTAGTTGTGGTTTTACCTAACAGAAGAGCTGGATTGTTTTTTACGCAGCATATGGGAACCTTGATTGATCAGCCCACCTGGATGCCTGAAGTTAAGACGATTGAGGACGTATTTTATGGATTTGCGGGAAAACGTCCGGCAGATGATTTAACACTGATTTTTGAATTGTACCGGGTTTATGGGAATTTGCACCCTGAGCCCGAGTCATTTGATCGCTTTTTCTTTTGGGGAGAAATGATCCTAAAAGATTTCAATGATGTGGATCAGTTTATGGCCGATCCGGATAAACTCTATCACCATTTGGCCGAAATCAAAGAGTTGGAGTCGGATTTAAGTTTTTTGACTGAAAATCAAATTGAGTTGATCCGACAATTTTGGAATTCCTTTATCAGCCAAGACAAGAAGCATCAGGAAAAATTTCTGAAATTTTGGCAAGTACTTAAACCGCTTTATCGTTCCTTTCAAGCTTCCCTCGAGGTATCTGGATTGGCTTATTCAGGTAAGCTGTACAGACAAGTGGCCATGGGCCTAAGTGAAATCCAAAAGCCCGATAAAAAGTATATCTTTTTGGGCTTTAATGCTTTTACCAAAACGGAAGAACTCCTGATTAAACATTTTATCAAGGAGTTTGGCGCAGAAATCCATTGGGATGTTGATGCTTATTACACGCTTGATGGCAACCAAGAAGCTGGACTATTTTTCCGTGAGTATAGAAAGGATATCATTTTGGGTCCTACATTTCCCAAGGAGCTTCCGGATTTGATTCAAAGTAAGGATTCGAAAATTAAAACCTATGCCACCCCTCTAAAAGTGAATCAGGCAAATTTGGTAGGTTCATTATTGGAACAAATTCCGGATCAGGAAGCGCTGGAAGAGACAGTCGTGATTTTACCGGATGAGCAATTACTCTTTCCGGTTCTGCATTCTCTACCTGAGCGCATCAATCAGGTCAACGTGACCATGGGGTATCCGGTTAAAAATGCTCCTGTCTATGCTTTTTTAGAGGCTGTTTTAGAAATGCAGCGATTCATAAAAATAGAAAATGGAGAGTCTTTCTTCTATCATCAACCTATAAAGAACTTGCTTTCGTCCACTTATTTGAAAAGTGTAAATGAGGGCTTTTGCAAAGGAGTGTTGGGAGAGATTCAGGCCATGAACAAGGTGTATATTTCCAGAACAGAACTTGGAAAGGGAGGTAAGCTTTTTGAATTAATTTTCCAAAAGCTGGAGGCTGACCAATTATTCCCTTACCTGAGCACACTGATGCAGGAATTGGCCGAATTGCTTAAAGACGACATGCTTCAGCGCAACTACCTTTTCCAATGTTTCAAGCAATTGACCCGATTGCGGGAAACCTTCGAAAAAGAGGAACAGTTTTCGGTTGATCGGGAGTTTTTTATCCGCTTGTTCCGACAGGTATTTCAGGAAGTCAAATTGCCTTTTGAGGGAGAGCCACTTCGTGGACTGCAGATCATGGGGGTATTGGAATCCCGTAACCTGGACTTCCGTCGGGTTATCATTTGTAACATGAATGAAGACAGTTTCCCACCATCGGCCGGTCTGAATTCCATGATTCCATTTTCTATCCGAAGGGCTTTTGGATTGCCTGTTCAGGAACAAAATGACGCGATTTATGCCTATACTTTCTATAGACTACTGCATGCTGCAGAAGAAGTTCATATGATTTACACGACTGCTGCAGATCAGGGTAAGGCAGGAGAAAAGAGCCGATACCTGCAGCAGATGGAGGTTGAACTTAATCAAGACCTTTCTGAGGAAGTTATTTATGTTCCCATAGACCAAAAATCGACCGACGCAATCCGGATTGAAAAGACGCCTTCCATTCTTCAGACCTTGGAACGGTATTTAGTAGGATCGGATGGACACTCGGAAACTGCCTTTTCTCCTTCTGCTTTAAATGTCTATTTGGATTGCAGACTTAAATTTTACTTGCAATACATTGCTGGAATCAAAGAAAAAGAGGAAGTGAGCGAGGAGATTGATGCCGGTGTGTTTGGAAATTTGGCTCATTACAGTTTGGAGAACTTATATTCAGGTTTTATCCAACGAAAAAAACGAACTCAAATCGAAGAAGGGGATTTCGTTGAATTACGAAAAAACTGGATTTTTCCAGCAGTTGAAAAAGCCATTCGCGATTTTTATCATCTCGAAGACGAGGCAGAAACCAAACTCAATGGTCAATTGGCCATTGCTCGGGATGTGATTCAGGGCTATGTGGATCAGGTCTTAGCATATGATGCAAGCACAGCACCTTTTCGTTTAATCTCATTAGAAAAAGAAAAAAAGTACCAAACTACGCTGCAGATCAAAACTTTGAATGGTGCTCGTCGTGTGGCTTTGAGAGGAATCATTGACCGGGTAGATGAACTTAATGGGGTGATCCGCTTGATAGACTACAAATCTGGTGGAGATCAGAAAACCTTTCCTGATCTTGATGCGCTTTTTGACCGTAGCTTAGAGAAAAGGAACAAAGCGGCCATGCAAACACTGTTTTATGGATTAATCTATCAAGGAACCCATCCTGAAAATACTGCTCCATTGAAGCCTGCAATTTTCAATTTAAAAGAGGTGTTCAATGATAATTTTGATCCCTATTTGTACCAAAAAGAAGGTCGAAAAACCGGAATAGAAGTCCTGGATTACAAAGACTACGATCCGGATTTTCAAACCAAATTAAAAGAACTGCTCGAGGAATTATACAATCCAGAAATCCCCTTTGATCAAACAGAGGTTTTGAAAAAATGTGAGTATTGTCCGTATAAGGAGATTTGTGGGAGGTGAAGATGGTGTAGTGTATGTACGATGTACAAAGTACTATGTACCAAGTAAGAATTTTAAATAAGTATATTATTAGAAGTTGAGTATTTAGATTATTGAAATGGTTTTATTCCTCTTTTAAAAAGTCGGATACCAGATTATTATTTTGTGATTCCATTTCACAAGTCCAGCGTCCATTTTCATAATGGAGTTAGATACTATTTAGTCCTCTGATTTAGGTTACAATATTGGGGTTAGTTTGTTTTTCAACATGGACTCCAATACTGAAATTCAATCAACTTTCCTTCCCGAAAAAGAAAGAAAAACCCATCATCGGCATCAGTAAATCGGCCCTTAATACTAAATAATAGCTCATCATCTTTTCCGGAAATTTCGATGGGTCCAGCTTTTTTTTCCATAAAAAACTCAACTTCCTGAAGGGTGCTTTTTCCACTGAATTCAATTTCCTCAAAATACGTCCACTTCATTTCACCTTCCGGATCGAAAAGAACCAATTCTGAAATATAACCTTCCTCAGTATTCCCTATCCAAGTGACGTGATCATAGGTTAGCTGATGATAGCTTTTTCCCTGCTCCTGATTGGAATGGAAACCACATTCGTAGTTAGTTTCCGTGCTCTTTGTTGGTCCGTACTTTTCAAAAATCCCCTTCAGTCCCTGTTGCCGAAATGCCAATCCATCGACATAAATATATTCTGGCAAGAAGGTCTTTTCCTTTGGTGCGAAAAGAAGGACCAAAGGCATTAGAATTGAAAAAATAGCCTTGATCATCAATCTTCAACTTCCACGATCACCTCGATTTCAACAGCAATGTCATTCGGAAGGGCTGCTACACCTACTGCCGAACGGGCATGTTTTCCTTTTTCTCCAAAGACTTCCACCATCAGATCAGAAAAACCATTGATCACGGCAGGATGTCCGGTAAAGTCTGGTGCCGAATTCACCATACCTAGCACCTTTACAAATTGCTTGATTTTACTTAAGTCTCCTCCAGTTGCTGCTTTAAGCACCGCGAGGATTTCAATACCGGTCTCCCTAGCAGCCTGATAGCCTTCCTCAGGACTCAAATCTGCTCCTACTTTTCCATAAATATCAGGTCCATTCCCAGCCAAAAAGATCAGATTACCCACTTGTTTCCACTTTACATAATTGGCAATAGGGGCACTAATTTCGGGAAGCTCTATTCCCAATTCTTTTAATTTTTCTTCTGGGCTTTGTGCATTGCTAAAATTCGAAAAGCAAAAGAAGATAAAAACGAGGGCAAGTAATTTTTTCATTGGATTTTTGATTGAACCAACCTAATCTAGCAGAATAATTCATAACTACCTATTTAACCTATCTGTAATTGTGGAAGCTATTCAAATCATCCCTTTCGAAAATTCTCTCCGGGCTCATTTTGAAATTATCAATAAGGCTTGGGTTGAAGAGTTGTTTGCTATAGAGCCATTTGATAAAGAACAATTGGAACAGCCGGAAAAAACGATTTTGGAAAAAGGAGGCGCCATTATTTTCGCCAAAAAAGGAGAGGAAATCGTAGGTACTGTTGGGCTTTCCAAAATCGATGAGCAAACCTATGAATTGATCAAAATGGGCGTTTCCAAGAATGCACAGGGCTTGGGGATAGGGAAGAAGCTTGGCATTGCAATTTTGGAAAAAGCCAAAGAAATGGGTGCCCGTAAAGTGGTTTTATATACACATACTAAGCTTCAGGCAGCATTGAAAATATACCAGAACTTAGGGTTTCAAGAAGTGCCAGTTCGGGATGGGAAATATTGCAGATGTGACTTGATGATGGAAGTGCAGCTTTAATGAGCTGATTTGCTGATTTTTATCAGTTTTTTCACTGACCTTTTTCAAAGGAATTTGTCCTGCTTTTCATGAACTTGTGGGTACATCAAAAATCTAGAAGCCATGAAAACTATAGCTGTTCCATTTGATTTTTCCTCTTATTCTCTTGCAGCCCTCAAGACTGCACAGAAAATAAGCGCAAAAACCAATGCCAATATTTTAGTGATTACGGTCATTCCTTCTGAAGTCGACTTTGAAAAACTTTCTGAAGAAGCCAAGAAGAAATACTCTGAGCTAACTGAGCAAAAACAAGAAGCTGAATTAGTTTTACCTGAATACGTTCGTGAAATAGCTCCGGCAAAATCCCAGATTGATTATCAAGTAAAAGTAGGTGTTCCTTGGGAAATGATATTAAGGACTATTAAAGAGGAAAATGTTGAGCTTCTGGTGATGGGAGCTTATGGAAAAGGTTATTCTGAGGGGAAATTTATAGGCTCTACCTTGCAAAAAGTATTGAGAAATTCTCCTTGTCCTGTTTTGGCTGTGAAGGAAGCCTTGGATGGAAATGATCTAAGGAAAATTGCTTTTTGTTCCAATTTCCATCTTAAATCAAGAGAAAGCTTTTCAATCATTAAATCCCTCCTTAAAGCATTCAAGTGTAGTGTTCATTTGCTTTATGTGAATACTCCCGATCACTTTACTTCTTCCGAGGAAGTCAAAAAAGGAATGGATATGTTTCAAAAAGGAAATGAGGAAATTGTTTTTCATCAGCATATTCACAATGCAAAAGAAGTGGAAAATGGAATTATCAACTTCACTTCTGAAAATGGTATCAAATGGATAGCAATTGAAACAGGCCACCATGAGAAAAGTCTTTCTTATCAAGTAGGAACTACAGAAACGGTCTTATTTAAAGGCAATTTGGGCGTTTTGAGTATCAAGCAGTA
Organism: Algoriphagus sp. UBA3586; assembly: GCF_002376385.1. Lineage (NCBI taxonomy): Bacteria > Pseudomonadati > Bacteroidota > Cytophagia > Cytophagales > Cyclobacteriaceae > Algoriphagus > Algoriphagus sp. UBA3586. Next base: position 148,951 of record NZ_DFMT01000026.1, on the reverse strand, counting down.
GCCTGTTTTGGTTGATCTAGATTAGATGATTCAGTTTTTGGGTGTTGCCAATGCAAGACGGCAACACCCAAACTGTAAAGACTTCTACAATATTCATTTCCAACATTGCTTAAGGTAGAAAAAGGAATATCTGTCTGATGGCTTTTTGCTTCTTTGTATAAGTCTTCCATAAAAATTTGATCTTGATATTGAAGTTGCTGTAGCCATTGAGGTACATCTCTTTTTTCTTTTTCTTCCAGCCTCAGTTGTTCTATTTGTTCAAATAACACTTTTGCATGATCCTGGATTCTAAGCAGGAATTTTTTCGGGAGGTTTCTTTCAGCTGATTCTAACTCTTTAATGTTTTGGGTGATGCCCTTCATAGCTTTAGCTGAATAAACCATGGACCTAAGCGATTCCATGAGCGAACTTAGATGTCTTGCCTCAACTTCAGAGATTGGTTCGCTTTGAATCTTTATATGATACTCTGTAATTTCGTCTTCGATTTCTTTGATTTCGTTGTAGACATGGATTAATTCAAATGAGCGGCCCAATACTTTTTGCCAAATACTTTCATGTTCTCCTGCTTTTGCCTCGATTCCCAGAGTCTCCTTGATAAAGAATTTGGTGCGGTCGAAAACCGAGTCTAGCTCTTTCTCTACAGCTTTAATGGCTGCTTCTGGAACAGAAGTGTCTACGTTGTGAATAAATGAGGTTAAGCTAATTTTTTTGGTTTTAAAACGTTGATTGATCCAAGATCTCAAAAAACCCAAAAAAGGAAAGAAAATGATAATCCCCGCTAGGTTCATCAAAGTGTTGAATACAACCAATAAGATCAAATGATCTCCTCCAATTCTACTGTTTTCTAAGATGGTGATGAAATAGGGGATAAATGGAAAAATCAGTATCCCAGTACAGAAATTAAATATGAAATGGACTGAAGCCAACCTTTTTTTATCGGGAGTTCCACCAATTGCTCCCAGAATAACAGTGATGGTTGTTCCAATATTGGCTCCCACTGTTGCAGCTGCCGCTTGATCTAAAGTGATTACATCCGAATTTAATGCACTGAGTAAAATTACCAGTGTAGCTGAGCTGGATTGAATCAAAGCAGTGAGAACAATACCCAGCCCTAAAAAGAATATCAGCCTTACCTCTGCAAATTGACTTAATTCCATTTTTTGAGCCAGCAATTCAATGGAGGTTTTCATTAAATCAATCCCAAAAAATAAAAACCCGAAACCTAATAGAAGGAGGCCAAAATTTTTCAGATATATTCTTTTACTAAAAAATTGATAAAAAAGGGCTCCTATTCCTATAAATGGGAGTGAAAAAGAAGAAATGCTGATTTTAAACCCTAAAGTGGCAACTATCCATGCGGTAACTGTAGTCCCTAGGTTAGCTCCTAGTATTACTCCAATGGAGTTTTGAAGGCTGATGAGACCTGCTCCTAAAAATGCTAACACCATCAAAGTAACTAAAGAGCTACTCTGTAAAATTGAAGTAATAAAGGTTCCTGTAAGGATACCTTTCCAGCTTTTGTTGGTGAATTTTTGGAGTAGGGTCCTAAAGGATTTTCCAGCAAGTTCTTTGAGCCCACTTTCCATTTGGTGCATTCCCAAAAGGAAAATTCCCAATCCTGCTATAAATTCCCAATAGTTAAGATTTTCCATAGAAAGATATTACCTCGTTTAGAGGAAATCATTTACGGAAATTAATGGAAATATGAAGAATGAAAAATGATAAAAAGCAGGTTTACCAGAATCTGAATCTCTTTTCGTTAACTCTGTTTCTGAAAATCCAGTTGTCAAAAATATCTCTGGAGAAGTGGATTTCCAGCCCAACATTGACAGTCATGTAGCCATCAAAGCGGTAAGTAAGGCCCGAACCTCTACGTATTCTTCCACCATTACGGAGGATTTTATCTACATCCGGCATTCCATTGTCATCCAAAAAATCTGGGTTTCTAATAGCCAGCCTCAATCTATCGGGATTTCTTCCCGTTACATAGTCATCGACTAAGTCCAGGTAAAATTCACTGACATTATAAGCCGAAATATCATCCATGTAATCAGTCAAAGTGAACCTGTAATTTCCTTCAAATGTCAAATCCATGTAGACATTAAGTTTGTATTTGAATCCCAATCCCATAGGAAAAACTACAATATACCTTTCATAAGGGTTGCTTTCTAATTGAAGAGGTCTCAGATCTACCCATTCTCCATCAAGTTGAGCTTCTGGGTTATTGGTGGACATACCAATTCCAACGAATATATAAGGGTTCCAGAGTGGTCTATGAATATTAGGAACCTTTACAGGGTCCCAATAGTATTCGATAATTCCTGTTACTTCCCAATTCTGAGCTCGGAAATGAAGATTTCTGGGAGTTCTGAAGGCTCTTGGATCCGAAGGAGGATCTTGACCCGACATTTTATAATATGAAAAATCTCCTCTTGCCCGTAAATGAGTTCCTATTGTATAATGGAATGCAATATTCGCATTCCAATCCGGCTGAACCCCTTCATTATATTTCCAAAAGGAATATAATTCTCCAAAATACTGGGTAGGACCAATACTGGCAGAAAAAGACCATGGCTCCTCAAAACGATAGCGATAGAAGCTTTGGGAGATAGACTCAAAGCTGATAAATAAAAATAATATTAGAAGTAACTTTCTCATCTTTAGGCCATTTGTAAGCCTACTCCTCAGGTAATTTATCGAAAAATAGCCTAATTTTTTAAATTTTCAAATCCTGATTTTAGATGCAAGTCTCTTTGTGGGAATGGAATTTCAATTCCTTCTTCGCCAAATCTCTTAAATACTTCATAATAAAGTTGGCTTTTGAGCACATTGGGTCTATTGATATATTCTGAGGTCCAAACCCTTAAAGTAAAATTAATGGAGTTATCGCCATAATCCGAAAAGAGCACATCAGTTTCAGGAGTGTTAAGTACCCCCGGATTTTTCTTGGCCACATCCAACAAAATTTCTTTGACCCTTTGTGGATTTTCTTTGTAAGAAATCCCAACAGGAAAATTAAACCTAACCATTCTATCCGAGTGGGACCAGTTAATTACCTGACTATCTATAAATTGACTGTTTGGGACAATAATGGTGATATTATCGTTGGTGACAATCATTGTGGAGCGAGCAGAAATTTTGATTACATCACCAGTCACATCTCCAACCTCGATTCTATCCCCAACTTTTATGGGTTGCTCGAATAGAATAATCAAACCACTGATAAAGTTGTTGGTCACATTTTGCAAACCAAAACCAATACCAACACCAATTGCTCCGGCAAGAACACCAAATGCGCTGAGGTCAATCCCGTTTGTTTGTAAAATCGAAAAAATACCCGCCAAAATCAGAAGGTATTTGACCATGGTTCCGATAGATTGTCTGGTCCCGGTGGTGATGTCGTAGCGCTTTAATATCTTATTGACTAGGAGTCTTCTCAGCCATTCCGAGATCACAAAAAGTGCGATAAATGAAAAAATCAGGGTAAGTAGTAAGCCTATAGTCAATTTAGACTCTCCCAAATTAATTAAACTGATATTTAGGAGTTCTTCTAGCCAATCTATAAAATTAGAGACAGGAGCTGTTTTTGTATTATTTGCTTCACTTTGCATAGAAAATCGCTGTATTTTTCGAAATTCGTCGATTAATCATCAGAATTGAATACCCAATCTAAAGTAATTTTAGCTGGATTAAAAAATCCATATTTTATTTTGTTTACAGGTTGGAAATTTTCCCCTTCTGAAATTATCGATTGATTTTAGTTAATTTTGTGACATGAGTAAACACAGAGAAGAACTCGAGCACCGATTAAAACTCCGAAATATTAAGCTTTCCGATTTCGATGATATCCGTGATATCATGGTATCGATATACAAAGACAAAGGCATGGCCTGGACCCGTCAGGAATTGAAGAACCAGCTGAAGGTTTTTCCTGAAGGACAGATTTGTATTGAAGATAATGGAAAGGTAGTCGCTGCTGCTCTCAGTATAATTGTTGATTATTCTCAATTTGGAGATAACCATACTTACGATCAAATCACCGGATTCGGTAAATTCGATACCCATGATGATGAGGGTGATACACTCTATGGCACGGATGTATTCGTACATCAAGAATATCGTGGCATGCGATTGGGTCGTCGACTTTATGATGCCCGTAAAGAGCTTTGCGAAAACCTGAATCTCCGCTCTATCATTGCAGGGGGAAGAATTCCAGGCTATGCTAATTATGCCGATGAAATGACTCCAAGGAAATACATCGATTTGGTCAAGAATAAGGAGATTTTCGATTCCGTTCTTTCATTCCAACTCGCCAATGAGTTCCACGTGAGGAAGGTGATTACGAAATATCTTCCGGAGGATATTGATTCCAGAGCTTATGCTACTTTGTTGGAATGGATCAATATATATTATGAAAAAGACGAAAAGCTTATCGGAAATAAAAAATCCATTGTTCGTTTAGGATTGGTTCAATGGAAAATGAGAAGGTTTTCCAATGTAGATGATCTGATGCAGCAGGTTGAATTTTTCGTCGATACTGTTTCTGGATATAAATCGGATTTCTGTCTACTTCCTGAATTCTTCAATGCTCCGCTATTGGCTGAGTTTAATGATATGGATGCCTCAGAAGCAATCCGAAATTTGGCAGACTACACGGAAGAGATTGTAAGTAGAATGAGTGATTTGGCGGTTTCTTACAACGTGAACATCATCGCTGGATCCATGCCGGAATATGATGGCAAGAAACTTCGAAATGTAAGTTACCTGTGCAGGAGAGATGGTACACATGCCAAGCAATACAAACTTCACATTACACCAGATGAAGCAGCATATTGGGGGCTTCAGGGCGGAAATGGAATCAATGTTTTTGATACGGATGCAGGAAGGGTTGGAATTCTAATTTGTTATGACGTGGAATTTCCTGAATTAGGGAGAATCCTTGCAGAGCAAAACATGGATATTTTATTTGTTCCTTTCTGGACGGATACAAAAAATGCTTTCCTACGAGTAAATACCTGCGCAAGATCGAGAGCAATAGAAAACGAATGCTATGTAGCGATCACAGGGTCGGTGGGTAACCTTCCAAAAGTGGAAAACATGGATATTCAATACTCACAGGCTGCTATATATTCCCCTTCAGATTTTTCATTTCCACATGATTCTATCGTAGCCCAAGCATCTGAAAATGCAGAAACTACAATTGTCGCGGATGTGGACTTAGATCTTTTGACTAAGCAAAGAAAAGCTGGAAGTGTAAGAAACTTAGAACAACGAAGACTAGACCTATACTCTATACAATGGAAACAGAAGAAATAATCAATCAACTCTTTTCCGGGATTTCAGAGGAGGTTTTGCAAAAAGCATCCGCTATCAAATTACTGATTACTGATGTAGATGGTGTGCTGACCGACGGTGGGATCATCTATGATGACTTAGGCACGGAGTATAAGAAATACAATGTCAAAGATGGCTTGATTGTACAGCATTTGAGAAAAAACCGCATTATGGTGGGTGCAATTACAGGTCGTTCATCCAAGGTAGTGGAGAATAGGTGCGAGGAATTGCGTTTTGATTTTCATTATCACGGGGTAAAGGATAAATGGAAAAAACTAAGCGAAATCCTGGAAACGCTGGAAATAGAACTGCATGAGGTCGCCTATATTGGAGATGACCTGATTGACCTGCCTATTTTAAGTAAAGTTGGATTTTCAGTGGCTCCAGCAGATGCATTGGCATATGTCAAATCTCAAGTGAATTATGTCACCCTTGCTGCTGGAGGCAAAGGTGTTTTCAGAGAAGTAGCAGACCTAATATTACATTCCAAAGGCAGATTGATTCCTTTGGTTGAAAATTATATCGTAAAAGCAAAAGAAGATGAATAGAACCACTAGCACCATGAAAATCAGAGAGGGAATTGTTTTAGGTTCCGATAAACCTGTCCTTTTCTCTGGCCCTTGTGCCGTGGAGAGCTATGATATTTGTCTGGAAATAGGAACGAAGGTGAAGGCTTGGGCTGAGGAAAATGGCTTTCACTATGTTTTTAAAGCCTCATTTGACAAAGCAAATAGAACCTCTTCCAATTCTTTCCGAAGCATAGGAATGGATAAATCTTTGGAGGTTTTGCAGCGGGTAGGTCAAGCTTTGAATGTGCCCTTGGTAACGGATATTCATGAAAGTTATCAGGCAGCTGAAGTGGCCGAAGTAGTAGATGTGCTTCAGATTCCGGCTTTCTTATGTAGGCAAACGGATTTACTTTTGGCTGCAGCAGAGACCGGAAAGGCTGTAAAAATTAAGAGAGGTCAGTTTATGGCTCCTGAAGACATGCAGTATGCAGTCAAGAAAGTAAGATCTGTTGGAAATGAAAATGTCTGTTTGACCGAGCGTGGGTTCTCATTGGGATATCATAATCTGGTTGTAGATATGAGAGGTCTTCCGATCATGCGACAATTTGCTCCTGTGGTATTTGATATCACGCACTCAGTTCAACAGCCTGGAGGCCAAGGCGGAAGCAGCGGAGGTCAAAGAGAGTTTGCTCCGGTTTTAGCGAGAGCAGCGGCCGCAACTGGAATAGATGGCTTCTTTATTGAAACCCACCCAGAACCAGCAAAGGCATTGAGTGACGGACCAAATTTGATTCCTCTTGCCAAGATGGGAGAATTTTTGGCTATGTTGAAAGAGTCTTGGGCTTTGGGAAGAAAATACCAGGATTTTAAGGTCGAAGAATAATTCAAAATTTATGAAAGCTAATAGCCACTATATAAACCGCTTCTTTTTGATTGCGGTTTTTTTATTCTCAGGAGTTTGCTCGGCTTTTGCCAGTCAAAAGGAGGTTGCTGATAAGATCAGATTTATCCTGGAGACCGATCAACCCCAAAGAAAATTGGAAGTAAGGGGCTTGCCATTATTGACATCCAGTGAAATTCATACTCTTTACGGAGCGAGAGAGTTTAACCCAGTTTGGTCTTTCAATGGGGAATTGACCGAATTTGCTTATGAGATGCGATATGAAATCATTCAGTCAAAATATGATGGATTGAACCCTGAAGAGTATAATTTGAAATTAATTCAGACCTATTTTGAAGCTTTTGAAAGTAATAAAAAGAAGAAAAATGCGAATGATTTCAGTGATTTGGCAGACTTTGATTTGCTTTTGACTGATGCGTTTTTCAAGCTGGTTACTCATTTGGAAGTTGGAAAAGTTGACCCATCATCCTTGAAAAGTAACTGGGGAATTGAGCCTATTCAAAAGCAATTAGACTATATAGAATTACTGCATACAGCTCTTATGAGAAAGGAAATTCGGCCAGTGATCCAGTCTGTTTATCCTAAATTTGAAATCTATCGAAAGGGCAGAGAAGTAGTCAGAAATCTCGAATCCATTGCGAAAAATGATTCTTTGGATTGGAAACCAGTCAAAGAAAACAAATCAATTAAAGTAGGTGAGACTAATTCTGCTATTCCCGCTTTACGAGATAGATTGATTTTCTGGGGATATCTTGTCGGATCTACTGTTGCTGATAAATCGTCAAAACTCTATGACTCTCTTCTTTTTGAAGCGGTAAAAAGATATCAGGCAGACAATGGACTTGAAGCAGATGGAATCTTAGGTAAAATGACTTTAGAGGCTCTCAATCAATCTCCAAAAAGTTTGATCGATAAAGCTTCAGTAAACTTGGAAAGGCTGAGGTGGCTTCCGGACACCATTCAAAATTCCACCTACATTTTGGTCAATATTGCCAATTTTGAATTGGACTTTATTGATAATAGGGACACGCTTTTTTCTGAAAAAGTTATTGTTGGCCAGCCTTATCATCAGTCTCCAGTCTTTTCAGCTCAGATGAGTTATATTGTTTTCAGTCCATATTGGAATATTCCTTATTCCATTATGCGGAATGAAACCCTTCCTGCCATTCGAAAAAACCCCTCTTATTTAACTAGAAATAATATGGAGGTGATTACCCGATCAGGGAAATATGTAGATCCTTCTACTGTAGATTTTAGCAGCAAGTCCTTTCCATACTTGATTAGGCAAAAGCCAGGGCAAAATAATTCTCTAGGCCTAGTTAAGTTTATGTTTCCGAACAAGTACAGCGTTTATATTCATGATACTCCCACGAGAAACTTATTTGAAAAGGAAGAGCGAGCGCTCTCGCATGGTTGTATCAGATTGAAAAACCCCACCCAACTAGCACAATTACTATTAAAAAACAATCAAGATTGGGATTCACAAAAAATTGAAAAAGCTATGAATCAGCCTAGAGAACAAATTGTAAACCTGGACAAAAAGATACCCGTTATCTTGGTTTACCTTACTTTCTGGGCGGACTCAAATGGAAAGGGTCATTTCAGATCAGATATCTATCAGCGTGACTCTGAGATTTTAGCGGCCCTAAGATCTTTTTAAGGTTGAGCTAGTTCGGAATTTTCTAAGTAGTCAGGAGCTTTGCCGAACACAAACATTAATGATCCTTCTTTTATAATGTCTATTGCTTCTTTGCTGATATCAGGGGGTAGTGCTGGACAGCCTAAGCTTCTTCCTAATCGTCCTGTAGCCTTCGCAAATTCTTCCTTTGCATAATCTGCGCCATGGATAACTATAGCTCTGTTTCGTGCTTGATCATTGATTCCCTTTTCCAGTCCATCGATTCTCAAAGAATAGCCGTGCTTCCCAAAATAAGTCTCTGCTGTTTTAAAAAATCCTAAGCTACTCTTATAAGATTCGGGTTTATTGGAAAAAGATTCAGCCATCAATTGACCGGAATTTCTACCGTGTGATACAACTGTGTTGATTAAGATTTCTGATTTTTCCATATCGATTACCCAAAGTCTTTTCTCGGTAGATGGGAGGCTGAAATCGATAATTGTCAATACAGGATTTTCCAGTTTATGCTCCAACTTTTCCCACCCATGCATAGCAAGCTCAAAAATTTCTTTAGAAGGAACCAAAGGTGCATCATCAACTATCAGTTGATAAATTTTTTCACTTTCAGATATTTTAGAGGGGTTGGGAGTAGTAGTCGTGTGGATGATATTTGCTGTTAAAGCAAAGCTTATTAGCGTGTGAATTATGGTAGGTAGGGTCATAGTTTTTCCTTCTTTACAAAAGCCAAGCCAAATATTTAACTAGGATATTATTTGATTATCAAGGACTTGGCTAATCTGGGTGATAAGCGAACGTCCACTTTAAGGAACTAAAATAAAGTGGACTTTTGTTCCTTTTACGGTGAAAATTTCTATTTATTGCCTCTGAATTTGATAAATGGTTAATTTTGCCGACTGCAAAAAATAAATGGTTGAACAGCAGGAGTTTGAAATTTCTGTTTAAAGAATTTGAATAAAAATTAAACAAAAATAATTGAACTGCTGTTCAGAGAAGTAATGAAAGTAACCGTATTCCGCAAAGAGCACTTCAACGCTGCGCACAGGCTTAACAATTCTGCCTGGTCACCTGAAAAAAACCAAGCTGTTTTTGGTAAATGCAATAATCCCAATTACCACGGACACAATTATGATTTGATAGTAAAACTCAGGGGAGAAGTTGATCCTGATACAGGATACGTTTATGACATGAAAGTGCTTAGCGATCTTATCAAAAAGCACGTATTAAATAAATTTGACCACAAAAACCTAAACTTGGATACCGATGAATTCAAAAATCTCAACCCTTCCGCTGAAAATATTGCAGTGGTTATTTGGAATATTTTGAGGGAAAAAATTGATCGGAAATTCGAATTAACGATTCGACTTTATGAAACAGAAAGAAACTTTGTTGAATACGATGGGAATTAATCTGTCCCGGGCTTCATTTGAGGAAATCGGTGAAGAGCATGTTGGAACTTCTTTAGAAACTCCTTTGAGAGAGGATGCTTTCGAAATGGATGATGATTTAAAAGTGGAATTGATTGAAAAGCATTTCCGTGAAATCATGAACATTTTGGGATTAGACCTCACAGATGATAGTTTGAAAGGTACTCCTCATCGGGTGGCCAAAATGTATGTGAAGGAGGTTTTCGCAGGTTTGAATCCAAAGAATAAGCCAGCTGCAAAACTTTTTGAGAACAAGTACAAATACAATGAAATGTTGGTAGAAAAAGATATCACGTTTCATTCTCATTGCGAACATCATTTCGTTCCGATCTATGGTAAGGCTCATGTGGCTTACATTTCTAATGGAAACGTGATCGGTCTTTCAAAAATCAATAGAATAGTACAGTATTTTGCCAAAAGGCCTCAGGTTCAAGAAAGATTGACCATGCAAATTGGTAATGAGTTGAAAGAAGTTTTAGGCACTGAAGACGTAGCTATTATCATGGATGCATATCATATGTGCGTCAGCTCAAGAGGTGTTAATGATACCAACAGTTCAACCGTTACTTCCTTTTATTCAGGTAAGTTTGAAAGAGACGAACAGGCTAGAAATGAATTTCTGAAGTATATCAGTTTAGAAAAGTAAAATATATCCTACTAAACCAACTTTAAAACCGGGCAAAAGCGCGGTTTTTTTTGTTTTTCCCAAAACAAATTCCTTCATCAAATGCTTTTATACATGAAACCAAACAAGTTATGCAAGGAAAAAATATTGTTATCATCGGAGGAAACTCAGGAATTGGAAAAGCTATTTCGGAATCATTGAAATCAAAAGGTGCAAATCTCTATTTGTACTCCAAAAGTGGTGATGGAACTACTGAATTGGACATCACCGAAGATTTTGACCAGTTACCAGATTCACCTGATGTTATTGATGGTTTGGTTTATTGTCCAGGCACTATAAATCTGAAGCCTTTTCATAGAATTAGCAAAAGTGATTTCCAAAAAGAATTAGACATTAATTTTTTGGGGGCAGTCAAAGTTTTGCAAGCTACTATGAAGGCTTTGAAAAAGTCTGATTCGCCTTCAGTTGTAATGTTTAGCACGGTTGCAGTTCAGACTGGTATGGGTTTTCATGCCGGTATTGCAGCAGCAAAAGGTGCTGTAGAAGGGCTGACAAGATCATTGGCGGCTGAATGGGCTCCTTCAAAGATTCGAGTAAATGCTATAGCCCCATCTTTGACAGACACCCCATTGGCAAATGCATTGTTGTCATCTGATGATAAAAAAGAAGCAAGTAATAAAAGACATCCTATCGGTAGATATGGAACTCCGGAAGACATTGCTAATGCTGCAGTATTTTTGCTGTCTGAGGAAAGTTCCTGGATGACAGGTCAGATAGTGCATTTGGATGGAGGAATGTCCAATCTTAAATAAACTTTAAACAATTTCAATAGAATTTTGTCATTACTTAGGGTACGGTCCCGAGAAGAACGAGCTGTGAATATGAAGACTCCACCTGAATCATTCCTATTGTTTAAGGAAGAATTGAGGAAAGCCCAACTCGAAAAAGAAAGGCTAAAGAAAGACTATGAGAATAAGCTTGCAGAAGTTAATCAAGAGCTTGCGAGACTGAAAGAGCAAATTAAGTCTCAGCAGGACATGATGCGGACTACTCTCGAATATGCCTCAAACCTAGAAGTTCGCTTGGAGCAATTCAAAGACGAAGTCAATCAATCTGAAACCAAGCGTAAAAATACAGTCTATTAATCCCTCACCATCTTGCCATGAACGACACCTTATATCCATCAGAAACGCGAGATTTTGAACTGGCTTTTGAAGAAAAGTATGCACGCGTTTTAATTAATCCTGACAAAGGAATTGTGATTTGTGAATTACTTGCAGACTATATCCCCATTGAAGATTTCAAGGAAACATTCAATCAAATAGGTGAGAAAGTTAAAGCAGGTAAGTACGAAAAATTCATTTTCGACAAGAGATCTCTAAGAGCCTTCCATCAACCTACAATGGAATGGTATTTCATTCATTGGAAGAAAGATATGTTAGCATATGGTGTGAAAACCCATCGTAAAATCCTTCCAGATGAAAAGTGGTTTGAAAAAATGGTTCAAATAGCAAAGAATCAGATTTTGGAAACCTATCCAGATAATATTATTGATCAATTGGATATCAAATATTGTGATACCATTGAAGAGGCAATTAAAAAATGATCAAGCATTTCAGCAAAGAGGATATTCTGGAATCTGACTCATTCTTCAGAAGAAATCTGATTAATTGCCTATCAGGATACAAAAGCCTAAACCTAATTGGTACAAAGAGTAAATCTGGGATCAATAATTTGGCTCCTTTTTCTCAGGTTTTTCATATAGGTGCATCTCCTCCATTGGTGGGGATTCTCTTTAGGCCTCATACTGTTCAAAGAGATACGCTGGAAAATATTCTGGAAACAGAGGTTTTCACGCTCAATCATGTTACCCCAGAATTTTACAAAGAAGCTCACTGGACCTCGGCTAGATGGGAGGGTTCTGAATTTGAAAAAACTGGGCTTGAAGAGGAATACTTGGAGCAATTCTATGCCCCTTTTGTTAAAAAGAGTCCTCTCAAATTGGGCTGTTCATTAGTTGAGACACAAACATTAAAAATTAATGAAACTGTTTTGCTGATAGCTTCTATAGATCACATTTACGTGGAAGAAAAAGGGCTAAGGCAAGACGGATCTCTTGATCTAAATATTTTGGAATCTGTCACAGTTTCAGGTCTGGATGAATATCATGTCGGTGAAAAGCTAAGTAGACTCAGTAACGCCAAACCTGATAAACTTCCCCAAGAAATTTAAATCCTCGAAAGAGGATTTTATTTTTTATGAGTATTTGATAGTTTTGGAAAAAGACTTTTTATGAAATTTTTCTTTTCTACTCTTATCGCAGTTTTGGTTTTATACTCCTGCAGTCAAAAAAAATCCGAGGAAATCTCAGGTTCTTATGTCCCAGAATTAGTATTGGTAGACAGTATGCGCATAGATCGAATGGTCGTTCCAACTTTGCTGGATTATTCTGATGATGCTCAGAAATTTTTGTTTTTCGATTTTAAAAGCAATGAATTTATCCTAACAGACAATTCTGGTAATATTCTCAAGGTTGCTAATCGAGCTCAAGACGGGCCTGATAGTTACAAATCCGGATATTTTGAAGCCTCAAGATTTATTTCTAATGATAAAATTTTAGTAAAAACTTTCTCAGGAAATTTTATTTACAATCTTGAATTTGAATTAATTGAGCAGCATCCAACACAAATTCACATTTTATCAAGGTTGATGGGAGATACTCCCAGTCTTATTTCAAAAGATGGAATGGTATTTATGTTTGGGTTTAGGGAAAGTGAGCAGGATCAATTTTTAAAAAATGGTCTAATGGAAATGGATACTTATGATTTTCTTAAAGTTGGTACTGCAGATGGAAATCAGCTTCATTCTTCTAAAGTCCCGAAATCATTAAACTATATTCAAGATAAAGGTGAATATCTTAGTTATGAACCAAATGCTTATTTGAAAAATGATCAAATTTTCTTGCAGTTCAGATTAACGCCAAAACTATATCAGTATTCTTTTCCTGAATTGAATCTTTTGGATTCTATAGATTTAAATCCTGGTGAAAATTTTAAAATTACAAAGCCGACAATCCCCAATCAAAACTTCGATGTATTTTTCGAGGATCTACGAGGTTCTAGGTATCAGAATTTCACCTTTTCAAATGATTATTTAATAACCTGGTATTTGAAAGGAGCACCGGATGAAGAAGTTGATGCTTTAGATAGGAGAGTAGTTGGGGATGAAAGGTTTATGAGTGTGCAAGAAAAATATAAAACGCCTGTCTACCAGGTTTTAAAAGATGATAAAAAGCTTTGGGAAGGGGAGTGGCCAATTAAACTTCAGGCAAAAAAAGAGTTACTCTATTCAGTTAATGCCAAACCAGGTGAAGACCCGAATGCTGAAGAAAGAGATTTTCAGACTTTTTACTTTTATGAGTTGAAATAAACAAAATTGGGGTTCTATGGCTTAAATTAATCAAAGATCTCTATCCAATTGAATTTGCTAGAACTTACAGAATCTGGGTTGTATTGTCCTCCCGCCCAAGTATTTATAGATCCCTGGAGGCCGGTTGACAAAGCGCTAATCACCCACGCGCATTCAGACCACTCTCGTTGGGGCATGAAGGCTTACCTAGCTCATCATCACTCTGCGGAAGTAATGAAACTGAGGTTAGGAGAGGATATCAATCTTCAAACCCTCGAATACGGTGATGATCTTTTAATTAACGGAGTAAAAGTTTCTTTTCATCCTGCCGGACATATCCCAGGGTCGGCTCAAATTAGACTGGAGCACAAAGGCCGTGTAGCTGTAGTTAGTGGTGATTATAAAGTGGAAAATGATGGACTATCAGCTGCATTTGAGCCTGTTAAGTGCCATGAATTTGTATCAGAGTGCACGTTCGGGCTCCCGATTTATAAATGGGAAAGTCAACAAGAGATTTTCAATCAAATCAATTCTTGGTGGCAAGAAAATGCAGCTGAAGGCCGAAATTCAGTGCTATTTGCTTATTCTTTGGGAAAAGCTCAAAGAATATTACAAAACCTGAATCCTGATATTGGTGAAGTTTTCGTTCATGGAGCAGTCTGGAACACCAACCAAGCTTTATTGGCAAATGGCATTTCCCTTTGGGATGTCCCAAAAGTCACTCAAGAAATTCCAAAAAGTAAATACAAAGGGGCTTTGATTATAGCGCCACCATCGGCCATGGGAACTCCCTGGATGCGAAAATTTTCTCCCTATAGGACAGGGATTTGTTCAGGCTGGATGGCAATTAGAGGCACCAGAAGGAGGAGAGCAGCCGACAGGGGATTTGTTTTATCAGATCATGCTGATTGGGAGGGATTGATACAGGCAATTACTGCTACTGAAGCTGAAAAAGTCTATCTGACTCATGGTTCCACTGCCGTTTTTGGGAAATACCTTCAGGAAGAAAAGGGGATAGATGCAGTTGAGTTAAAAACCTTATTTGGAGAGGAAGAGGATACGCAGTAATTATTATTCTATAAATAGCTGATAATTAGTTTATTTATGAATTTTACTGGAATATTGTTTAAAACTATCACCAAATTTTCTTTGCCGTATTTCAGCAAACCGACCATCCTGCTTACCTTTGCGCATGGCAGAACAAATTTTGATCCTCGATTTCGGTTCTCAGTACACCCAACTCATCGCCCGAAGAGTTCGAGAGCTGAATGTTTATTGTGAAATTCACCCTTTTAATAATGTTCCTGAGATCAATGATGATATCAAAGGGATCAT
Organism: Algoriphagus sp. UBA3586; assembly: GCF_002376385.1. Classification (NCBI taxonomy): domain Bacteria; kingdom Pseudomonadati; phylum Bacteroidota; class Cytophagia; order Cytophagales; family Cyclobacteriaceae; genus Algoriphagus; species Algoriphagus sp. UBA3586. The sequence goes on along the minus strand of NZ_DFMT01000026.1, from coordinate 133,776 downwards.
TTTATCCGGGTCTCCTTGCAGCGTAAGAGATGAAGGAGCTCCTGATTTGGATTTGGATAGCTTGAGAGGCAAGCTTCCGATTTTGGGAGTTTGTTATGGATCTCAGCTTTTAGCGCATAAATATGGGGGCGAGGTGCTTCCTTCCACGATTCGTGAGTACGGAAGAGCTAATCTTGACCATATTGACCTGCACCATGATCTTCTAAAAGAAATGACTCATGGTTCTACTGTTTGGATGTCTCATGGAGATACCATCAAAAAATTACCGGAAGGTTTTAAAGTTATTGCCAGTACTTCTTCTGTAGAAGTGGCTGCATTTAAGATTGAAGGAGAAAAAACCTACGGGATACAGTTCCACCCTGAAGTAACACACTCTACGGAAGGAAAAAATCTTCTAAGAAACTTCGTGGTTTCTATTTGCGGATGTGCTCAGGATTGGACCTCTGATGTATTTATTGATGCGACTATTGAAGATTTGAAATCTAAAATTGGATCCGATAAAGTAGTGATGGGCTTATCCGGTGGTGTGGATTCATCAGTTGCTGCAACTTTAATTCACAGAGCAATTGGTGATCAACTTACCTGCGTATTTGTGGATAATGGATTGCTTCGAAAGAATGAATTCGAAGAAGTACTAGAATCCTACAAAGACATGGGTCTGAATGTGATAGGTGTAGATTCCAAGCAAAGGTTTTATGATGCCTTGGCTGGATTAACAGATCCTGAAGCCAAAAGAAAAGCAATCGGGAGAGTCTTCATTGAAGTATTTGACGATGAGGCTCACAAAATTGACGGAGTTAAATGGCTGGGTCAAGGTACGATCTATCCAGATGTGATTGAGTCAGTATCCGTCAAAGGTCCTTCTGCCACCATTAAATCTCACCACAATGTAGGAGGACTTCCAGATTTCATGAAGCTATCCGTTGTTGAGCCTCTGAATACCTTATTCAAAGATGAGGTAAGAGAAGTGGGAAGAGCTTTGGAGATTCCCGAAACCATTATTGGAAGACATCCTTTCCCTGGTCCGGGTCTAGCTATACGAATCTTGGGAGATATCACTGCTGAAAAGGTAAAAACCTTGCAAGAGGTTGATCATATTTTTATTCAAGGCTTGAAAAATCATGGCTTATATGATCAAGTTTGGCAAGCTGGTGCAATACTTCTTCCTATTCAGTCTGTAGGGGTGATGGGAGATGAGCGTACCTACGAAAGAGTGGTTGCCTTGAGAGCAGTAGGTTCCATAGATGGAATGACTGCAGATTGGATTCATTTACCGTATGAGTTCTTGGGAAAAATGTCCAACGAAATCATCAACCGTGTAAAAGGTGTGAATAGAGTGGTCTATGATATTTCTTCCAAGCCACCAGCAACAATCGAGTGGGAATAATTTTAAAAAATCAATAAATGTTAAAACCCGAGGCTTTGTCTTCGGGTTTTGCTTTTATAATCTATTATGGTCCAAACTTTGGGTTTGGAAATAATGGCTTAAATTTGTCTATTCAGTTTGATTCATACCCTTGATTCATGAGAAAATCCTTCCTTTTCCTATCAGTTTTTTTCATTAGTATTTTGGCTTGGTCTCAGAATTTACCTGAGAGTTATAGACGAGCACAAGTTCAATTAAATTCCGGGTCCTATTGGGAGGCCATGAATTCTTTTAAGGAATTTGTTTCTGTTGAAAAATATGGGAATCTAGCCAATTACGCAGCATTTCACGGAGCTCAGGCTGCTTTGGGTGCCAATCAGCCTAATCAAGCCATAGATTTTCTTGAACCTCTTGCATCCCGAAATTGGAATAAAGGCGAGGAGGCTAAATACCTTTTAGCAACAGCATACTTTCAAAATAGTCAGGCACTGCAGGGGCTGAAGGAAGTTAGCCAGCTTCAAAATGAAGAGATCAAAAGAAAAGCGCAGAATTTAATTTATGAATTTCTAATCAAGCAAAGCCCTGATTTCTTGATTAGAAATTTGAGAGAGTTTCAGGAATTATCCGGCTACACTGCAGCTTTAAGTACTGTTTTGAATAGCAAATCGGTACTTTCTTCAGAAGAAAGAGCACTGTATTATGAGCTTCAGAGAATAGGAGAATTAAGTGGTTCATCTAAAATCAAAGATGAGATTTTGGATATTGTGGTAATTCTTCCTTTTACTGATGGCAGGTCTGGAGAAATTTCTCCATCATCATTTACCTATGAATTATTTGAAGGGATTCGGTTTGGTGTAAATCAACTTAAAAGAGAAGGGAAAAGGGTGAATTTGATTTCCTTTGATTCTAAGCGAGATTTAAACCACTTGCAGAATATTCTGAAAGAACCTGCAGTAAAACGTGCCGATGTAATAGTTGGACCTATTTACTTGGAGGAATCTGATTTAGTGAGCGCATTTGCGGAAAATGCCAAGATTCCTTTTATCCATCCTCTTTCCAATTTGGGAGAAAGATTTCAGGATAAGCAGTATAGCTATTTATTCAGACCATCTGCTGAGAATATAGTAGATGGAATTATTCAAAATCTGAAATCTCAAAGGTGGGGTAAAAGAGTGGCCATTGGATACAGCAATAGTTCAAGGGATGAAAAAATGAATGCCTTTCTGAAGGAAAAATTGACAAAAGAAGGGTTTAGAATAGTGGATTCCCAACCTTTGAATCCCAGAAATGCAGCTAGTTTTCTTGCTGATTTAGGAGTAAGGCCTGGAAGAGATAGTGCCAATTTGAAGGTAGATCAAGTGATAATGCTGACCGATGATCCTGCCATTGCCCAGTCTACACTTTCTTTGATAGAATCAGTAACAACCTCTTTACCGATTTTGGTAATGGATTCCTGGCTTGGTTTCAATTTTGCGAATTTTGAAATGTTGGAGGATCCGAATTTCTACTTTATCTCCAATAATTCTCCAGCTTTGGATAAAGAGGCAATGATTGCGTTTAAAACGGATTTTTATAACAAAAATTTAGTCTTCCCTTCTATGAATGCTGTTTTGGGGAAGGAGCTAATATTTTGGCTTTCCTCCAACTTAAGCCCGAGCTTTGGGTTTGATCTTAGGAGGAGCTTGAATCAACAGCAGTTTCAACAAGGAAACATAACCTGGGGATTTAATTTTCTGAACAGCAATTCAAATAATTATGTACCTGTATTCGGTTTTGAATACGGTGAATTGAAACCTTTAACAAATCAATGAATATTTCTGAAAGCAAGCGGCTTTTTGCCCATGCCCAAAATTTTATTCCAGGTGGAGTAAACTCACCAGTCCGTGCATTTCGTGCAGTGGGGGGTGATCCTATTTTCATCAAAAGAGCCGATGGGGCATTTATCTTTGATGAAGATGACAACAAATATATAGAGTTGATTAATAGCTGGGGGCCGATGATTATTGGCCACAATCATGCTCTGATTAGAGAGGCCGTGATTAAGGCTATGGAAAATGGAACCTCATTCGGGGCTCCTACCGCTAGAGAAATAGAAATTGCCGAATTGATTATCAGTATGGTGCCTTCGGTAGAGAAAGTGAGGATGGTTAATTCGGGAACTGAAGCAACCATGTCCGCGATTCGTCTGGCTAGAGGGTATACAGGTCGGGATAAGATTGTCAAAATGGAAGGGCATTATCATGGTCACGGAGATTCATTTTTGATTTCTGCTGGTTCAGGTGCTATTACCATGGGAAATCCCGATTCACCGGGCGTCACCAAAGGAACTGCAAAAGACACCCTGCTTGCTCCTTATAATTCTTTGGATGCAATTGAGAAATTGGTGGCTGCTAATAAGGGAGAAATTGCGGCTTTAATTTTAGAGCCAGTTCCCGGTAATATGGGCTTGGCTACTCCTATGCCTGGCTATTTGGAAGGTTTGAGAGAGATTTGTACCCGGGAGGGAATCGTTTTGATTTTTGACGAAGTGATGACAGGATTTAGATTAGCTCCCGGTGGTGCGCAAGAACTATTTGGAGTAACTCCTGACATGACTACTCTGGGAAAAATTATCGGCGGTGGCATGCCAGTAGGTGCTTATGGTGGCAAGAAAGAAATCATGGAGCATGTTTCTCCAGCAGGACCGGTTTATCAAGCAGGTACATTATCAGGAAACCCCATAGCCATGGCCGCAGGCTTGGCAATGCTGAGGCATTTGAATGCGCATCATGGGATTTACGGAGCTCTAAATGAAATCGGAAGAAAAATTTCTGAGGGAATAAAGAAGATTAATATTGAATTAGGCTACTCTTACACTGTTAATCATTTAGGCAGTATGTATTCCTTATTCTTTTCTGATGAGCCTGTGATTGATTTTGAATCTGCAAAGAAGTCAAATACAGCGCTTTTTGGTAAGTACTTCCAAGCTATGCTGAAAAGAGGAGTTTACTTAGCTCCTTCTCAGTTTGAGAGCTTATTTCTATCCACTGCTTTGACAGATGATTTGATTCAAAAAATTCTGGATGCTCATAGAGAAAGTATGTTGGAAATCCATTCATAAGTGAAAGGCCGTTAATTCGGCCTTTTTTTATGCCCACTCATAAATTGGCTGACCTGTTTGTGAAAATTTCAGGAAAGCTTTCGGGTAAATCCCTTAACTTCTTCCCCAAGAAATTTTATTTACCACCAACCCAAAAATCCATGAAGCTAAAATCATTTCTTCTGGCATGCATATTCATTTCACCTTTTTTGTCTGGCTATGGACAAAAGGTAGATGAAGCCTACAATGCTAAAATCAGGGAGTATACTACTGACACAAGATTTTTGCCCACCTCTGTTTTAGACGTTATAGATCATCCAAGTATTCCATCTCCCTCAAAGCATTTTGGAGAAATAATAGGAGCTCCAGGTGTCATGCATAGAACATCTGACATTTATCAGTATTACCAATTATTGGCGGAAAAATCAGATCATTTATCCATACAGCAGGTAGAAACTACTGAAGAAGGAAGACCGATTTATCTGGTGGTGATCGGGAATAACGAAAGTATGAATGGTCTGGATACTTATAAAGAATACCTTGATCAATTAGCGGATCCTAGAAAAATCTCAGCTGACCAAGCTGAAGATATTTTTCAAAAAGCGAAGCCTGTCTATTATTTGAATGGTGGAATGCACTCTACAGAAATGGGTTCACCGGAAATGCTCATGGAGCTTGCTTATCGTTTGATTACAAGTGAAGACAGAACTGTCAAGCAAATTCGGGATAATGTGATTGTTTTAATTAACCCTGTCTCTGAGCCGGACGGTAGAGATAAGTTGGTGGATTGGTATTATAGATTTACCAAAGCCAGAACTGAGTGGGATGACGGGTTTCCAAGATCAGCTCCTTATTGGGGGAAATATGTGTTCCACGATAATAATAGAGATGGGCTACAGGTTTCCCAGGCTATCACAAAAGGGATATTTTCCATCTTTTACGAGTGGCATCCTACGGTCATGCTGGATCTTCATGAGTCTGTGCCTTTACTTTATATTTCAACAGGTACAGGTCCTTATAATGAACAAGTTGATCCTGTGACTATAGGAGAGTGGCAAGTTATGGCTAACCATGATATTACCACTTTGGCTGCTCAAGGCATGCCTGGAGCTTTTACATGGGCGTTTTATGATGGTTGGTGGCCAGGATATGGGATTTGGGTAGCTAATAACCATAATTCCAATGGACGCTTTTATGAGACTTTCGGAAATGCCGGGGCTAATACCTACCTAAGAGATTTATCCAAATCCCGATATGCAGGGGACCCTGCCACCACTAGAGAATGGTATAGACCTGATCCTCCAACAGAAAAAGTGTATTGGTCTGCGAGAAACAATATCAATTACATGCAGGCAGGAGTATTAGCTTCTCTAACCTACGCTGCCCAAAACGGAGAGCAGTTATTGCGGAATTTTTATCAAAAAGGGGTGAATTCTATCCGAAGAGGGAAGACCAAAGGTCCAAGAGCTTATGTGATCCCAAAGGAACAACGAGATCCAGCCATGGCAGCTTATTTGGTCAATCAATTGAGAGCTCAGGCAATAGAAGTTCATCAGGCAGAAAATGAAGACTATGTCATTCTTTTGGATCAGCCTTATAGAAATTTAGCAGTTACGCTTCTTTCAGAACAAAATTATCCAAAAGATGCAAAGTTTCCTCCCTATGATGACATTGCTTGGACTTTGAGTTACTTGTACGGGGTAAAAGTTGATGCAAAAGATTCGATTGATTTTGATGTGTCTTCTTTAAAAATGCTGGAAAATAATGCTGTTTACAAAGGAGAAGTTAAAAGTTCCGGCTCCACGTATTACATTTCCTATAAGGCCCAAAATAATGTCTTACCGGCACTTTACTGGATCAAGCAGAAAAAGAGTGGCGCGGATATTCAAGTATTGAAATCTGAGTTTGCCCTCGAATCAGATACTTTAAAATCTGGTTCAATTATGATCAAGGGAATAAGTTCTTCCGATTCTGAAGAGTTATCCGAAAAATTTGCTTTGGATTTAATAAGAAGCAATTCAGCGCCGAAGCAGTCAGATCTGCAAAAAGTAAGCTTGCCAAGGGTAGCTATATATCATACTTGGATTAATACGCAAGACGAAGGTTGGTCCCGGTTTACCTTTGAGCAAAGAGAAATTCCTTACACTTCTATTGATAAAGATGATCTCAAAGCAGGAAATCTAAATTCCCGATTCGATGTAATCCTAATCCCGAGAGCTAGGGGAGAAGCTGCGGATTTTATCCATGGAATAGACAGCAGGTTTGGCCCTATGCCTTATACCAAGACTGCAGATTTTCCTTCTCATGGATATCCAGATCAAACCAATGATATGACTGGTGGACCTGGATTTGTGGGAATTGATCAATTGAAAAAATTCATTGAAAATGGTGGAGTTGTAATCAGTATTGATAATTCTACCAGAATGATAGCTGAAACTGGAATCACAAGGGATTTAGAGTCTTATACTGCCTCAGGTTTATTTCATCCAGGTTCAGTAGTCACTGTGAAAGCAAAGAATACATCCAGCCCTATTTTATATGGGTATCCAGAAACCTTTTCGATTTTCAAGGGGAATGGCCCACTTTACCAAGTTGACTTAGCAAAAAGGGATTTGATGGTACTACAATATGGAACCAAACCTCTAAAAGATGAAGAACCATACACTGGGCCAATTATGGGGATGGAGAACCCAAACAAAACCCTTGAAAAGAAAGGAGATTCAGGAAAACAGGCTCCGTATGTAAGATCTGGTATGGTGCGAAATGAGCAAACCATCATCGGTCATGGAGGAATATTCAATGTGCCGATTGGTAAAGGCAGAGTAGTGGCTTTTACTTTTGACCCATTACATCGTTTTCTTAATCACCATGATGCTCCTTTGGTTTGGAATACCTTAATCAATTGGAATCATTTGGGGCAGTAAGGAACAATTTGGCCTTTTTTTAGATTTTAAAAGGAAGTCAGGGATAGACGAATTTTAGCAAGTAGGTGCTTGTCTTAGCTTTTAATTTGGGATGATTCTTGGCTTTAATATTACTTAAAAAATAAAACTCAATACATTAATTATGTCAGTGAAAGTTTACGGAATCAAGAATTGTAATACGATGAAAAAAACCTTTGACTACCTGGATTCAAAGGGAGTTGATTATGAGTTTATCGATTACAAAAAGCAAAAACCCTCTTTCGATCTCTTAAACAAATTTTTAGAAAAGACTGAATTGGGCCAATTGGTCAATAAGAAAGGAATGACCTACCGTAAGATGGACGAGCAGCAAAGGAAAGACTTAGAACAAAAAGAAACTGCCGTTCCTATTTTGGCTGAAAATTCCAGTATGATTAAAAGGCCCATAATCCTGTATCCGGATACAAGTTTGACTTTGGGTTTCGATGAGGAGTTGATTTCAGAGAAATTATAAAAAAAGCCTGGTAGAAATTAACTGCCAGGCTTTTTTCTTATTTCCTGATTATTTTTCAACAGGAAAATAATCGGGTAAATTTTCAAGTATGTCCTTAGTCATTGCATCTAAGGTGAAATCTGGTTGCCAGCCCCAATCTTCTTTGGCTTTGCTGTCATCTATACTGTCTGGCCAAGAATCTGCAATCTGCTGCCTAAAGTCTGGTTGGTACTCTATTTCAAATTCAGGGATATGTTTTTTGATGCTTTCGAAGATTTCCTTTGGAGTGAAACTCATTCCTGCCAGATTATAACTGGATCTAACTTTTACAGCCTCCTTGGGAGCATCCATCAAATCCAAGGTCGCCTTAATAGCATCAGGCATATACATCATTGGGAGGTTGGAATCCTCTCTGAGAAAACAATTGAATTTTTCCCCTGCCAAAGCCTTATGATAAATATCTACTGCATAATCAGTAGTTCCACCTCCAGGAAGGGATTTGTAACCGATTAATCCTGGATATCTTAAGCTTCTGACATCTACACCATATTTTTGGAAGTAGTACTCGCACCATCTTTCTCCTGCTTGTTTGCTAATTCCATAAACCGTGTTGGGCTCTTTAACACAATATTGTGGAGTATTGATTTTTGGAGTATTTGGTCCAAATACAGCAATGGAGGAAGGCCAATAGATTTTATCCAAATTGGTTTCTTTTCCAAGTTCTAAAACAGAAAGTAAGCTTTCCATATTTAGATGCCATGCGAAATGAGGATTCTTCTCTCCAGTCGCAGAAAGGACAGCAGCTAAATGGTAAATCTGACTTACATTTTCTTCTTTTACCAAATCGTAAAGCGCTTCTTTGTTCAATACGTCCAGTACTTCAAATCTGCAGTAATCAAAAGAATCTCTTGCAGAATCCCTTAAATCTGTTGCGATTACTTGCTCTCCTCCAACTCTATCCGCTAATGCTTTGGTAAGTTCTGAACCCAGTTGTCCAGCAGCGCCAATGATTAAGATTTTTTCCATTTCCAGGTGTTTAAAAAAGCCCTCATCCTTCCGAGGCTTTTTGTTTATATTTGGGTTTGCTTGCGCAAAAGTAAGAAAAATCAGAGGGTCAAACAGAATTTTTGACCAATGGGAATCGAAAATTATCAGTAAATAAAATTTTAAAATGTACGATCAATTTAAACCCAAATTACAAGAGGAATTAAAATCCATAGAAGAGGCAGGATTGTTTAAGAGAGAAAGAGTAATTACCTCTCCTCAAGCTGCTGAGATTACAATATCCGGAGGAAAAAAGGTATTAAACTTTTGTGCTAATAATTACCTGGGTTTGTCCTCGCATCCTAGAGTGATTGAGGCTGCTAAAAAAGCAATTGATACCCACGGTTTTGGGATGTCATCTGTTCGTTTTATTTGCGGTACTCAGGATATTCATAAAGAACTTGAGAGAAAAATCTCTGAATTTCTGGGCACTGAAGATACAATCCTTTACGCTGCTGCTTTTGACGCAAATGGCGGGGTGTTTGAGCCATTATTAGGCCCTGAGGACGCTATTATATCCGATGCCTTGAATCATGCTTCAATCATTGATGGCGTTCGTCTGTGTAAGGCTATGCGCTATAGATATGAGCATAACAATATGGAGGATTTGGAAGCACAACTGAAAGATGCTGTCGCTAAAGGAGCCAAACAAAAAATCATTGTGACTGATGGAGTATTCTCCATGGATGGAACCATTGCTCAACTCGATAAAATTGTAGCATTGGCAGAAAAATATGAGGCTTTGGTGATGTCAGATGAATGTCATTCAACAGGCTTCATGGGTAAAACCGGTAGGGGAGTTCACGAGCTTTGCAATGTAATGGGTAAGATGGATATCATTACCGGCACATTAGGTAAAGCTCTTGGTGGTGCTTCAGGTGGTTTTACATCTGGAAGAAAAGAAATCATTGAATTGTTGAGGCAGCGCTCAAGACCTTACTTGTTTTCTAACACTTTAGCTCCTTCTATTACAGGTGCATCTATAGCTGTCCTGGATTTGTTATCAGAGACTACAGAATTACGGGATAAACTAGAAGAAAATACCCAGTATTTCAGAGCAAAGATGACCGAGGCTGGATTCGATATCAAGCCGGGTACTCATCCTATTGTACCTGTGATGCTGTATGATGCGGTGTTATCCCAAAAAATGGCAGAAAAGCTATTGGAAAAGGGAATTTATGTGATAGGATTTTATTATCCTGTAGTTCCTAAAGGGCAAGCTAGAATTCGTGTTCAAATCTCAGCCGGACATGATCGCGAACATTTAGATCAAGCAATCAATGCTTTCATTGAAGTAGGAAAAGATTTAAAAGTTATTTAAAAATAATCTGATTATCGGCAATCTTGTCACTAACCGTATTTTCTTTGCTTAACGTGTTGGAAGACCGATGACCGAAGAATCGGGATTCTGATTATTTGGCCTAATTCTAAGCCATATTCTTCTTCTTACTGATAAGAAAGCAGATATTGACATAAAAAAAGCCGAACATTCAGTTCGGCTTTTTTTATGATTTACTGGTCATAGCCAGTTTTCTTTTCTTTTTCATTTCGTAGTCTTCCAGGTTTTCAAACCTAGAGTCTACATCTAAGCTGTTGAGGTAATCGTTCAGGGTTTCCCTTACCTCTTGGAAAGACATATTATGCAAAACTTTACCATTTTTTGCCATTGAAATCTGGCCAGTTTCTTCTGAGACAATGAGAATCACTGCATCAGTTGCCTCCGACATCCCTATACCTGCCCGGTGTCTTAAACCAAACTGGGCAGGTACTTCGCGTTCTGTTACAGGCAAAATACAACGAGCTGCTTTTATTTTCCCGTTATGAATAATCACAGCTCCATCATGGAGTGGGCTGTATTTATTGAAAATCGAAACCAATAACCTTTTAGAAAGCTCTGCATCCAGAATATCTCCACTTTCAGCGTAAAATTTCAGTTCTGTGCTTTTTGAAATAACCATTAATGCGCCGGTGTTGGAACCCGCCAAAGTTTTGGACGCATCAATTATAGGACTGATATTGAAGGAGGAATTGTCCTTTTTTCTCCAAAAGAATAAAATGTCTTTCCAGACATTATCGTCTGATAATAAGGAAGATCTTCCAATCAAAAGGAGGAACTTTCTGATTTCAGGCGCAAAAATGATAATTGCCGCGATAACACCTACTCCCATAAATTGGCCAAGAATAGAGGAAAGTAATTCCATTCTAAGGGCACGCACTAATAGGTAAACAAGGTAAATTGAGAGGAAGCCCAAGAAAATCTTGATCGCAACACTCCCTTTCAGCAATTTGTAGACTTGATACAATAGAAAAGATACCAACGCAATATCGACCATATTGACGATGGATATTTCTAAGAATCCTATTTTAAAAAGTAAGGTCAAGGGTATAATTGTTTATATAATTTTAGGGTTTCATTTGCTTCTTTAACGTCATGAACTCTCAGGATGTTAGCACCTTTCAAAAGCGCTACCATATTTAAGGCAGTTGTTCCATTGAGGGCTTCCGAAGAATCACAATCCAAGGTTTTATAAATCATGGATTTCCTAGAAAGTCCTGCTAAAATAGGAAGTCCCAAGGCCTTCAAATAATCTAAGTTTCTTAAAAGAAAATAATTTTGATCTAGGTTTTTTGCAAAGCCAAAGCCCGGATCAATAATTACATCTTTGATGCCAAACTTTCTTATAACATCCAGTTTTTCCGCGAAATAGTTCAATATTTCAACAAGAATGTCAGAATAGTTCGTTTTTGTCTGCATTGTCGCCGGATTTCCCCTCATATGCATCATGATATAGGGAATTTTTAGCTTTGCGACTGTTTCAAACATTTCTTTATCCAACTCCCCTCCACTGATATCATTCACAATATGAGCACCCGATTCTATTGCCTCTTTGACAACTCTTGATCGAAAAGAATCTATGGAGATAAGCACTTCCGGAAACTCTTTATTAATCCAAATTATAGGTTGGATCACTCTATTCAATTCTTCTTCTACACTAACTTCCGAAGCACCCGGGCGGCTACTATATCCACCGATATCTAAAATGCTTGCCCCTTGCCGAATCATTTCTTCGGCCTTCTTCAAAATAATGTCCTTTTCCGCCTTTACTCGACTTTTATCAAAAAAAGAATCAGGAGTACTGTTTAAAATACCCATAATTTGTGGCTTTTCCCAATGAATAAGCCTTCCCTTAATTTGAAGTGTATATTTTTGAGGAAATAATTTATCTTCGATCGAAGAAGTCACGCTGTTGGCAGGTAACATTAAATTAGAATAAATTGGAAAACAAAACGAGTAACGAATATACGCAAGTAATTGCCCGTTGTAAAGAACTATTCCGCAAGAAAACCATCGATTATGGGACCGCTTGGAGGATATTAAGACTTTCTTCAATTACAGATCAAATTTTTATCAAAGCCCAGCGAATCCGTTCTATTCAGGAAAAAGGAAATCAGAAAGTTGAGGATCCTATTGTAGACGAATTTGTGGGTATCATCAATTATTGCCTGATCGCATTATTACAAATTAGTTTTGAAAAAGATGAAAGGATGGAAATCCCATTTGATGACATAGAGCCTGTGTACGATAAATGGGTCAGTCAAACCAAAGGACTTTTGGAAAACAAGAACCATGACTATGGAGAAGCATGGAGAGATATGCGGGTGAGCTCAATGACAGATATTATTTTGATGAAACTTTACAGAGTAAAGCAAATAGAAGACAATGAAGGCCAAACCTTGGTGTCTGAAGGAATAGAAGCGAATTACCAGGATATGATTAATTACTCAGTGTTTTGTTTAATAAAATTGAATTACCATGCTTAATAAAGGAATATTGTGGGTTTTGAGACTTTTGGTAGGAGGTCTATTTATTTTCTCTGGTCTAATCAAAGTGAATGATCCTGTCGGAACTGCTATTAAGCTGGAAGAGTATTTTGACGTTTTTTCTAATGACATTGCTGGATTTTTCATCTATTTCAAGCCATTCGCCTTATATATAGGCGTTGTTTTGGTTGTGCTCGAGGTAGTTTTGGGAGTGATGCTCATTTTGGGTGTAAAGAGTAAATTGACTGCCTGGGCATTAGCGGCTATGATTCTCTTTTTTACATTTTTAACTTTTTTCTCAGCCTATTTCAACAAAGTAACTGATTGCGGATGTTTTGGTGATGCAATAAAGTTGACTCCATGGGAGTCTTTCTATAAGGATGTGATCCTAATGATTTTGATCGGAGGGATTTTATTATTGAGAAATCACCTTCCAACTCATGCGCCGGGATGGGCTAAAAAATCTGTCATAGCAGTGGCAGTTTTATCTTTGATTTTATCAATCACAGCGATTAGAAATCTGCCTTTTATTGATTTTAGAGCATATAAAATTGGGGTCAATATCCCCAAAAGTATGCAGCCATCCTCTCCATTGCAATATTCATATGTCATGAAGAAAGATGGGCAAACAGTGTCTTTAGACCAATATCCAACAGAGGAGGGATATGAGTTTGTGGAAATGGTATTAAAAAATCCCGAAGCCCTTCCAAAGATTTCTGATTTCGCGGTTTGGAATGAAAACGGAGATTATTCTGAAGAAATTTTTACAGGAAATAAATTGTTGATTTTAATTAGCAATCGAGCTAAGATGAGTTCTTCAAATTTGGATGAAATTGATGCTTTGGTGAAGGACTTAAAGAGTTCTCCTATCCAAGTGGTTTTGGTTGCAGCGGCATCTCAAGAAGAGATCGATCAGTTGTTAGTAGACCAAGGTTGGGATATCCTTGCTTTGCAGGCTGATGCTACTGTAGTAAAGACAATAGTAAGGTCAAACCCAGGCATCATGTTACTTAAAGAAGGAACCGTTATCGGTAAGTTTCATCATAACAATACTCCTGATGCTTCAGAGGTTTTAGATTTGTATATTCAATGAACGAAAATTTAAAAGTAGTTTTGGTAGGGCTTCCAGGTTCAGGCAAAAGTACTTTTGGAAGACAATTAGCTCAGTCCTTGAATTTTCCCTTTTATGATTTGGATGCTATGATCGAGCAAAAAAATCAAATGAAAATCCCAGACATTTTTTCCAGAATGGGAGAGGGGAAGTTTAGAGAAATGGAATCTGAAATGTTGGCTCAGGCATTAAGTTATGATAGGTCATTTGTCCTAGCCTCGGGAGGAGGTTGCCCTTGCTTTAATGACAACATGGATTTGATTAATTCACAAGCAATTTCTGTGTACTTAGATGTACCTCTAAATGATATTTCTGATCGCTTGGAGGGAGCTAGAATTCAAAATAGACCCATGTTCCAAGGCATGGAAGGAGGTGAGATTATCCTTAAATTAAAAAACCTTCTGGCAGAAAGAGAAGAGTATTACAATATGGCAAAAATAAAGCTCAGCGGATCTGATTTCTCCACTGAGCTTTTAATATCTGAGCTAATTCACCAGCTTAGAAAGTAATTCCTAAAGTCAGAACCCCTGAGAAAATACTATTATTCAACTCAGTGAATGGTCCAATATTATTTCCCTGCTGATCAAGTACTTGGTAAGAGTTATATAAAGCGTTCGATCTTCTGTTTACCACAGCAAAATCGATCGTGAAATTATTTAATCTGGCTCCAAATCCTCCACTATATTGTTGCATACTTCTATCGAAGTTAGAGTTGCTATATGGATCTCCAAAGTGTGCAAAGCCTGCTCTTATTCTAAAAATATCCAATCTTGCTTCTCCACCAAGTCGGAAATTTAATGTGCTGGTATAGAAATCTCTGATAGCTTGGTTATCCGGACCTTCATTAAAATCATTGGAATTTAATCTTGCAGCGCTAAAGTCTACATAATCCACATCTGCTGAAATAAATCCATTTTTCCCTAAAAAGAAAGTCGCTCCGGCTCCAACTTTTAATGGTGAGTTTAGCCCGTAAGAACTCAGTATGAAATCTGTAGCAGCCTCCTCTCTTCGTAAGGTTATATCTTCTGGAGCGTAGTAGAAGTTATCAAACTCAGCTATAATTCTGGCATCATATTCTTCATTTAGGGAGTACCAAGTTGGACTTTGGAAGTTGAAACCAAGATTCAATTGGTCAATTGGCTTATAGATTAAACCTAAATTTAAATTCACTCCTGTCCCGTTGATAAATAAATTTTCTCTGAGAGAAGTATTGAACAATGGGCCTTCCGCAAACTCTTCATTATAAACTTTTCTAGAGGCAAAATTTAATGATCGAATTCCCAAGGATCCTCCCACAAATAGCTTATGGTTAAAGTTTGCTCCATAAGAAAAGGTTATTTGACTTGCATTTCCTTCTTGCGTGATGTTTTCATCTTGAAAAGCTCCGATTTCAAACCCAATTACCGGATCATATTCACCTGGAATTGCATTTCCATTGGAATCCAATAATGGATTGATCAAATAAGTATTATATGCCAGTCCTGTTAAGCCCATTCCTGGGATTTGAGACTCCGGAACTCCGATTGCATTTTGTAGATAGAAATCTATGATGGAAGTAGAACCAATTTCATCTGAGAAAAAGCCATATTCCGTATTAAAATTAGCGATCCTTTGGATACTGATAC
Source organism: Algoriphagus sp. UBA3586 (assembly GCF_002376385.1). NCBI lineage: Bacteria > Pseudomonadati > Bacteroidota > Cytophagia > Cytophagales > Cyclobacteriaceae > Algoriphagus > Algoriphagus sp. UBA3586. The sequence goes on along the minus strand of NZ_DFMT01000026.1, from coordinate 118,333 downwards.
CAAATGAACCTCCCTTGAATGCACCTCTATTTAAGGGGCCTTTAGGGTTGGCGAAAACGACTGAAAGATTGGGGATAGAAAAATTACTGGTATTATACTGTCTAGGCTGTCCCAAGTATTGGGTATCTACTCTCCAGTCCGAGTAACCAAATGTGATACTGGCCTCAGATGTTCTAAAGAAGCCGAGTCCAGCCGGATTTCCAGCAATATTCGAAACGTCACCTCCTAAGGACCATTGAGTTCCTCCTATACCAATCATTCTTGCTGAACCAGCTGGTACATTTTGGCTAAATCTTAATGCATCCTCAAAATATCCACTTTGACCATAAGATAGTGTAGACAAAAAGAGAGTGAATGCTATGAAAATAGAAGATTGAACTTTCATTAAATAAATTGTTGATTTCTTAGATATAACGGGAAAAATGTACTTTTTGGTTAGAATTTGGCAAAAAAAAGGGGGGAATTAATTCCCCCTTCCTCCTCTAGATCCTGATGAGGAGCTGCTTCCGCCGCCCCCTCCTCGGGATCCACCAGAACTCATTCCTCCTCCGCCGGAAGAACTTCTACTTGGTACGCTTACGCTACCTCCGGAAGAACCTCTGCTAGGAGTATAAACACTTCTTGAATTTGTACCGCTTGAACCTCTGTTGTATGAAGGACTAGCACTTCTACTTGGTACCGCGCTTCTATTATAAGAAGGACTAGATGATCTACCATAGGATGGACTTGAAGAAGGTCTTCTATAATTATCCATGCTACTTCTGGAATTTGTATTTCCGTAAGATCTCATTGTTGGTCTTGCTGAAGGCATTGCACTTCTTGTTCTAATCGAAGACGATCTGTCTAAAGCAGGTGAACTTGCAGACCGGGCCCCAACTCTTGAAGTTGAAACTCTTGATCTACCTGAGTTGTAATAGTCATTTTGACTTGAGCTGAAATCACGAGAAGTAGATCTTGCTCTATCTGAACCTACTAGGCCTCGATTTTGATTCAATACGTTTCTTCTGGCCTCGGCTCTTGCTGTACTTGGTAAAGCTGCTGAACTAGCTCTATCAAAACCTGCACCTGCTAAGCCGGCACCACGTGTTGGTCTAGCTCCTCTAACAACTCCTCTGTTGCTAAATTCACTTCCTGGAAGGACGTAAATTGGATTACCCGCATATACTGGAATGCCCCAGCCTGGATAACCTCCCCATGCATAACCTGGGAATCCCCATCCTCCAAATCTAGGTCCAAAACCTGGTCCCCAGAAAGGATCATAGAAGCCCATTCCGAAAGGTCTTCCAAAAGGTCCATAAAATGGATTACCCCAGCCAAAACCTAAATTTACATTAAAGCCTGGTCTGAATCCCCATCCTGGACCCCAGAAAGGGTCGAAGAATCCGAATCCCCAAGGATTGAAGCCATACATCAATCCCATATTGAAGTTGATGGAAGGATTGCTGAATGGACTGGTATTAGCACCACCCACTCTATAATTATTGTATGCGTCGATATTTCCTGAATTTTGTTGCCCTTCAAATTCATCAAAATAAACTACCTCATCGCCAGTTTCTACTGATTCTGATTGGTATCTTGAAAGGTAATCAGGGTTAACGTTTCTGCTAGAAAAACTTTCATCAGGTACATTGCTCAAAGCATCAAACTCCTGAAAAGTCTCAGGCCTGTTGTTTTGAACCGCATACTGACTTACAAGTTTTGCGTCAGAAGCCATAAAGTACAAGTTATCCGTCTCGCCTCTAGATGCCATCTGAGATGTACTGCAAGAAGCCAGGATAAATGTCCCTATGACTGCTGGAGTTAATATTTTTGAAAATTTCTTCATACTAGAAGTTGGATTGTTACTATGTTATACGGCGTACCGAGTGAAGGGTTATACTTTTTAAGTTATATTTGCCCCGCTCAATTTAGCAAAAATATAGACATTTCATATCCAAATCAACAAGTATGAGTAAAGGATTACCAAAGCGTAGCGAGGATTATTCCCAATGGTACAACGAGTTAGTGAAGCGTGCCGACCTAGCCGAAAATTCAGCAGTAAGAGGTTGCATGGTTATCAAACCCTATGGATACTCTATTTGGGAAAAAATGCAGGCCGAGCTAGATCGAATGTTCAAAGAAACTGGCCATACCAATGCATACTTCCCTTTATTTATTCCTAAATCATTTTTGAGCAAAGAAGCTTCACACGTGGAAGGCTTTGCCAAAGAATGCGCGGTAGTCACTCATTACAGATTGAAAAATGCAGAAGATGGTTCTGGGGTTATTGTTGATCCAGAGGCAAAATTGGAGGAAGAACTGATTGTAAGACCTACTTCTGAAACAGTTATTTGGAGCACTTATAAAAATTGGATTCAATCCTATCGTGATTTACCGCTTTTAGTTAATCAATGGGCAAATGTGGTAAGATGGGAGATGAGAACTAGGCTTTTCCTCCGTACCGCTGAGTTTTTATGGCAGGAAGGGCATACCGCTCATGCTACCAAAGAAGAGGCGATGGATGAAACTGTTCAGATGATGAATGTTTACGCTCAGTTTGCTGAAGAATTCATGGCCTTACCGGTCGTAAAAGGCAGAAAAACTGAGAATGAAAGATTTGCCGGAGCTGATGAGACCTTCTGTATTGAAGCAATGATGCAGGACGGCAAGGCGCTGCAAGCTGGAACTTCCCACTTTCTAGGCCAAAATTTCGCAAAGGCATTTGATGTAAAATTTGCAACCAAAGAAGGAGGGCTTGACTTTGTTTGGGGAACTTCTTGGGGAGTAAGTACACGTCTGATGGGTGCCCTAATCATGGCTCATTCAGATGATAACGGATTGGTTTTGCCTCCAAAATTGGCTCCAATTCAGGTTGTCATTGTTCCTATTTACAGAGCGGAAGAAGAGTTGAATGCTATTTCCGAAAAGGCGAATGAAATCATGGCTGCTTTAAGAAAAGTTGGTGTCTCTGTCAAATTTGATAATAGGGATACACACAAGCCAGGATGGAAATTTGCAGAGTATGAATTGAAGGGAGTACCATTGAGAATAGCGATAGGCCCAAGAGATCTCGAAAATGGAACAATAGAATTGGCCAGAAGAGATACTTTAACAAAGTCTACTTTTGATCTTTCATCTGAACCTATCGAGATAATGATTCCTAAATTATTGGATGAGATTCAGGATAGTATTTACCAAAAGGCTTTAAGCTTTAGAAAAGAAAAAACTACTGAGGTCAACTCTTGGGATGAGTTTCAAGAAGTGTTAAATAATAAAGCAGGATTTGTATCTGCTCATTGGGATGGAACTTCTGAAACCGAGGATAAGATCAAGGAGTTGACAAAGGCAACGATTCGTTGTATTCCTTTGGATCAGAAAGAGGAAGAAGGCAAATGCATTCTCACTGGTAAGCCATCTCAAGGCAGAGTCTTATTTGCTAAAGCTTATTAAACTTCACCCGGATTTAATTCCGGGTTTTTTTTTGCAAAATGTTAAGGGTTCAATTGTTTCTAGTATTTTAGGAATCTAATCTCTTAATCAATGAGTGTTGTCATTTTAGCTAGTCTTTTGGGAATAGGATTAATATTGCTGCTAGCAGAAGTATTATTCATTCCTGGAACCACTGTAGTAGGGATATTGGGATTAATAATCAGTTTGGCTGGAGTCATTTATGCATTTAGTATTTATTCTCCAGAAACTGCTTGGTGGATCACCGGCATTGCCGCAATTTTGAATTTGGCGGCAATGATTTATGGGTTTCGATCAGGGGTTTGGGATAAGTTTTCCCTCAAGTCCGCAATAAAAGGAGGCACTTTCGACGGAAGGACTTTAGGATTGGAAGCCGGCATGAAGGGAAAGGCAATTTCAGATATCAAGCCGATCGGAAAAGCGTCCTTTGAGGACTCTATATATGAAGTAAAGTCCGAGTCAGGTTTTATACCAGTTGAGTCTGATATTACCATTATCAAGGTTGAAAACAATAAAATAATAGTCAAATAATATGGATCCATCTAGTTCAATTTTCATTTTGATTGCCGCATTTGCAGGCATCATTTTACTTTTCATCTTTTTATACTTTGTGCCGGTTAATCTTTGGATTACTGCTCAATTTGCCAATGTTAGAGTAGGCATTGGGGAGCTTATCGGAATGAGAATTAGAAAGGTGCCACCAAGCATCATTGTGAACTCAATGATTACAGCCACTAAGGCTGGATTGGATTTAACCACCAATGATCTGGAAACCCACTATTTGGCGGGTGGTAATGTGCCTAATGTTATTAGAGCCTTGATCTCTGCTGATAAGGCCAATATTAACCTGACCTTTAAGCAGGCAACGGCCATTGATTTGGCTGGTAGAGATGTGTTTGAAGCTGTTCAGATCTCTGTAAATCCAAAAGTAATCAATACGCCTAATGTAGCCGCTGTGGCCGCTGATGGGATTCAACTGATTGCAAAAGCAAGGGTTACTGTAAGGGCAAACATCGCTCAATTGGTTGGTGGAGCAGGAGAGGACACCATTTTGGCAAGAGTAGGAGAAGGGATTGTGACCTCAATCGGTTCTGCTGATACACATAAAAGCGTATTGGAAAACCCTGATAAAATCTCCAAACTAGTATTACAAAGGGGGTTGGATGCGGGAACAGCATTTGAAATCCTATCCATTGATATTGCTGATATCGATGTGGGGACGAACATTGGAGCAAAATTACAAATAGATCAGGCTTCTGCAGATTTGAAAGTGGCTGAAGCTAAAGCTGAAGAAAGAAGAGCTATGGCCGTTGCTTTGGAACAAGAAATGAAAGCTAAAAATGTAGAAATGAGGGCTAAAGTTATTGAAGCAGAAGCAGAGGTTCCTAAAGCTTTGGCTGAGGCATTCAGATCAGGAAAACTGGGAGTGATGGATTATTATAGAATGGAGAATATCAAGTCAGATACTTCTATGAGAGAGTCTATTGCAAAATCGGATGATGATTCTAAAGATTCTGGAAAATCCAGAGGAGATAAAAAATAAGAAAGGGGCTTAATTGCCCCTTTTTCTTTTTCTTCCCTGCGTTTCAGGTTCTACAACCAAGATTGGCTGGTAACTTCCCCTAACCAAAATTTGCCTGTTTGCATTATCAAAAAGGATTTCCTCATAATCAAAGGGTAAGAGCGTTTCTCCTTTTTCATCTATTAGCCCGCTCTTATTATTTTTTCTGGCTATGACCCAATTGGCTCTTTCCCTTTTTAAATATTCATAATCAGGGGAAAGAACTTGCTTTCCATTTGGGTCCAGCAGGCCAACCTTTTGATCATTTTCTACCAAGAAATAGCCATTATCGATTCTGCAAATTTTGCTGAAACCTCCAGGAGTTAATTGATTGCCTTCTTTGGAAAAAAGGTAGAATCGATTTTCTTTTTTACCTACACCAAAACCACCTTGAAAGGCTTTTATTTCTTCCCATTCTGGGTTAAGAATAACTTTTCCATAATTGTCAATGGCACCCCAATAAAGACCGGACTTAATAGCAGCTATTTGCTCGGAATAATTAAGCGAAAGATCGTATGTCGGTTTGATCAGCCATTTTCCTTCTCTATTTACATAGCCATATTGCCCCTTTTTTCTGGCAGGGAAATAACCTTCGGATCCATTTTCTATTTTCTCCAAGCTATCTGTCGGATTAACCAACCACCCTTTTATTCCAAGTAAGCCAAGCTTTCCGTCTCTGAATCTGACATTATACAGATCTTGATCGATTCTTATTACCTCTGTCATTCCTACAGCATCCAGAAGAATTCCATCTCCCTCCATCACTCTTCGGAGTTTTCCATGAATATATTCAAGCATCAATCCGTCCTGATAAGTGATTTTGTGGTAAGAATTATACCTGATATTTGCTTGGACCAAATCGCCTTCAATGAGTACATATTGCCCCTCATCAAAGCCATAATAGAAATTGCCTTTGGTATGCTGTAATTCATCAATTACCGGATCTAGGACTAGATTTCCTTCAACATTCACCAAGCCATAGCCGTCCTTGGTCTTTGCCAAAATATATTCCCCATCGTTGTCCTCTAACTTCTCAAATGGCCGATCTGGATTAGAAGAAAGCGGAAGAAAGTAGGAGTTTCCTTTTCGGGAAATGATTTGTCCAACGTTTGAAATTCTTGCTTCATCAAGTTCCCCCAAGTAATTTGTTGTCCCTTTTCCTCTTTGATATACCCAATACTCGTTTCCTTTTCGAGCTAACAAAAAGTTGTAATAAGTTTGAATTTCATCAAACTCCAAATTGAGGACTTTTTGACCGTACTCATGATAAGCACCAATGCCCTTTTCTCCTTTCATAAGAATCCAGGGTTCCAAAAATTGATAAATCTCTTTTCCTTCTAATTGGACTGCTGGTTTATAATCATTGGACAGTAAGAATAGTCCATTTTCATTTTTTCCAATCTTTACCGCATCGCTCAATATGGCGATGGACTGATAGACCAATCTGCTTTTCAGCTGGAGATCATAATCGTAAACTTCCCATGTCTGGGCTTTTGTAGAGAAATGAATCAATACAGTGCATAATAAAAGTAGGAAAGTAGAGCGTAAAGTTTTGGTCATAAGACGACTTGCAATTGAGTGGATACAAAAAGACCAAAAGAGGAAAGTCCCTTTTGGTCGTTTAATGGTATGAATTATTTTTAATTTTCAGTCTTTTCCTGATTCAAATCGAATAGATCTGAAATGAATTCTATCATTTCCTCAGCCTCATCTCTTTTACAGGCTGCTCTCAATTGAACCACTGGAACCTTGAGGACTTTTTGCATCATGCTCTTGGTAATCTTGTCGATTACTGCAAATTCCTCATCGGAAGCATTTTTCATAAATCTAGCCAGTTCTTCTTGCCTGATTTGCTCTAGAGACTGCTTCAATTTATTGATGGTAGGGGATACAAGCATCTCCTTTTTCCAGCTGGAAAATTCCTCAATTGTTTCTTCGATGATTTCTTCAACTCTTGGAATGGCAGCAAGACGCTTATCCAATGCCTCTGTAGCTTTACTTCGAATGTTGTCTACATTATATAGTATAACTCCAGGGATATCTTCAACTGTAGTTTCAATAGATCTAGGAACCGAAAGGTCAACCAGTAATTTGTAGGATTGAATTTCAAAATCACTGATCAATTTCTTGGTGATAAAGGGTTCTGAGCGCTGAATGGAGCTAACAATAACATCAGCTTCTTTCATTGCATCCAAACAATCATCAAAAGGAACTACTTCAAAGCCTAATTCAGCAGCAATTGCTTCTGCTTTAGATTGAGTTCTATTGGTGATTTTGACTTTGGCATCAGGGAGGTAGACCATATTTTTAGCCACATCCTCTCCAATTTCACCTACACCAATCAATAAAACCCTAGGCTGATAAGTATTTGATGTTAAACTCTCAATCAGTTCGATAGCAGCATAAGACAAAGAAGCAGCACCGTCTCGGAAGGAAGTTTCCTGTACAATCCTTTTATTGGTAAAAAATACCGTGTGCATTAATCGATGAAGAAATGGACCTGCCATGTCTAAATCGGCTGCTGCCTGATAAGCTCTTTTTACCTGATTTGATATTTGAATATCTCCAACAACTTGGGCTTCTAGACCCATGGAGACTCTGAATAAATGATTGATTGCAGACTTGTCATCATTGAAAATCTCAAAATAATCGAAATAATCAACGACATCAGTCATTCCTTTTTCCAAACCAATTAGCTTGATGATCTCCGTGCTAAGATCCAAATCATGGCTGTAATAGACCTCTGTCCGATTACATGTAGATAGGATCAAAGCATCACCTAGGCTGAAAAATTCTTTCAGCTTGATTAAGATACTGTGGATAGCTTGATCATCTAATGCTATCAGTTCCCTGATTTGAACAGGGGCGGTTTTGTGTGATAAACTTAAAGCTCTAAATTTTATCTGCATAGCATCAGTCTTGGGTGCAAATTTAAGAGACAAATCAGCTTCAAAGGATTTTTTCTTATAATCCTTAATCAATTTAGAATTCGTCTAAATTAAATTTAACCTTTCAAAGTTCGGTAATTTTTGAATGTTAGTCCAATATTCTTAACTTATACGTTATTGAAGAAATCTATTGATATTTTTTTATGATTAAGAAGTTTTTTTATTTCCTCAAACTCTATCTCGGCCTTAGCAACAAAGAGTCCAAAGGTTTGGTGCTGTTTGTTCCGTTTTTATTCTTAATAATCTGTCTTCCTTTTTTCATACAAAAGGTTCAGGGAAGAAAATCAGAGATAAAACAGTCTAGAATAGATTATTTAATTGACTCTTTATTGATAAGTGGTTTTGAGCCAGCTACTTCTCCTTTACCTATTTTCAACCCTTTAGATACGGGAAAAGTTATTTTTCCGGCCTCAGTTCAAAAAATATTATTCTCAGAGGCTGATTCTATCACATTGCAGATAGTTCCGGGCATAGGGCCAGCAATGGCATCAAGGGTTATTAAATTTCGTGAGAACTTAGGTGGATTGGTTCATAAGGATCAATTAAAGGAAGTATTTGGAATGAAAGAAGAGGTAGCTGACCAAATCTGGAATTATTTTGACTTTGATCGACCTAGTCTAAGGAAAATCCCAATCAACCAGGCTGACATTAATACGCTAGCGAAACATCCATATATAGGTTACGGGGAGGCTAAGGTGATTTTTGCTTTCCGAAATCAACATGGGCCATTTTCAAGCGCGGATGATCTCTTAAAAATTAAAATATTCAAGGAAGATTGGGTGAATAAATTGTCTCCTTATCTCTCATTTTCAGATTAATTTTTAAGAATTCCTGCCATCTTTGGGATATGAAATCCGAAGAAGGAAAACTTCAATTACCGATTTTAAATTTACCCGACATTCAGTCGAAGATTTCTGAAAGAGAACAAAAATTCTGGATTTTCGACAGTTTAAGAAAAAAGGAATTGGTCCTGACTCCGGAAGAATGGGTTAGACAACATTGGATTTCCTATTTGATTTCAAATTTGAATTACCCTAAGGGCTTGCTAACCTTGGAGAAAGGCCTAAAATACAATCAGCTCCAAAAGAGAACTGACTTAGTGGTTTGGAATACAGAAGGAAAGCCCTATCTATTAATTGAGTGCAAAGCTCCTCAAGTACCCATCAACCAAAAGACTGTAGAACAAGCCTGCCTTTATCATCACCAACTTCAGACTGAATATCTAATTTTGAGTAATGGTTTGGTTCATATATCTCTCCGGTGGTTATATGAAGAAAAGAAATTTGTTCAGCTTAAAAAGTTTCCGGAAGCCCCGAAATAGTTGCTTATTTTATGATATTAGTCAGTCTTTTTTTATCTTGAATAATTGAAACATATATAAAGACCCAGCATGTCTAATCAACCTCATAATACGCCTTGTGAACTCTGTGCCAGTCGCAAATATTCCTTAATGTCGGACTTGTCACATGCGCAGGTTTGCTCAATTTCAGATCATAAAAATTTGATTTCTCATCGGAAAGGTCAAATTCTGTATTATGAAGGCACCAAACCACTAGGAATATTTTGTATCAATTCTGGAGTAGTAAAAGTTTATAAAACAGCCTCAAATGGGAAAGAACAAATTGTCCACTTAGGAAAAGAGGGCGACTTTTTAGGTTATGCCGCCCTGCTGGGTGAAGAAAACTACACCAATTCAGCTATGATCGTTGAGGATGCTAAGATTTGCTTTATCCCAAAAGAGGCATTTTTAAATACTTTATTAGGCAATACTCAATTTTTTAAAAGAGTGACAAAGGAATTGAGTCATGAATTGGGAGTGATGGAAGAAAAACTTACTGATGCAACGCAAAAAAGTATTAGGGAAAGATTAGCTTTTGTCTTGATTCATCTTGCGAGTTCATACGGTATTGAAGGGGGAGATAGTCAGAAAATTGATTTGATTTTAACTCGAGAAGAAATTGCTGGAATCGTTGGTACAGCTACGGAATCCGTAATCCGTCTGCTTTCTGAATTCAAGAAAGATGGCCTGATAGAGTTTGAGGGTAAAAAAATAATCATAAAGGATAAAAGAGGTTTGGCGAGACTTTCGGATTTCTATGCCTAATCAGAACCATATTGTATTTTTTGAAGTTTTGTGTGTATGAAAGCACCAAAACCCGGCATTTTCTCCTTAATTATTGGTTTGATTCTATTTTCGATTATCCCTTTCAAAGAGGCACTTCCTCAGTCTTTTGCATATAAGACCTTGTTGAGTACGCTCTATGAAAAAGATTTCCCTGTGCTCTACCCAGAAGAAATCGATGATCTATCTTCTTATCAAGTTCTTGATACCCGTGAAAAAGAAGAGTACCAAGTCAGTCATTTAAAAGATGCGATTTGGGTTGGGTATGATCAATTTCCAACCTTTAATTTAGATCGTTTAGATAAGTCAAAACCGGTGCTAGTGTATTGCACAGTGGGAGCAAGATCTCAAAGTGTTGGGAAAAAGCTGGTAGAAAATGGCTATGAAGTTTACAACCTCTATGGAGGTATTATTCATTGGGCCAATGAAGAGTATCCATTGTACAAGGGCGAAAAAAGAACAGATAAAGTTCATACCTATACACGTGCCTGGGGCATTTGGCTCAACAAGGGCGTGAAAGTCTATGAATGAAATGTCAGACTCAGGACAATACGTTAATTTGCTCAATCTTACTTTTGCTTAACCTCGTAAATGATTCCAAACAGACACATTATGAACATTATCAAAACAGTGATCATGGTATTTTTAACCATGACTATTTTAAGCTGTAAAAACTCCAGCATAGGAATGGCAGGTACGACTCCACCAAGTCATGAACTTTGGGATCAGTTGCTAAAAAAACACGTGAAGCCAAACGGCTTGGTAGATTATAAAGGTTTCATCAAGGACAAACCTCAATTGGAGAAGTATTTAAATTCACTTTCAAACAATGCTCCTGACAGAAAGGCTTGGAGTAAAAATGAACAGCTTGCTTACTGGATTAATGCATACAATGCTTTTACAGTAAAATTAATCGTAGACAATTATCCTGTTGAGAGTATCCGTGATTTAGGACCTAAGTTGAAAATTCCTTTGATTAAGGATGTTTGGCACTATAAGTTCTTCAGCATTGGAGGTCAAGAGTCCAGTTTGGATGAGATAGAACATGGAATTCTTAGAAAAGAATTCAATGAACCAAGAATACATTTTGCTATCAATTGTGCATCTATTTCCTGTCCACCTTTGAAAAATGAGGCTTATGTTGCTTCTAAAATTGATCAGCAACTGGATCAGTCTGCGAGGGAATTTATTAATAATCCCAAGTACAATAAAATCTCAAAAGATGAGGTTCAGATTTCATCAATTTTCTCTTGGTTCAAAGGTGATTTTACCAAGAAAGGTAGCTTGATTGATTATCTTAACAAATACAGTAAAGTAAAAATCTCTTCCAACGCTAAAGTCAATCATCTAGATTATAACTGGAGTTTGAACGAGTAGAATTTACAACCAACCACCAACCTTTCACCCAGTAATGTCTCAAACCCGGCACATAGTTATCATTGGAAATGGAATATCAGGGATAACCTGTGCCCGACATTTGAGGAAGCTGGATAGTGATGTCAAAATCACTGTTATCTCAGGAGAAAGTAAGTATTTCTTTTCTCGAACAGCCCTAATGTACGTTTACATGGGGCATATGAAGTTTGAACATACACAGCCCTATGAAAATTGGTTTTGGGAGAAAAACAGGATCGATTTGAAAGAAGGGTGGGTCAAGCAAATCGACTTTAATTCGAAGGTTCTTCTGTTTACCAATGGTGACTCTATATCTTTTGATCAATTGGTGATAGCGACGGGTTCTAAGCCAAATAAGTTTGGTTGGCCTGGTCAGGATCTTGCCAATGTTCAAGGTCTTTATTCCAAGCAAGATTTGGAGTTAATGGAAAAAACCACTGAGTCGGGGGTTTCTCATGCAGTTATTGTAGGAGGGGGCTTGATAGGTATTGAAATGGCTGAAATGCTCTCCTACAAGAAAATCAGTGTCACTTTTCTAGTTAGAGAAGCTGGCTTTTGGAATAATGTCCTACCTAAAGAAGAATCGGAACTTGTAGGCAGACATATAAAAGAACATCACTTTGATTTGAGACTCAATGCTGAGTTAGATGAAATAATTGGCGATCAAAACGGAAAAGTTAAAGGAGTAAAAACCAAAGATGGTGAGTTGATAGATTGTCAGTTTGTAGGATTGACGGCTGGAGTTTCACCGAATATTGATTTTCTTAAAAATTCTGACTTGGATTTAAAAAGAGGAGTTTTGGTAGATCAATATTTCAGAACCAACTTGCCTGATGTATTTGCCATAGGTGATTGTGCAGAGTTTAGGGAAGTGCCCGGGAAAGACCGCAAAAATATTGAACAGGTTTGGTATACGGGAAGAATGCATGGAGAGACGCTAGCTCATAATTTGATTAAAAAGCCTGTACAGTATAATCCTGGAGTTTGGTTTAATTCAGCAAAATTTTTAGATATAGAATACCAGACATACGGAACTGTTCCAGCTGATTGGGAAAAAGATAATGCGATCAATTTCTATTGGGAGCACAGTTCAGGTAAAGTGGCATTTAGAATGCTGATGGATCAGGAAAAGAAAATTCTTGGAGTTAATAATTTTGGGTTTAGGCTTAAGCATGAGTTTTTTGATAAAGCAATTAGCCAAGGTTGGACTGGAGAAAAAGTGATTGCTCATTTATCAAAAGCTAATTTTGACCCGGAATTTTATGCTCCTTATATCAGCGAAATCCAAAAGGTCTACAAAGACCAATTTGGTGGAGAATTTACTCCTTCCAAAAAATCATTTATTCAAAAACTACTAGGAGCAAGATTATGAAATTAATTCAAAAATTAGGCTTGGTTTTGTTTCTAGGAGGATTGTTAGCTTTTACTATCATTCCCTTTTTGGGCAATTATCAACTTTCTGAGGAGATAGTTTTATCTCAATCCAAAGAAATCCATCAGGAGTCAATGAATGAAATATTGAGTCCCCTCTATGGAAAAACCTATCAGACGAATTTCACATTTATTTCTGAGGTTAATGGTAAAATTGATGACTACAATCAAGAACGCAAGGATAATCAGCAATGGGATCAGGTAATATGGGATGATTACACGTTTCCTTTGACAAAAGCATCTGTGCAAAGTCCAGTCAAGTCCCAACCCTTACTTTTTTTGTTTCTGTCTATTGGCTTGGTGGTTTTGGGAGGATTATTATATAATATTCCCAAACATCAAGGAGAGCCTGAAGGAATAAAGAACAATGGAATTTTTCACTCTAAAATGAAAAATAGAGGTTGGTTGGGTATGATTACCGGAACCTATCTAATCTTATTCTATATCATTCTATACTGGTTTCCTGCCTACATGGTAAATGCTGTCTGGATGGTCAATCCCCTAAGCCTTTTACTATCCGGAAATCCTGCTAGCCAATGGTTTTTGTATGGATTTATTTACACACTTGCCATTTTGGTGATGGGTATCCGAATGTTTAGAAAATACAGAGGAAATAAATACCAACAGCTTAGAACAGCGTCAGTCATGTTTTTTCAGACTGCATTTGCTTTCCTGATACCAGAAATTTTAGTATTGCTCAACCAGCCCTATTATGATTTCAAGAATATTTGGCCATTAGATTATGATTTTTTCTATGATTATCAGATAAGCACATTTCTTTCCAGTGGAGGTGTAGGTATGTTCATGTTGATATGGGGCATTCTATTAATAATCATTGCTGTACCTCTTTTCACCTATTTCTATGGTAAAAGGTGGTATTGCTCTTGGGTTTGTGGATGCGGTGGACTAGCCGAAACTGTTGGAGACCCTTATAGACAGCTTTCTGACAAAAGCTTAAAAGCTTGGAATATTGAAAGATACCTGATCCATGGGGTTTTGGTTTTGGCGGTGGTGATGACCTTGATTACTATTGCAAACTATTTTTCATCATTTAGCTTTTTGGGAAATGTCACCAACCAGCTACATTCGTTTTATGGATTTGCAATTGGTTCCGCGTTTGCGGGAGTGGTTGGAACAGGCTTCTATCCATTTATGGGAAATAGAGTCTGGTGCAGGTTTGGATGCCCTTTGGCCGCCTATTTAGGTATGGTTCAAAGGTTCAAGTCTAGATTTAGAATTACGACCAATGGTGGTCAGTGTATATCATGTGGCAACTGTTCAACCTATTGCGAAATGGGAATTGACGTCAGATGGTATGCTCAAAGAGGACAGAATATTGTGCGCTCTTCTTGTGTAGGTTGTGGGGTTTGTTCTGCGGTTTGTCCAAGAGGAGTATTAAAACTAGAAAATGGTCCTGAAGAGGGACGAATTAACGAAAATCCGATTTTGATCGGTAACGATTCCATTAAAGTCAATGCCTGAGATCTTAGCATTCATTCTTCTGGGGATATATCTCTTGGGAATGGTACTCATATTTATTTATAGTTTGGCCCAAGGGCATCTATTGCTTTTTTTCTTTAAGGAGAAAAGAAATCCTCAGCCCACACCCTCCAATCCTTCCGAGTTGCCACAAATCACCGTTCAGCTTCCTCTTTTCAATGAAATGTACGTGGCTGAAAGGTTGATAGATGCTGTTTCAAAACTGAATTATCCATCTGAGAAATTAGAAATTCAGATCTTGGATGACAGTACTGACCAAACCAAAGAATTGATTCAGGAGAAATTAAAGGAGTATCCCACAATTAACTTTCAATACATTCACCGAACTGATAGAAAAGGTTTTAAAGCTGGAGCTTTAAAAGAGGGGCTGGAAGTAGCTAAAGGTGAATTTATTGCCATTTTTGATTCGGATTTCATTCCTGATCCTAATTTCCTGCTACAAACCATTCCTTGGTTTTCAGATTCAAAAGTAGGAATGGTTCAGAGTCGTTGGACTCATTTAAACCAGCATTATTCATTGTTAACCCGACTACAGGCTTTTGCACTGGATGCTCATTTTTTAATCGAGCAAATGGGAAGAAACCGTCAAGGTGCATTTATTAATTTTAATGGTACGGGAGGTATTTGGAGAAAGGAAACTATACTTGATGCGGGGAATTGGCATGACGATACCCTTACTGAGGACCTGGACCTGAGTTATAGAGCTCAAAGAAAAGGTTGGAAATTTATCTACAGGCCTGAAGTGGAATCACCTGCAGAACTTCCTCCCATCATGTCAGCTATTAAATCCCAGCAGTTCCGATGGACCAAAGGTGGGGCAGAATGTGCGGCTAAACACGGGGCTGCAGTTCTAAAGACAAATTTGCCAGCACATGTGAAAATTCATGCAATGGCTCATTTATTTAACAGTACCATATTTTTGGCTATACTGATTGTCAGTCTGAGCAGTATTGGGGTTTGGTGGTTAGTAGATCAGCAAATTTTAGGTCCAGGTTGGATTCAATTAGCAAGCTTTTCTTTGGTGGGCTTTGCCATTATATCCTTGATCTATTTGGTTTCCTATTTCTATAGAAAGCAACATTTTTTCAAAAGCTTATTCGAGGCTATTTTTCTATTACCCTTATTCCTGTCTGTTTCCATGGGAATGGCATTACATAATACCCAAGCGGTTATGGAAGGCTTAACTGGAAAGAAATCACCCTTTATCCGGACACCAAAATTCAATTTGGAAGGAGGAAAATTCAGTCTTCGCACCAATCAATACATCAATTTAAGAATGCCAATAACGACTTGGTTGGAAGGTGCCTTGGCTCTTGTTTTCATTGGAATGGTTGTACTTGGAGTATTTCAACAAAACTATCTCTTCCTACCTTTCCATCTGATGCTAGCGGTGGGTTATTCCCTAGTTTTCATCAGTTCCTTTAAATCTTATGCCCTAGGGCGATAATTCATGTTTCCAAATCACCTAATTGACGTCATCATTCCTGCATTTAATGAGGAAAAATCTATTGCCAAGGTTATACAAGATATTCCCAGCTGGGTTAGAAATATTGTCGTTGCCAATAATAATTCAACAGATCAGACTGGGTATGTAGCAGAGCAGGCGGGAGCAGTAGTCGTCTTTGAAGGACAAAAGGGCTACGGGAAAGCTTGTTTAACAGCCATGGATTGGATTCGATCTCAGGAAATTCAGCCTGATATTGTGGTTTTTTTGGACGGAGACTATTCAGATTATCCGGAAGAAATGACAGGTTTAATCCAGCCAATTATCAATCAACAAGCAGATATGGTGATTGGCTCGAGAGCTCAAGGGGAGCGGGAATCCGGGTCCATGACTTTTCCTCAGGTCTTTGGTAATTGGCTTGCCACAACCATGATGAAATACATTCAAGGAGCTAAATTTTCTGATTTAGGCCCTTTTAGAGCTATTGTATGGCAAAAGCTCATGGACATCAATATGGTGGACCAAGATTATGGTTGGACTATAGAGATGCAGATCAAAGCCCATAAAGCAGGTCTGAGGTATACTGAAGTTCCGGTAAGGTATAGAAAAAGAATAGGAGTGTCCAAAGTCAGCGGTACTGTTAAAGGAGTTTTTGGTGCTGGCTATAAGATTATCTATACGATTTTTAAGTATTGGTAATTTTGGCAATCTTAGAGAAGTTTTTAAATCTTCATACTTATGAGAAATTCCCGAAACATATTACTGATATTTTTGCTGGCATTTTCTATTTACGCCTGCGGCCCCAAAGGTAGGGATGGAGTAGAAGAAGAACAGTTTGCAGGCTATTGGTATCAGGGTCAAGCCGAAATCAATGTTTTTGATTTGGAGCAGGTTAGGTACGGAGAATCCAGAAATGGTACTGCCGTATTAATTTTTGTGACGGAGGATTTTTCCAAAAGGAAACAGGTGAAGCTAGATGATCCCTCCGGAGCAGGAAGGGATGCCAAAAAGGTTATGAAGCTCAACATGACGAGAGAGTTTGTCACAGGAGTTTACCCTTATAATACTATGCTGTCAGTTTTTACACCCATCTATGAGGAGCTCAATTCCTATAAAATAGTCTCCTCGGTCACAGAATGGTGTGGTCAGGCATTTACTCAGATGAATTGGAAAAACAGTGCCTATAAAGTGCAGTTGTTTTCATATTTTGAATCGGAAGGAGATCAGGAGCTGAAAATCGATGCCAAGGCGGAGGATGAGTTATTTAATTTGATTCGCTTGAATCCTGATTTGATTGTTGAAGGAGATGCCAGATTAATTCCGGGATTGACTTTTCAAAGGTTTTCTCATGTAGAACTAAAAGACTACCGCGCTGATATAAGCAAAAATGACCTAGGTGAAAACAGCTCTGAGTTGATCGTGGATTATCCGCAACTCAGAAGAACCCTGAAAATACAATACAAGAAATTTTTTCCATACGAAATCTTAGCCTGGGAGGAAATCCAAACCAAAAGCAATGGTGATCAGGAAGTGACTAAAGCTACTCGAAGAAGTCTCAATATGCTGGATTATTGGAATAAAAATGAAAAATTATTTGAGCCTCTGAGAAACGATTTAGGAATTGAAAAGTAATAAGCATAAGGCGTTATTATTAATTTTTGGCGCTTTTCTAGTCATTGGTGTTTATTCCTTAGGATACTCTATTTCCAGAGAGAATTTCCCATATCTCTTTGCAGCATTTTCCCTTTCTTTTTTGGGGATGTATGGAATATATAAGCTTCAGAAATATCAGGAAATATGGTTGGGTATATTTCTTTTTGGATTTTTGCTAAGGTTTATATTATCTCACTCAATACCTTTATTATCAGATGATTATGCTAGATTTCTTTGGGATGGTGAAATAGTCAGATTAGAGGGGAATCCCTATGACAAAACTCCTCAGAAATTGGTAGAAGATTCAGCCAACGAGCTGGAGTTTTTTGAGCGCCTTTATCCTTATTTGAATTCTCCGAATTATTATTCAGTTTATCCGCCGTCCAATCAATTGTTGTTTGGATTGGCTGCGGAAGCCAGTGGGGAAAACACGCTTTTCGGAATAATTTCACTCAGATCTTTCTTATTGCTTGGTGAGCTTTTGGTCTTTTTCGGCTTACTCAAGCTGTTCCGAAGGTTTGATGTGCCATTGAGAAACTTGGTTTTATATTGGCTCAATCCTTTGGTGATATTAGAAGTCATAGGCAACCTTCATTTTGAAGGCATAGTTCTGATGTTCCTCTTAGGTTCATTGATCGCATATTCAAAAAACAAGAAATTTCTAGCTGGCACTTCTTGGGGCTTAGCCATAGGAGTAAAGCTTCTGCCTTTTGTCTTCCTACCTTCTTGGTTGTTTTTTAGAAAAATTAAATTCAGTCCGTTTTTTTGGATTGGAACTCTATTAGCTGTTTGCATTTCATTTATTGGGTTAGTTTGGGATGATGCCTGGATTAATTTTTTACAAAGTATCAGATTATATCAGGGAAAGTTTGAATTCAATGCTTCAATTTATTACCTGCTCCGAGAGGTGGGCTTTTGGATCAAAGGCTATAATACAATCGAGACTTTAGGTAAAGTTCTAAGCTTGACCTTTGTGATTTGGGTCTGGTTTATTTCTTGGAAAAAAGCGCCCAAGTCACTTTTTAAGCTGGCAGATTTATGGGTATTGATCTATCTGAGTTACTTATTGCTTCAACCAGTTATACATCCTTGGTACTTAATTCCAGGATTAGGATTGAGTTTGATGACTGGGAAAAAGTCCTTTTTGGTATGGAGCTTTGCAGTGATTTTTTCCTATCAGGCATATGGAAACCCTAATTTTGAAGAAAGCAGCTTTTACTTGGTGCTAGAATATGCTTTATTGCTGATAGCTTTGGTTTGGGATTATCGCCCTCAATTCTTCTCTACTCTCAATAAACTTTCAAAAAATGAATCTTAATAAAAGATATGTCCTCTTTTTAATTGTATCGGCCGCATTAGTTTCTTGTACTCCCTCGGAGGAAAAGCAGGCAAAAGATATTCTTGAAAAGTCGATTGAAGCACATGGGGGATGGAATGCTTGGGATAAAGTAGAAACTATCCGATTCAGAAAGTGGACTAGATTATTACTCGAAGATGGAACAGTTGAGAGTGAAACCGATCAGTTTTTAAGCTTTAGGCTACAACCTTCTTTTGAAGGAACTATCCGCTGGGAGAAAGATTCTGTGGAGCATTTAGCTCATTTTGACGGAGAGTCCATGCATTATTCTATTGCCGGAAACCCTGTACTAAACCCGGATTTTTTAGCTTCTAAGAAGAAGGATTTTGATGCTGCTTTTTATGTCATAGCCCAGCCGTGGAAATTATTGGAGGATGAAGGGGCTAAACTTACCTATATTGGTAAAAGAGAAATTTTTTCAAAATCAGTAGAAGTAGTTAAAGTTGATTATGGTCCCGGGAAAGATATTTGGTGGTATTTTTTTGATGCTGATAGCTATATGATGGTAGGAAATGAAGTTCAGCTTTCCGATCACAGAAGCCGGATCGAAAACTTGAATTATTCTTATGCTGATCCGTTTATATTCTACGGAGAAAGAAAAAGCTTTAGAGTAAACGAAGCAGGCGATAACACCTTTTTGAGGGCCGAGTATAGCTATAGTGATTTTGAAATTGAAAATGTTAAATAACAGAAAATGAAATATTTAATAATATTTGTTTTAAGTATTACATTAATATCATGTAACTCAAAAACGGAAGCTGAAAAAATTGTGGATTTGGCAATTGAGGCACATGGAGGAAATAACTATCCCAATTCTTTGATTGAGTTTGACTTTAGAAATATTCATTATACGATCTATAAATCAGAGAACTCATTTGAGTATATCAGGGAGTTTGAGGATTCCACTGGAATGGTGAAAGATGTACTCAATAATGAGGGTTTTACACGAACCGTCAATTCTGTAAAGATCGATACTTTAACAGAAGAAAGAATAGGAGCATTTTCAAGATCTGTAAATTCTGTTGCATATTTTGCTTTTTTACCTTATGGCTTAAATGATCCTGCAGTAATCAAGAAATATGTTGGAAAAATAGAGTTGAACGGAGAGTCTTATCATTTAATCAAAGTCACTTTTCAAAAAGAAGGAGGAGGAGAAGACTTCGATGATCAGTTTTTATATTGGATAGGGGAAGAGGACTACTTGATGGATTATTTAGCATACAGCTATCATACTGATGGAGGTGGAGTGCGTATGAGAGAAGTGAGCAATGCTGTTGAGAAAGGTGGAATAAGGTTTCAGAATTATTTAAATCTTAAACCAGAGGATAAAAATACTCCTGTTGACAGCATGCAAGTCCTTTATGAAAAAGGTAAATTAGAATTACTTTCTGAAATCAATCTGGAAAACATTCAGGTTCGGGAGTTAAAAAAATAAATTTTATGAATCCTAAATCCCTTACTTTTTCAAATAGCGACGGCATCAATCTTTCGGCTCATTTATATATGCCTTTAGATAGAGAGCCTAAATTTTATGCAATTTTTGCCCACTGTTTTACCTGTTCCAAAAACTTCTCTGCCGTCAGTAGAATATCCAAATCACTTTCTCAAGAAGGAGTAGCGGTTTTTAGCTTTGATTTTACCGGATTAGGAAGGAGTGAGGGAGATTTTGAAGATAGTACATTCAGTTCTAATATCTCAGATTTACTGGATGCAGCTGCTTTTTTAAAGGAGAATTACGAGGCTCCAAAAATGCTAATTGGTCATTCCTTAGGGGGTGCAGCAGTATTATATGCCTCTCCTCATTTGGAAGAGGTAAGTGCTGTTGTGACCTTGGGAGCACCAGCTGATCCATTACACGTAAAGCATCTTTTTCAAAATAGTATTGAGGAAATAGAAGAGTCAGGAAAAGCCAAAGTTTTCATAGGAGGTCGTCCTTTTCAAATTAGCAGTGAGTTTGTCAAAGACCTTGAGAAGAAACCTATAGACAGCTTTCTAAAAAAATTAAAGAAGTCATTATTGATCCTTCACTCACCGCAAGATGAGATTGTTGAGATCAAAAATGCTCAGATGATTTATGAAGCTGCTTTTCATCCTAAATCATTTGTCTCTTTGGACGGGGCAGACCATTTGGTGTCCAAAACTGAAGATGCTGCTTACATCGGTCAGGTGATTGCTTCCTGGAGTAATCGTTATATTGAATCCAAGCAAGCAGTAGAGAATGACACCAAAGGTAATCCTGTGATGGTTCGCCTAAGTAAAAATCAAGGCTATACTACGGATGTTAAAACACCTTTTCATCATTTGATCGCAGATGAGCCAAAAGATGTGGGTGGCAATAATCTAGGACCTACCCCCTATGATTTATTGATGGCGTCATTAGGGACATGTACTGCAATGACCTTGAAAATGTATGCAGAGCGAAAAAAGTGGAACCTGGATGAGGTGAGAGTTTACTTAGATCATCAAAAAGTCCACAAAGAGGATAGTGAAAATCCTGATGAACCATCAGCCAAGGTATCTCAATTTACCCGGGTGATAGAATTAGAAGGAGATTTGAATCAGGAGGAACGGCAAAGATTGCTCGAAATAGCGAATCGATGCCCAGTCCACAGAACTTTAGAAGAAGATATCGTCATCCATACCGTACTCAGCAAGTGAAAAATCTCCCCATGAAATACCTCTTAAGTTCGGTTGCTTTAGTCTTCATATCTTCCTTTTTCTGGTTTTTTTCCTTCGATTCTAACCTTCCTGTATGGAAAGAAAAGTACAATGGCGTCTGTTGGGTAGGTAGTAGAAATCCACTACAAGGGGGAGAATTTCAGGAATTAGCCGCCAATGGTATCAATGCAATTTCCCAAACTCCATTTGGTTGGCAGTCGGAAATCAATAATCCCGAAATCAGGTGGCAGGTTGAAAATGATAGGCAATGGTGGGGAGAATCTGGTAGAGGAATCTCAGCTACTCTGGACTCTTCGCAGAAGTTCAATATCCACAATATGCTCAAGCCGCATCTTTGGGCTCGTGGAAGTTGGCCGGGTGAGATCGAAATGACTAATGAAGCTGATTGGAAAATTTGGTTTGAAAATTATGAAAACTTCATAGTCGACTATGCCCGCCTTGCTGAAAAAGAGGGGATTCCAATGCTTTGTATAGGAACTGAATTGGAAAAAACCTCCCAAAGGGAAGCAGAATGGAGGAAAATTATTCAAGCAGTAAAAAAAGTCTATTCCGGTCAATTGACTTATGCTGCCAATTTCACTGAATATCAGAAAGTGAATTTTTGGGATGAATTGGATTTTATTGGAATCCAAGCCTACTTTCCTTTATCTGATAAAAAGACTCCCAATCTTAAAGATTTGAAAAGATCTTGGGAAAATCACATTCAAGAAATTGAAAAGCTGGTTAGAAAAACTGGAAAACCTGTTTTATTCACGGAGATAGGATATTGTAATACAGTAGATGCGGCAAAAGAGCCTTGGGTTTGGCCGAATGAACGAAAAGAGATAGCCTTGTCAGAAAAAATTCAGGCTATTTGCTATCAGTCGTTTTTTGAAACGGCCTATCAAAAAGACTGGTTAGCAGGAGTATATTTTTGGAAATGGTATCCTGAAGGAAAAAGGCGGGATCCTGACTTTACTCCTCAAGGACTTAAAGCCGAGAAGGTGATGCAACAATATTTTCTTGTTGACTGAATTCATTTCCTACTGTGACTTTTGTCATTTTTTTCATGTAATGGATAAGCTAGCTTTAATAAGCTTAATAAGCAGTCCATTTCTAACCAAACTTCAAGAGTCATGAAAAAGAACATGGGTACCACAGATAGAGCAATTCGATTGACGATCGCCGCCATTCTTGTCGCTCTCTACTTCTCAAATTTTATATCCGGAATCATTGGAATTGTGGCAATTGTGATTGCTGCTATTTTCACTTTAACAACCCTAGTTGGTTTTTGCCCACTATATACATTGGTGGGAATCAACACCTGCCCAAGAGCAGAAAGTAAATGATAATGCGTAATAGTTTGGCGAAAAGCTAGAAGTCATGCTTCTAGCTTTTTTCTTTTGGGAATTTTTAGATGAACTTTTTTGAAAATTTTAGTAAATAGTAGTTTCAAAATCAATAAAATCAAAAAATGAAGAATAATCCCAGAAGAGAGTTTTTGAAATCTACAGGTCTTTTTGGATTAGGCTTGGTTGGTGCAGGGTCAGCTCTGGCACAGGAGTCTAAAATTTTACCCTTTGAAGCTCAATATGGAAAGCAAAGAAATCAGGCTTTCAATATGTCTGGTTACACAGCTCCCAAAATTGACACTGTGAGGGTGGGTATCGTGGGCTTAGGCATGCGCGGCCCTGGAGCTGTGGATAGGCTTAGTAAAATTCAGGGAGTTGAGATAAAAGCCCTTTGCGATCTTTTACCTGATCGCGTTGAAAAAGCGAAGGAAATGCTGAAGGGAACACCGCATCAGCCTATTTCCTACTCTGGAAATGTCTATTCCTGGAAGGAAATGTGCGATCGAGAAGATTTAGATTTGATTTACATTGCTACACCATGGGAGTGGCATACACCTATGGCAGTTTATGCCATGGAAGCTGGAAAACATGCGGCCGTTGAAGTTCCCGCTGCGAGAACTTTGGATGAATGTTGGCAGTTGGTAGAAACTTCTGAGAGAACAAAGAAGCATTGCATGCAATTGGAAAACTGCTGTTATGATTTCTTTGAATTGATGACTTTAAAAATGGCTCGGGAAGGATTTTTCGGAGAGGTGGTCCATGTGGAAGGTGCCTATATTCATGATTTGCTTTGGTTGAACTTTGACAAAGACAAAGGCTACCAGAATATGTGGAGACTGCGGGAAAATTACAGAGATGGAAATCTTTATCCTACCCATGGTCTAGGTCCAGTTTGCCAGATTCTTAATATCAATCGTGGAGATCAAATGGATTATTTAACTTCATTGAGTTCTAATGATTTCCAGATGAAAAAGAAAGCTGAAGAGTTAGCTCAAGAGGATCTTTTCTGGGCTGAATTTGCATCTAAAAATTACCGAGGGAATATGAACACAACCATGGTAAAGACGAAGCATGGTAAATCAATCATGATTCAGCACGATGTAACCTCACCAAGACCTTACAGCAGATTACATGTGGTAAGCGGTACAGAGGGATATGCACAAAAGTACCCGCAACCTAGAGTTTCCAAAGGTCATGCTTGGATGAAGGAGGAAGAGATGAAAGAATTGGAGAAAAAATACACTCCTGAAATTGTTCAAAAAGTGGGTGAGTTAGCGAAAAAAGTAGGGGGCCACGGCGGTATGGACTTTATGATGGATTGGAGACTAATTGATTGTTTGAGAAATGGATTGCCGTTGGATCAAGATGTATACGACGCGGCACTTTGGAGCTGTATCAGTCCATTAAGTGAGTGGTCTGTGGCCAATAAATCCAATTCTATCGATGTTCCGGATTTTACGGGTGGAAGTTGGAAAACCAATGCGCCAGTTAAAATAACTTTAGAAGGAGGGGGCAATACCCAAGTGCGGGTTTAAGTTTCCACATGACCTTGGGTACGGGGATGGTTGACAAAATACATGTTCATCATCCCCTTATTTTTTACATCTATTTCACCTCTAAATTCACATGCATAGGTACTTTTGATCTCATTGAAAAAGTCCTCGGAGACATTGATTTTGCCAGTTTCAGAGTTACTCTCCATTCTCGAGGCGATATTGACAGTATCGCCCCAAATGTCGTAGGCAAACTTTTTATGCCCAACTACTCCTGCTACAACAGGACCCAAGTGAATACCTATGCGGATTTGAAATACAGGTTTGTTATGCAATCTACTTTTTTCATTGTATTGATCAGTGAATTTTAAAATATCCCTTGCAGCTTCTAATATGCGCAGCGCATGGTCCTCGCTTGGGATAGGAATACCTCCAGCTGCCATGTATGCATCTCCTATGGTTTTGATTTTTTCCAATCCGTATTCATCCATAATCTCATCAAAACGAGTGAAGAATACTTGGAGGTTTTGAACCAATTCATCAGGACTCAACCTTTGAGCTATTCTTGTGAAGTCTTTGATATCCACAAACATGACTGAGACCTTTTCATACAGTCTTGCAGAGGCTTTGCCTGTTTTAATCAGTTCTGTTGCTATTTCCTTTGGAAGAATATTGAGCAAAAGGGCATCACTTTTTTGTTTCTCTTCTTCTAATTCCCTTGTTCTTTCCTGAACCAACTTTTCCATATTCTCATAGAGCAAAGCATTCTCAATGATTCCCCCGATTTGAGCAGCCATCAATCTCATCAATGAGATTTGATTTTTCGAGAAAGCATTTTTTGTCAGAGAGTGAGTTAGGTAAATAATACCTGAAATCTTGGACTGATTGATAAAAGGAATACACAGAATTGATTTTAGCCTTTTGGACTTTACAATTTCATCGGAATCAAAGGGTTTGGTTGTAAATGCATCTTCAATCAAGAGAGGTTCTTTGCTCGCTTTAGCATAATTGATTATTGCCGGACTGACTGCTTCAGTTTCATCCAGATCCTCTTTAGGAAAATGGGTATGAAGTTGGTGGTTTGCCATGGTTGACACCTCCAAAATCCACTTTCCATCTCGATTGATAAGAAAATGTCCTTCCTGTGCACCGGTATTTTCCATGGCATAGGTAATTAGCTTTTCCAAGAGAGCTTCCAATTTAATTTCACTCACCAATGCCTCCATGGTCTTCACCAGGGTTTGAGTGTCAATCTGCCCAATTTCTGTGGAAGAGCTTGAAAATTCGTAGCGACTGGCTTTAGAGGAAGTGGAATCGTCCTCTTCATGAAGAAGGAAAATAGACTTTGACACACACCCAATTCTTTTCGCCTCTGCAGCTGCCTGATTACTCCAATATTCAGACTTAGGATTCTTTTCTTTTTTGAAAAATTGACTGATTAACTCAGCAAACAGAATGTAATATCGAGTATGCTTTAATTCCTTTAAATTTTCCGCACTAACCTCTAGCTTTTCATGATCTAGCTGCTTGGTTTCATAATACTCTAAACTTGCCTCAAAAATATTCAAGTAGGGAGTATAGCAGACCGGATTAAGTTTGGAAAGGGATTTTAAGTCATCAATGGTTTCCTGAATCATTGCCTTTAAATCTGAATCACGGAAGCTGGAACTTCCAATCTGAAACATCAGAAATACTGCATTGAGTCCACTGTTTATATTGTAATAATGGATAAAAAATGAGGTGGGCTGGTCTTTGCTATGGCTTGGCAATTTGTCAAAATAATCAAATGCCTCACCATACTTTCCAAAGAACATCAAGGTAGAACCTATGTAACCATAATAAGACATCAGAAAAATATGATTGGTCTCCTTTAAAGCGATTTTATAGTTGTCTTCTAACTTTCTTGGCAATTCTTTCAGTGCCTCGTTAATATTTTTACTTTCTTCTAAATAAACTGCCAGACATTTTTCAATAATTTGAGTGATTGCCGCCTGATTAGCAAAGTTGTACTGAATGGCAAACTTTTCTGTTTCCAAGGCTTCTTTATGCTGGGCTTCGTAATCATCACCGACATGAAACTTCAGTGCTGTTCCGAAAAATAAATTCCAGCAGGCATACTCCATATTTCCATATTCCAGCCCCTTCAAATATCCCTCATAGGTTAAAGGAACGCTGTCGACAATGTTCTTTTTGATATGGGAGGTGAATGAAACGTACATCATATTGATGGTTGCCGCGTACTTCATTCTTTCCGGACGGGTAAGGAGTTCCATGGAGTTTTTTACCACCTCATATCCGTCTGATGGCTTTTTAAGGGCAGTTGTCAAGATCAATCCGTAGGAAGCTATTCCAATTACCGATTCAGGCCCCATTCCTTTTTTCAAAGTGAGTTGAATCATTTGGAATATTAAAAGCGGATAAGTTGAAATATTGACAAAAAAGTAGGAAGATAGGGATGCCAATAAGAGTTTGAAAGTAGCAAGAGCCAAAGGATCTGTAGCCTCTGGAATGTCTTTGATTTTACTCAGTTTCTTCCTTGGGAGTAATAATTGGATTTTGATGGCATGGAATATAACCTGGATTTTAGATGCTTTATCCGGGATGTGAATTCCAACTTCTTTCAGTGCAACTTGGGCAACCTCAACAGCTTTTTTGGGTAAATTGGCAAAACCCAAGCATCTTACAATCACTTCATTGACCAATACTCGCTTGACTTGGTCATCCGCTATGTGAAACGCTAATTTTTCAAATTTTGCCTGCTTCACTGGGTCTCTTAGAAGATATGAGTACTCCAATGCACCTAAGTAGAGTTCAAATTTTTCCTCGTTACCCAGCTTATCATCCAATAACTCAATTCCTTTCTCGGTAAAGCTTAAAGCTCCTTCAAATGAGGCTGATTGTGCAGATTTTCTTCCCGAATCCAATAAGAGCCAGCCGATTTGTTCCTTGTTTTTGGCTTTCAATACCTCCTTGTACCCAATGGCAAAATGAAGCCCTATCTCAATAGGCTTCTGGGCAATTTCTGATTGAGAAAGTTTATTTAAATAAATCTGACCAACTTCAAAATGAAATTTACTTTCTTCAGTTTCCTCTAATAATGCATAGACAGCTTGCTGAATTCTTGCATGTGCAAAGCGAAAACGTATGTCTTTATTGGTTTCTCCATAGTATTCTGGAATATACTTATAATCATTCCCAACAGGAATCAATGAGCCTTCCTGAATTAATGGCCATAAATATTGGTGAATCTGGGTCATATGCTGCCCGGTGATCAGGGATAACTGAAAAAGAGAAAACTCCATCCCAAAAACAGAGGCAACTTTTATAACTTGAAGTGCTTCTTCTGGTAATTCCCGAATTCTTAAAAGCAATAAATCGACAATATCTTCACTAAGGTTCTGAGCATTGATTGTTCTTATATCCCAAGTCCATTTATTACTGTCATAGTCAAATTCTAATAGCTTTTTGATATAAAGCGATTCTAAAAATTTATTCAATGAAAAGGGATTTCCCTTGGTTTTAGAATAGATCAGTTCCGCAAGACTGGCTACTTCCAATGACTCCAGTTTTAGCGTGTCGGATATGAGCGCTCCCACATGATTCAAGCTCAATGGAGCCAAATGCAGCTCTTTGATAATTAGATAGTCCTCATCCAGATTATTGGACTTGATGGTTTTGATGGCTTGGGTGAATGGATGGAACTCATTGGTTTCATTGTCCCGATAAGCCACTAAAATCATCACATGGGAAAGACTATAATTATTGAATAAACTTTTCAACAATTCTATAGAAGCATCATTGGCCCATTGGTAATCATCTAAGAATAATACCAGGGGAGTATCTTCTGAAGCTAAACTTTGCAAAAAAGCATTAATCGTGAATTGTATCCTTTGTTGGTTTTCATAACCAGTTAAGTTTACCAATTGAGGTTGAGGGGGAAGAATATGCTTCAGATTGGGAGCCATTTCCAAAATAATTTGTCCCAAACCCTTCAAATCTTTATTGAGCTTTTTTGCCCAATGAGCCTGCACTTCTGTGGTTTCTACCAAAAGCCACTCAGCAAATTGCCTAAAGGCTTTCACAAAGGCTAAATAGGGGGTTTGCCTATCCAATACATCAAATGCTCCGGATAAGAAAAGTCCATTTTTCACCGAACTCTCTTTGTATAATTCCTGTGAAAGAACGCTTTTTCCTACTCCACTAAAGCCACCAATTGTCATTAAGACTTTCTTCCCCTCACAAGCAAGTTTAAAATGCTTTGATAGCTCTTTGATTTCTTTTTCTCTCCCATATAGCTTCTGAGATATATGAAGTTTAGAGGCAATGTCAGTGAGACCCGGCTCGAATTCAGGTATTTTTCCCGAAGCATTCCAATTTTCTAAAGCGAAATTTAAATCTGCCAATAAACCAGGAATGGACTGATACCTTTCTTCTGCATTTTTTTCCAAAAGTTTGAGTACTATTTTGTCCAAAGCCTCTGGTATGTCTTTATTTATTTGACTTGGCGGTACAGGATTGATTGCAAGGTGACAATGAATCATAGCCAAAAGGTCCGAGCCCACGAAAGGAGGCTGGGAGGTAAGCATTTCATAAAAAGTAGCACCCAAGGCATAGTAATCACTCCTTTGGTCCAATTTCCTATTCATTCTCCCTGTTTGCTCTGGAGATATGTACTCTATCGTACCAGAAATTGTAGATAATGGCTCGTATTGTAATTCTATATTTTCAATAGAGGACCCAAATTCATAATCAATTAACTGACAGGCAGAAAGGTCTTCAGCTACAATGATATTTTTTGGATTAAGATCATTGTGAAGTGCTCCTTTGGAATGTAAATCCTGAACTTCATGACATAGTTTGATTGCCAATTCCAGAAAGCTTTTTGTGTCAAGTGATCCTTTTTCGAGTGCTTCTTTTAAGGTGCTTCCCGGGATGAATTCTCTTACCATCACCACTCGGCCATTGTAAAGAATTACCTGAGAATTGACTTCATTATGACTGGATCTACCGGAAATCATCGCCTCATTATGAAGTCTGCCCAAATCGCCGGTTAGATCTTCTTTTAGCAAGATGGTGTCACCAGATTCACTTTGACCTGTAAAAAGTTTACTCCTATGGCTTTCATAGTGCAGTTTTAACTTCTGTATTTGAGGGATTTCTTTCACTTTTTATTCAAAATGTGGATAGATGTTTTTTTCGAAAAAGTCTTCCAGAAATTTAGTATCGGCTTTGATTTTTATGCCTTCGATTACTTCTCCATAATCCTCCCTAACCGGGATTTTATAGCTTTGATCTGTGGTATCTGCCTCAGGCATCCAAGAAGTATGAAGGGTAAAACCAAATTTCACTTCTTCATTTTTCATTTTGCAAATCGGACCCTTTGAGATTGAAGTGGCATCAAAAACCCAAAATTCACTGCTATAAGTCCAGCCCCCTTCGGGAATTTCAGTTCCTACCTGAACCGGGCAAAATAAATAGCCATCTAATTCTTCTGGAATACTTGGGTCAGGAGTTTTGCGGGGAATAAAATGAACCCCTCTTATATAAGTTTTTTTGGCACATTGATAATAATCTTCAGTCTCCATGGTTTCGAGATTTACTCGAGTAATACTGAATGGCAATTCTCTCTTAGTTGCCTCTTTGATGTCATCCAGAGAAAGATCCCGATGCGGATAATCCTTGTACAGGTTATAAACAAATTTGGTGAGCAAGTTTGAGTCAGTACCATCACTGACATACCAAAACTGTTTAATGGTCGGTACTACCTTGTCTGCAGAAAGAATATCTCTATAGGTATAAAGCACGATAGTCCAGGTATTTGGGCCTATCACATCTTCTTTCCACTTTCCAGGTTCTTCTAATACTTTGCTTTTTTCCTCTAACACCTCCAGTGAATTGCTATCAATTCTCCACTTTCCCAGTCTACTAATATCCATACTGCCTACTGCGAATAGTGAGTAGTAATTAGGATCGACAGGCTTGTTGTCCAAAGCTCTTTTATCGAAAGTTCTAACCCATTCAGCGATACAAGTTGCAGCATTATGAACTCCGTAAAGAGTGATAACTCCATCTGGATTTGCATAATCGCAGCTGTAATGGATAGTTTCCAAAGGAATCGGCTCTTTCAGTCTATAAGCAGTCAGTTTTTCTTTGGAAGGATCCATATCTTTCCTTTTGACAAGGTAGACAGTGGTAAAGGCTTCCATTTTTACAGTGCTTAAACGTCTTATCAACCTTTCTATCACCTTGCTTTCCGGGAATGGATTATCAAAAAGTAGGTCCATCGCAAACTTAAAAGAGCAATCTGTTAGAATGATAAAATCCTCGGTGATTCCCAATTGATGCATGCATTCATAAATGGCCAGTTTATCCCCAGTCTGGTCTTCAAGTTCCCAGCGCTTCATAGGACCGTTGCCATCCCATGCAAGTAAAAACATGAATACATCTCCTTTTGGCTCATCATTGTCATGAGGTTTTCCATCGACGTGATGATTTAGGTTGGTGAAAAAACCTTTCACTTCTTCATTCACATGATCGTGGTCGGGATGATCAACCAGTTTATGCGCCAGAGCTTCTAACTTATCTTTAAAAGACTCTTTATTATGCCTTAAATGATGAATAGTTTGCTCCATGTGAGTAAAGGAACCTTTATCTCTGGAGTAATTGACGGTGTAAACCTCCTTGGTAAGCGGATCAAATACGGGGTGCGCTGAGGTTTGGGCAATTCCAAAAGGCCAAGGAACCATGGGGGGCTCCGCGGTCATCCATTCAGTGCTTTTGCCCATTGGGGTAATAATTTCCAGACTTTTGGGATCCAGTAAATAGGGCCTTCCAACATCATAGGTGGCCATCAAACTTCCCTGTTTCTGCCCATTGAATTTGACAGGCTGAGTAGCTGTGTTCAGTTCGTTTCTAGAGCCGAAAACCATACTCATTCTAGTGATTCCCATATTATGGAAACCCATCAATCCATGATGTTTAGTCCCTTGTTTTGTTGCTTCATCTGCATAAAAACAAGGTGTTTTCATCAATTTG
The DNA here is from genome assembly GCF_002376385.1 of Algoriphagus sp. UBA3586. Taxonomy (NCBI): domain Bacteria; kingdom Pseudomonadati; phylum Bacteroidota; class Cytophagia; order Cytophagales; family Cyclobacteriaceae; genus Algoriphagus; species Algoriphagus sp. UBA3586. The sequence goes on along the minus strand of NZ_DFMT01000026.1, from coordinate 86,937 downwards.
GTCTTAACCTCTGGGCTTGATTGGTTCAGATTGACCTGAATAACCATACCGTCTCCATTCATTATAGGTGAACCAAATTCGGGATTATTCTTTCCTTCTTCTGTTTTTTCCGGGAAAGGAAGGCCTTCGGAGTTAACTGTTCCTACAGGAAGTGAAACATGAAAAACCCCAAAAATATTCGCTGGAAGTTTCCCTTCAATTATCTTTAATTCACCAGTGATTTCTTTCCTTGAAGCTTTCAATAAGGGTTCACCTTGAATCGCCTTTATTTCAGAATTTTTCTTAAAAAAATTCAAAATGGCATTCCATGTCTTTTTCAAAATCATTAAATAATCAGGCTAGGTAAAAGTAAATTAATCATTATAATCTACTTTTTTTTAGCTTCTTAGCGAAAAATTAAATGAAAATAGTTTGATTTTCTTGACAGAATAGGTAGTTCGTCCAAGTTGAAAATCTCAAAAAATTACAATAACTGTCAATTCTGAATCGATTTGATTGATTTTAGCGTAAGGCCTTAGTTACCAGCTCTTTGATTTTAGTACGGTCATTTTGATAATCAGCTAGGTCAATTAGCTCAATTTTTCGAAAATCAATGGGATGGCTCTCACTTTGAAGAGCTATATAACCAGCTTTTAGAGGGGTTCCATCGAGTTTAATCAAACTATCTAAGGGACTAACAATCCCTCCTCCAATCTGAGGTTTGTAGTAGGAAATAACGGTGTCTTTTTCCACCAAATGATGAATTTCTTCATCTCCCAAAACTATCAAATAGGCCTGAACCCATTGATCTCCATGATATGTTTTGGAAGTGGAATTGATACAATGAGGAGTGAATAAAGTATCTGCCATAACCACATGGGTTCCCGGAGTACATAGATTACAAGTGCTTCTTTCATCACTGCCATTCCCACCCAAAAATTGTGCTTCGATAGATATTGGAAAATCCTGATCTGTTAAAATAGTACTCGGATCTTGGGAGTGTAGCATGGCTCCACTATTTCTGTATGCCCAATTTTCACCTTCCGGAGCTTGATCTCCAACAAACCTATATTCTACCTTAAGTAGGTAATAAGAGAAAGGTTTTTTGAAAAAAATATGCCCATATCTTCTTTGAAAAGCATCATATGCGTCATATCGAACTTGAAGCAGTCCATTATTTACCCGAAAGGTCTCTCCGAAATTATCATTCAATTCGTACCCCCTGATTTTTATATGCCAATCCTCTAAATTCTCTCCATTGAAAAGGGAAGTCCAGATTATATCTTCTTCACTTTTTTCACTGCTCTGGCAAGAGAACAAAATGATTGAAAAAGCAAATGCTAGGTATTGAAGTCTCATTTTTATTTAAATCTAAAGGTGGCGATTATTGGATAGTGATCTGAAAAGGGCTTATTTAAAACCTCATAAGAGATCAGTTCCAGTTTCTCAGGATTATACCAAATGTAATCTATTCTCCCTGTATAGGATTCGGATGAATAAGTTGCTTGAGTGTTTTTCGCCACTTGACCTGCATCAAGCCAATTTTCTGGGATGCTGTGATATTCCTCAGAATCAGGCTTGAAATTTAAATCCCCCATCCATAAGATCACATCCTGTCGACCTTGAACAAAGTTCAAAATAGAAGCTACTTGTGCCAATCGATTTTCAGGATATTCATGACAAAGGTGAGTTCCTCCGACTAGCCAGGTTTTCTGATCAATGTTTAATCTTGCCCATGCCACCGATCTGGGTTCGCCACCCTTGGGAGTTGGAAGTAATTGGGTTTCGAAATCTGCACCTCTTTTTACTAAAATACCTTCACCATATCCTCCATCTGAATAATCCATCGCCTTTGCAAAATAGCCCTGCATGCCCGTTTGCTTGGCCAGTTCTTTGACCAAATCGGTTTTTTGCCCATAGATGGGGGTTAGTCTATTCGTCATGCTATCTACTTCCTGAAGAGCAACTATATCAGGATTTAATTCATGGATCAGATTGGCCAAGCTATCTAGATTAGGCTTTCCCCTTTGGTAAGGATTTTCTCCATGGTAAATATTATAGGTCATTACCTTTATATTCTGTGGATATCCCTGGAGGTTCATAACTCCACAAAAAAAAATAAATAAAAGAAAATGAGGAAGTTTCATTGATTGAATATTAGTGCTTTGAATCGTGCATGAAATCAAGATAAGTCTTTAATATAAGCTAAGTAGTACATAATCGAATAACTCCTTATATTTCTCTTAATTTTTAGTAAATGAAAAAAGCTGTACTCTTCTTCATCATTTTCACTGTTGGTATAGGTTTGGCCTTCTTTGGCCTTGATTTTTTGTTGGCCAAGAAAATCGATAAACTGATTAATGAGAATCCGGAAAGGCAATATGACCTGCTTTTTGAAAATGTTGATGTCAATATTCTGAGAGGCAGAGTAGAGTTGAAGCATATTTTGTTGGACCCTTTAGAGGAGGGATTGCCAGTTGAAATCACTGGTTCTGTAGAACAAATAATATTCTCCTCACTCAGTATTTGGGATTTGATTTTTAACAATGCCGTGGATATAAGTGAAATTAAGCTGATCAATCCCTCTTTTAGGCTGATTAAAATTGACTCACTTTCCAATTTACAAGATAATTCAAAAGCCTTTCAGAATCTTTTCGGGGATTTAATCTCCAGAGGGATTGTCAGAGATTTCGTCTTAGAGGGAGGTAAAGCAGAATTATTGATTCAGGAAGACAGCCTTAGATCTTTTGGGTTTTTCACAGATCTATTTATTCATGCTAAAGGTTTGAAAACAGATAAAAGGATTGTGACTCATGTGGTTCCATTTGAGTTGAATCAGATTCAAACAGGACTGAAGAATTTATTTTTACAAATGAATTCTAAGCAGTCGATTAAGATAGGAGCCATTGATTTTGATTTTTTGAATGAAAGCTTATCCTTTCAAAATGTTGCAATGCGCTATGATCAGGATATTGAAAAAATTTCTTTTGACGAAAAGTATCAGAAGGATCTGATAGAATTTGAACTGAGGGAGTTGAATTTTGTGGGTTTAGACGCGGAGAGTGATTTGTATGGGAACTGGTCTATCATTGCAGATAAAATGATTTTGGACTCCTTGATTTTCACAGATGTTAGGAATAAGAATAAACCAAGAGACAAAGAAATCAAAAAGCCCATGTTTGCCGGGATGCTTTCGGGAATTCCAATTCCTCTTCAAATTGATACCCTTCAAATTCGAAATAGCCACCTGACCTATATTGAAATCCCCGAAGGACATTCCAAAGGACCAAAGATTTCATTCGAAAAATTCCATGCAGACATATATGGGGTAATTAGCATAGATTCACTTCGAAGGTCCAAGGAAATGACTATGGAGGTGAAAACAGAATTTTTGGGACAAACTCCCATACAGGCAAATTTTACTGTTCCATACAATCAGGAGCTTTTCAAAATGAATCTCAACTTAGGAGCCATGGACTTAACTATTTTAAATCCCATCATTGAGCCAATGGCGGCATTGAGAGTGGAATCAGGAAAGCTCCGCAAATTGAGCTTACAGATGGATTCTTGGGAAGTAGCATCCAACAACCAGATGGTCTTTGATTATGAAGGTCTCAAGCTAGAAGTGCTAAAAGACGGCACTTCCAAACAAAAAAACTCTTTGCTCAGTGTCATAGGAAACATTGCGATTAGGTCTGAGAACCTACCCGAAAAAAAGAATTATCGAATCGCTAATTATCAAACCAAAAGGAATGTATACCGCAGCCCTTTCAACTTTATTTGGGAAAGCACCAAAGGTGGCCTGCAGGAAATTACCCCCGGTGGGCTCACCAAATTGCTGACAGGAAGAAAAGATTCTGAAGGAAAGCAGGAAAAAAATCAGAAAAAATAAAGCTTTTTGCTTTCCGTCACATTTTGTCAGAGAGGAATACTAGGACTTTTATAAATTTAGGCATGAATCAAGAGTCCAATGAAAAGCTGGAACTGGCAGCGAAGTTTGTTAACAGTACAGCAGCCCCCATTTTTTTAACAGGAAAGGCAGGAACGGGAAAGACAACTTTCCTCAGAGAACTTGCCGTCAAAACCCATAAAAATTATGTAGTCGTAGCACCTACAGGGATTGCGGCCTTGCAAGCTAAAGGTGTGACCATACATTCCCAGTTTTTACTGCCTCTAGGAAGTTTCTTACCTGTTAAAGAACCTGAAGGGAATTACACGGATCAATATGGATTCTATACTCAACATACCTTGGGAAGAAGACATCCTTTGAATAAGATCAGAAAATCTGTATTGAGATCTATTGATCTACTGGTAGTCGATGAAGTCAGTATGCTACGAGCAGACATTTTGGATGCTATCGATTATAGAATGAAAAGTGTCAAGGGGAATTTTAATCAGCCCTTTGGAGGAGTCCAGGTCTTGTTGATAGGGGATTTATATCAATTACCTCCCATTGTAAAGGATCATGAAATGGCAATTTTGGGAAGATTTTATTCCAGCATGCATTTTTTTGAGGCCAAAGCTCTTAATCAATCCGGCTTGGTTTATCTGGAACTGGATAAGATTTTTCGCCAGAGAGATGAGGTTTTTATCAACTTACTGAATCATCTCAGAGATAATCAGCTAGACGCAGAAGATGTCAGATTATTGAATAAGCACTTTCGAACTCAGGAGGAAATCAAGGAAGAAAAGGATTGTATTACCATCACTACCCATAATTACAAGGCAGATCAGATTAATCAGAATGAGCTCAATTCACTTTCTGGGCCTTCTTTTTTTTACCGAGCTGATATAGAAGATGATTTCCCGGAATCCTTGTTTCCCTTGCCAGAAAAACTCGAATTGCGAGAAGGAGCTCAAATTATGTTTGTCAAAAATGACAGCTCAGGCTTTTCCTCCTATTTCAATGGAAAGTTGGCAACCGTTACAGAACTCAGCGATAATTCCATTACTGTGATTATGGCCGATGAAACCGAGGAATATACTCTGAGAAAGGAGGTTTGGGAGAACAAGAAATATCTTGTGAATCCTCAAACAAAAGAGCTTGAAGAGGAAGTCGTAGGAACATTCTCCCAGTTTCCAATCAAACTGGCTTGGGCAGTAACAGTGCATAAAAGTCAAGGCCTTACGTTCGACAAGGCAATCATTGATGTAGGAAACGCCTTTGCTCCAGGTCAGGTATATGTGGCTCTTAGCCGCCTGAGAAGCTTGGATGGATTGATCCTCAGAAGCAGAATTCAAAGCGGCTTGATTTATTCGGATCAGCAGGTGGTTAATTTCTCCCAAGGAGCCAAAACCCATCAAAAACTGGATGAGGCCTTGGAAGTTCATCAGCGAAATTACCTCCAGCAACTTTTGGAAAACACCTTTCAGCTAAGGCCTATTTATAAAGAGATCAATGATCATCTATCCGGTCAGGAAGGAAAGATGGAGTTCGCATTAGAGCAAATGCAACAATGTCTGCCTTCTATTCGGCAATTGATTCAATTGGAATTGGAAAATACCGAGAAGTTCTCTAGACAGCTCGTCTATTTGTTGTTTGAAAAAGACCAAGACAAATTAAGGGAAAGGTTAGAAAAAGGAGTAGCTTATTACAAAGGTCTCTTTTTGGATATTCTAGAGAAGCTTGCACTTCAGTTGGTGTTGGTTTCGAATTTTTCTAAAACAATGGCATATCAAGAAGAAGTGGAAGCTATAGAGGAGATGTTTATTCGAAAATATCTGGAAATCAATAAGATAAAAAGGATAGTTCAGGCTGTTTTAGAAAATGATATTCCTGGCAGGATGGATGATATCGAAGATAAGTTCAAAGGCTTGAGAAGACAGTTTTATGAGAAAGCAAAGGACTTGGCCTCTGATAAATTGAAAGACATCAAGTCAAAAACCGGAAAGGTAAAAAAGGGAACTGCACAGCCTAAAAGACAAAAAGGAGATTCTCAGGAGCTTACTTTTCAGCTTTTTGAATCAGGAAAGGGAATAGCAGCAATCGCATTGGAGAGAGGGTTAGCAGAGTCTACTATTAAGGGTCACTTGGCTGATGGGATTGTTTTAGGAAGAATTGAATTGGAAGATTGCCTTCCCGGTGAAACTATCATTGAGATTCTTGCCAGCATGGAAAAATTCAAAAGCATGAAAGAGCTAAGGGAGCATTTCTCAGGGAAATATGATTACGGAACCTTAAAGATGGTCATTGCAGGAAACAAGACTGTATAAAAAAGGGAAGCCATTTGACTTCCCATTTTCAATCTTAATCCTTCTTGCTGTAATATCGATCATGAAATTGATAGCGTGCTTCAACATTCGATTTCTCTTCTTTAGAAGTCACGTCAATAATAAGATAAGGAGGATTAGAAATATTGCCTCCCATTGAAGACCATTGAGCTAAACCTTCGCCATTCGGATTTCCAGTTTTGATAAAGTTGGCGAAATAGCTTTGCATTTGATTGGATACTTTATAATCCTCGGCAGTCCAAGCATATTCTTTGACCAGGGGGAGATTACCCATTGCATATTCTATTTCGCAAGCATGTGGTGCTCCAAGAGCCTTTGGGGCTTCCTGGCCATTTCTTTCCATAGTTCCTCCCGCCAATCCTGGCATTAAGTTTTGATCTTTTAGAGGAGGTCTTAGCTTGCTGTATAAATACCGATAAACCGGCTGATTTGAATTTTTAGCATGTAAATCCAGCCATTTCCATGTACTGTAAGAAATAAACCTATCTGCTGCAAGGTTGGTTGCTGCCCATTCGACTTCTGCAGGAGTATTATGGGGATGAAGTTTCAATACCTCTTCCCATTCTTGAGGATAGGTTTCTTTCACCTTTTCAATAAAAGCTTCTTTGGTAAAAGGCTTGCCCTGCATAAAGGCCATACCTGGAATTTCAGCAGAATTCCAACCTGCCAATAAAGGAACTTGCGCCTGTTCACCAGCTTCAAAAATTTCAGGGAGTGTTTTAGGAAGGAAGTATCCATCGATTGTCACAGGAAATCCGAATCTTTTGGATTCCAAAAACATCTCATACAATTCGCGGGTGGAAAGGGATCTAAGCTCTTTCAGTGAGCTTACTCCCGCCTTATCAGCAAATTCTTTTCCATTAGCTTCTGCTTGTGTTAATGGCATTGGAGCCAGAGTAGGATGAATTCCTGCGCCACTTTCTCCAATTGCACCTGCGATCAGATTTTTTGAAAGGGGAGAGGCCATCTGATAGCTTACTGAGATTGAACCAGCCGATTCTCCTGCAATTGTCACTTTTTTGGGATCTCCACCGAATGAAGCAATATTATTTTGAACCCATCGTAAGGCCATATTTTGATCCATTAATCCATAATTGCCAGAACCTTTGTAGGATGTTTCTGCACTCAATTCAGGGTGAGCAAAGAACCCAAATATTCCCAACCTGTAGTTGACTGTAACAACGACAATTCCTTTTTGAGCCATGCTCTCTCCATCATATCTTGGCTCAGATCCGTCTCCGGCAGAAAATCCTCCTCCGTAGAAATACACCAAAACTGGGAGATTTTTACTGTCTCTTTTAGCTGGGGTCCATACATTTAGATACAAACAATCTTCGCTGATTCCATCAGAGCGAAAATTCATATCGCCAAAAATGGGAGCTTGAACAGCTCTAGGACCAAATTTTTTAGTCTCCCTAATTCCAGCCCAAGCTTTGGCAGGTTGAGGAGCTTTCCATCTGAGGTCTCCGATAGGGGCTTGCGCAAATGGAATACCTAAGTACTTTTGTATTCCTGTCTTGGTATCATACATTCCTTCAATAACTCCTGTTTCAATTTTCGTTTGAACATCAAATGAATTGGAGGTTTGTGCTTTGGCACTGAATGAATGGACTTGGATGGATACCATAATCAAAAAGAAGGCTAATTGAGTTTTCATAGCATTGATTATTGTTTCATTATGAAACAATAGTACTTGCTATTTGGCTTATTTCCTATTTATTTGAATAAATTTTGTAAAGCATGGCTAGTCCGCACCTAAATCAGTATCTGCCCCATATCGCCTACGATTCTGTGGTATTTGGTTTTTCAGGGGAGAAACTTAAAATTCTCATCATGGAATATCACAACACAGGCTGGTTTGCTTTGCCTGGTGGTTTTGTGAAAATAGATGAACCTTTGGATGAAGCGGTTAAGCGAGGGCTGAAGGAGAGAACAGGACTTGATGAAATTTATTTGGAGCAATTTCACACTTTTGGTTCTTTAGAGCGGGTTCAGCCAGAAGTGATGAAAAAGATTCTAGAGGCTCAGAATGGAGATATTCCAGATAATCATTGGTTGTTGGATCGCTTTATTTCCGTCTCTTATTATGCTTTGATAGACTATGAAAAAGTAGAGCCTAAGCCTGATGCCTTATCAGATTCTATTGGATGGTATGGAATAGACGAAATTCCAGATTTAATTTTTGACCATAGCTTTATTGTTCAAAAAGCCTTAGAACATTTAAGGGCACATCTTGATCAAAAGCTGTTATCAGTAAACTTACTTCCTACACGCTTTACCATGAAAGAGCTTCAGAATGTTTATGAGGCTATTTTGGGAGAAAAATTGAATAGAGCTAATTTCCAACGAAAAATGCTAAGCTTAGATATTTTGGAAAGGCATGAAAAGCTCTTTTCAGGAGGCTCTCACAAAGCTCCATATCTATACAGCATTAAAGGAAAGAGCAATTCTTAACCAACCTTATTGCAAAGGCTGGGTAAGAACGCTAAGAATTGTTGTGATTCCTTCTCTATAATTCCCCAGTCTGATATTTTCATTGGGGCTGTGCTGATTATTATCTGCATTTACTGTGGGGATAGTCACAGCCGGTATTCCCAATGCATCTACGAAAGGAGAAATTGGAATACTTCCACCAGAAATTCTGATTTGAATAGGCTCTTCCCCGAAAGCTCTCACCATCGCTTTTCTTAACCATGCTCCAGCCTCTGAATTCATAGGGGTTCTAAATGCTTGGTATGAAATGGTATAATTCATTCTCAGCAATTTGGGATACATCATCCTTTCCTCATCTGTAGGTTCATCGCTGATGATATGAAATCCTTGTTTTTTGATGTGATCTTGAATTAAGGCAAAAAGCCTTTCGGGATCGGATTCTGGAACCAAACGCATATCTAATTCAGCCATTGCTGTTGCAGGTACTATAGTTCTGGCTTCAGGACCTACCCAAGCAGATTGCATCCCTCTGATATTTAAGGATGGATATTGGATGCTTTCTTGATAGCTTTGGCCTACCTGGTCAGTTCTTCCTAGACCCAGACGTTTCTTGATAGCTGCCTCATCATCAGGGACAGCCTCAAGTATGGCCTTTTCCTCAGAACTAAGATTAATTCCATCGTAAAATCCAGGAATAGTGACTCTTCCATTTTCATCTTTCATACTTGCCAATAGCTGCGCAAGAAGAAAGCCGGGATTGGGTGCATAATTCCCATAATGTCCTGAATGCTGTGGTACTTTTGGACCATAAGTGGTAAGAGTCATTTCAGAGATTCCTCTTGCTCCATAGCTTAATGTTGGCAGGTTCGAGGTATGTCTTGGTCCATCCATAATCAGCATCAAATCTGCACTCAGTTTATCTTTGTACTGCTTAACAGCACCTGGTAGTCTTGGAGAGCCTTGTTCTTCCTCAAAATCCAAAATAACCTTCACATTGTAATTGGGTGAGATTCCATTTTTAGATAGAGCATCCCAACCTGTCAAAAACATGGCAAAAGGTCCTTTATCATCTGAAGTGGATCTTGCAAATATTCTCCAATCAGGATCGTATTCATCTAATAGTTTCGCCATAGGGATGATTTCCCATGCCCCTTTGTCATTTTGAACCTTAAGTTCAGGAACGTAAGGGTCTTTTTGATGCCATTTACTTCTATCCACAGCCTGCCCATCTATGTGGAAATAAAAAAGCACAGTTTGAGTTGCCCCGGGTTGATTCTTTTGAGCCAATAAAAGCGGAATTCCTCCTGTATCTAATCTTTCTGAGCTCCAAGCTCTTTCACCAAACTGTCTTTCGCACCATAGAATATTGACTTCTATTTGCTCAGGATAAACCGCATCGTTAGGCATAGCCACTATTTCATTTAAGAGCTTGACGCCTGATTGCCAATTGTCAGATGTCATTTGCTCTAGCTCACTTTGAGATGGAACTTGGGCAATGATTTTTGAGCTCAAGAATAAAAACAGGATGAATATTGTATTTTTCATAGATAGAAGCTTTGCTGGAAATTAGATAAAACTATGGGTAGGAACAAGTGGAAAAATTGCCAATGGTTATTGGAAATACTGTAAAACAGTTATCGAGATTCAAACATGCTAAGCTTTTCCTTGTTCTTTTTAAAATTACAAAAGCTTAAAATGAGATTTATATCAGCTCTCTGTTTTCTAATGATGGTTTTTTCTCCTGCTTTTTGCCAGGAAAGTTCATCCTATACATACCAATCACCAAGTAGGGATGGTTCGGGTAAAATTTACATGGGTCGTGAAATTTCCCTGATTATGGGTTTTCAGGGAAAAGCCTGGCTAGAAAGAAACAGTAGAGAGCAGGAAGAAAGTGTTTCTTTAGCTATCAAAAATCTTCCGGTAACAGAGGAAAGTGTGGTTGCGGATATTGGAGCGGGTTCGGGCTATTATACTTTTCGTATCGCTCCAAAAGTACCAAAGGGTAAAGTATACGCGGTTGAAATTCAAGATCCAGCCATAGACTATCTCAAGTCAAAAAGTAAAGAACTAGGCTATAGTAATGTGGAGGCAATAAAGGGAAGTGCCACCTCACCTAATCTTCCGGCTAATTCAGTGGATTTAGTGATTATGGTAGATGTTTATCATGAATTAGAGTACCCTAAGGAGATGCTGCAATCAATTCGAAAATCTTTAAAGCCCGATGGGAAACTATTACTGATTGAGTATAGGGGAGAAGATGCTTGGATTCCAATAAAACCTTTACATAAAATGACGGTAGATCAAGCAAAGAAAGAATTGGAGGCTAATGGGTTTAAATTCATTGAAAACGGGAAATTCATGAAAATCCAACACTTCCTGATATTTGGGAAAGAGGATTAGTGATTTTTGAAATTCTAATTTTTCAACTTGACTAAAGGATAATTCAACCCATTTACTTCATTTCTAACCACTATATATTTATCTAGGCTTTTGAATAGTTCGGTCAAGTTTCTAAATCCATAAGACCTAGGGTCAAAGCTTGGGTCTATTTTTCTGAGGGAAGCACCGATTTTAGCAATGTGAATTTCTTCTTCTTCATCTGATGAAATTTCAAAAGCACGATCAATAAGATGCATATCCAAATTGGATGAGAATTTCTTTTTTCTTGAATCTTCCTGATTCGAATTAGGCTTTTTGGTTTGTTCTGATGTTTTTGAATCTCTGTTGCTTGTATCCTTTTCATCTTCCACTTCATCGCCCAGATTTTCTGCAAAAGTGAAAATCTCACATGACTGTACAAAAGCCTGTGGAGTAAGTCTACGACCTATTCCCATGACAAACATGCCTTCTTCCCGAATTCTTTTTGCAAGTCCAGTATAGTCTGAATCGGATGATACAATACAGAAGCCATCTACCGAATTGCTATGCAAAATATCCATCGCATCGATGATCAAAGAGCTATCTGTAGAGTTCTTTCCTGTGGTGTATGCGAACTTTTGAATAGGACTAAAGGAATGTAGGTTGATGACCTCTTTCCATGAATTCATTTGGGGAGTAGTCCAATCACCATAAATTCTCCGAATGGTTGCTTTCCCGTATTTAGATACTTCTTCCAAAATTTCTTTGATCAATTTGGCTGAGGCGTTATCTCCATCTACGAGGACTGCAAGATTTGATTTGGTATCTCTCATTAAAAATGTGTTAGAGTTTTATTTAAACAAGTAATTCTAAGTTATATAAGACTGTTTTTACCCAGGTAGTTCCATAACTAGTAATGAAAAAGGGCGAATCTCGCCCTTTCTCTGATCTGGTTTATGGAGTTTATTTGAGTTTTTCCTTGAAAAAGGCGATGGTTCTGTCCCAAGCCAACTGAGCAGCTGCCTCATCATATCTAGGAGTGGTATTATTATGAAATCCATGGTTGACACCCGGATACATATGCATGGTATATTCAACATTATTGGCTTTGAGGGCTTTTTCATACTCTTCCCATCCAGCATTGACACGCTCGTCCAGTTCGGCATAATGAACTAGTAATGGTGCCTTGATCTGAGCTGCTTCTTCGGCCGATGGCTGTCCTCCATAAAAAGGAACTGCCGCACCGAGATCAGGAATTTTCACGGCCATCATATTAGAAATCCAACCGCCAAAACAGAATCCAACTACCCCAACATTTCCATCACAATCCGGATGGTTTTTCAGGTAATGATAGGCTGCGATAAAATCCTCCAGCATACTATCCCGATCTCTTTTTCGCTGCATTTCTCTGCCTTCATCGTCATTGCCTGGATATCCGCCTAGAGGCCATAAAGCATCGGGTGCTATGGAAATAAAACCAGCCACTGCGCATCTCCTTCCAACATCCTCAATGTAAGGGTTTAAGCCTCGATTTTCGTGAACGACTACAATTCCTGGAAATTTTCCTGAACCTGATGGCTTGGAAAGCAATCCCCTGATTTCTCCTCCGCCTTTTGGTGAATTGTAAAGCACATAATCAGAGCTCTGCATGCGTTCATCATCTGGCTGAACTGTTGCACTGGTAATGTAATCAGGCATCATGGTGCTCATCAAAGTAGCCAAGGTAATTCCACCTACAGCATAAGCAGAAAGCTTTTCCATGAAAGTCCTTCTATCCAGTTTATTGTGTGCGTAATAGTCGTAAAGGTCAAAAACTTCCTGAGGTATATCCTCTTTCTTTAATTTATCCATGATTCCAATTTTGGGTGTAGCATTAAGTTGCGAAAAAAGGAAATAGAATCCATGAAAAAGTTGAATCACTCATCAAAGCGAGGGATAAGTGGCAAAATCAATCAGTACTTCTAAATTTCAATTGTAGCCCCATGAGGAAATTTCTCAGAATCTGATCCTTACATACTCGGTATTGATGTTGGTCTGGTTTTCTGAAAAACGCGCTCAATTCATGTTTGCTGATCCGAAATTTCCTTAACTCAAAGACATCCAGCATATCCTGATCTTTCATGCTTAAGGCTATCTTCAGTTTCCTTAATATCATGTTATTATTCAGGGATTTCTCGGCTGCAGGAGTTTCGCCGTCCTTTTGGCCTCTTTTCAAAACAATAAATCCATTTAGAAAATGAGCCAACTCTTTGTCATATATCTGTTTGTATTCAGGATCATCTTCTTTTTTAAGCCAGTTGCTGACTTCCTCTCTGGTACTTTCCAGTCCTCCTTTTTTGAAAAGATCGATCATTTCAAAATCATTGAAATCGAAAGTGAATCGAAGGGTTCTCAGAATATCATTATTACTCATAAATCGCTGCTTGTTTCAAATCACTAAGATACTTACAAAAATTAGATGAGGTCTTTTAAAGTGAATTTGCTTTCCAATTGGTCTTTTCCCAAAAAATCAGTGGATCTTTGTGACAGCAACTATCAAAAAAAGAGTGACTCAAGTTCTATTTATAACTCCTCCATTTACCCAGCTGAATACGCCCTATCCCGCTACGGCTTATCTCAAAGGATATTTAAAAACCTTGGGATATGAATCCAAGCAGATGGATTTAGGTATTGAACTGATCTGGAAAATTTTTTCAGTGGAGGGCTTAGGACAGATTTTTCATCAAATTGAACAAAGCCAGATTGAACTGTCTGAAAATTCTGCTAGAATCCTGAGGCTTAAGAAGAAGTATTTGCAAACCATTGATTCTGTTATTGCATTTCTTCAGGATAAAAACCCGACTTTGGCATACACCGTCGTAGAGGGTGATTTTCTTCCTGAGGCTTCCCGCTTTGAGCAAATGGATGATATGGAGTGGGCTTTTGGAACCTTAGGGATTCGGGATAAAGCCAGATACCTTTCCACCTTATACTTGGAAGATATAGGAGACCTGATTACTGAGGCGATAGACTCGAATTTTGGATTTAGTAGATATGCAGAAAGATTAGGCTTGAGTGCGAGAGAATTTGACGAAATGGACGAGGCACTCAAGCAACCCAGTGGACTTTTGGATGAGTGGATGTGTCAAATTTTAGACGCCAAAATCAAAGATGTCAATCCAAAATCAATTGCCTTTTCTGTTCCTTTTCCGGGGAATTTATATGGAGCTTTAAAATGCGGTCAGTTTATAAAAAAGGCTTATCCTGATATCAAAGTATGGATGGGAGGGGGATACCCCAATACAGAGCTAAGATCCTTGAAAGACCCAAGGGTATTTGATTATATTGACTTTATCACTTTGGATGATGGAGAGGCTCCTGTCAAGTTGTTATTGGAATATCTGGATGGCAAAAGACCAGTTGATGAATTAAAAAGAACATTTATTCGGCAGAGTGGTGCAGTGAGATTTATAAATAATTCTGCTGTAAAAGATATTCCCCAGCGAGAAACCGGAACTCCAGATTACAGTGACTTGCACTTGAGAGAATATCTCTCAGTGATCGAAGTGGCTAATCCCATGCATAGGCTTTGGTCGGACGGAAGGTGGAATAAGTTGACTTTGGCGCATGGTTGCTATTGGGGTAAATGCACTTTTTGTGATATTTCTTTGGATTATATCCAACGCTACGAACCCATCAATGCCTCCATTCTTTGTGATAGGATAGAGGAAATCATTGCTCAGACTGGTCAGAATGGATTTCATTTTGTAGATGAAGCTGCACCTCCAGCTTTGATGAGGGATCTCGCTATTGAAATTTTACGAAGAGGCCTATCGGTAGTTTGGTGGACCAATATCCGCTTTGAAAGCAGTTTTACCGCTGATCTTTGCAAGCTCTTACGGGCGTCAGGATGCATAGCAGTATCAGGCGGGTTGGAAGTTGCTTCGGATAGGCTATTAGAGCTTATAAAAAAAGGCGTGACAGTTGGGCAAGTGGCAAGAGTTTGCAATCACTTTACCCATTCAGGGATTATGGTTCATGCTTATTTGATGTATGGATTTCCTACTCAAACTGCCCAGGAAACCATTGATTCTCTGGAAATGGTTCGACAGCTGTTTGAAAGTGGGGTATTGCAGTCAGGTTTTTGGCACCGATTCGCCATGACTGCTCACAGTCCAGTTGGCTTGGCACCAGATTTATTTAAAGTGAAAAATGCTGTTTCAGGACTGGGTCGCTTTGCTAATAATGAGTTGCAGCATGAGGACCCAACGGGAGCAGATCATGATCTTTTTGGAGAGGGATTGAGGAAATCACTCTTCAATTACATGCATGGAATAGGATTTGACGTTCCGCTTCATCAGTGGTTTGATCATCAAGTACCTTCAAGCAGTATTCCCAAGAGATATATAGA
This sequence comes from Algoriphagus sp. UBA3586, assembly GCF_002376385.1. Classification (NCBI taxonomy): domain Bacteria; kingdom Pseudomonadati; phylum Bacteroidota; class Cytophagia; order Cytophagales; family Cyclobacteriaceae; genus Algoriphagus; species Algoriphagus sp. UBA3586. The sequence continues at coordinate 71,546 of NZ_DFMT01000026.1, read as the reverse complement.
AAAAGAGCTTCAGGAAGAGCAGTTTCTTTTGAAAGATCAGCAAAGAATAATTTGGATAGGTGAGCAGCCTGAATTAGTGCCTTCAGAAGAGGAAGGTTTTGCTGAACTCATTTTTTCAGGTAAGAAAGAGGATTTTGCCTTGGAGTTACCTGAGGAGTTTGCGGAATGGGTTTACTCTTTTTTGGAGAATGTCGGCTATCAAAATCAGCTTCAAAGGCTGAAATCTATCAAGGAGGATTATGAAGAAAAATTGGGAGATTTTTCCGAATTGGCCGAATCTGAAGTTTGGCAAATATTAAGGGAAAATGGGCTTTTGATCTTTTGATATCTAATTATAGGTTGATAGTTTCGGAGAATTTAATTTGGTTTTCTGCCGAGAAAAATTGTTAAATTGACTCAATATTTAGCCAACATGGAAGAAGAGATTTACCAAAATGTAAAAACTGAGAAAACATCTCGTGAGAGGCAGACCTTTTATAGAGTTACTTTTAATAACAATTCTCAACTTTTGAAAATAGCTGATAACAAGGCAAATATTATCATCAGTATCAATGCATTAGTGATTTCATCTATGGTAGCCCTGGTTGGATACGGATCAGTTTCCAATCAAATAGACATGTCCAATTTGGTGATGTTAATCCCTTTGGTAGTTTTTATTCTTACTTCATTGACATCTACTATCTTGGCTGTTCAGGCAGCAAAACCAAAGATAGTTGGCAAATCAAACCAATCTGTTGAAAAGCGATCAGTCATTTTCTTTGGCTCCGTCTCAGAATTTACCAAAGATGAATACTTGAGAGAGCTCAATGAAACTTTGAAATCCAAGGACGAAATTCAGGATCAAATGTCCACTTCCTTATACTACCAAAGCATGGTGCTCAATCATAAATACAAATTGTTGAGACATGCTTATCAGGCATTTATTTTAGGATTAGTGATCGGAGTAATTGCCTTATTGCTACAGATATTTTGATTAATCTACCCTGTTGAATTCGATAGAATTACCTAGCTGCAAGTTGTAGCTGATGTACTTTCCTTTTTCATCCTCTTTAATCTCTATTTTCTCTCCGCTATTTCCTAACTCAACATTTTTCCAGTTAGAAGGAAGATAGGTCTTCAGTGTAAGTGGAATACTGTAGATAGCGGGGTCTAGTTCAGATTTTAGTGAAATTTGAATCTTTTTGTCCGATTCAATACTAGTACTGATTTCACTATTCATTCTTGCTCTCAAAAACTTGGTGACATCCCTGAATGTGGCGATCCATAATTGATTTTCATTTGCCTTCATGTAGGAAAAATATTCCACTAGTTCATTTCTTGTTTTAGGTTCCCAACCTAAGTTTTCAACACCATGAAAAACTAAAACCAACCATGTATTATCGTGCTTCATAACTGTATCTATCCAAGATTTCATTTCACCAATTCCAATTTTGCTTACGGGGCCTCTTTGCCATTGCACATATTCTTTATTTGATTCGCCAGGAGTCATTTTGCTTCCTCGGTTAATTTCCTCCAACCAATCTTCAGGCATTCTATTTCTCAAAGAAGGATAAATCTTATGAGCGTATTCCATGACCCGTTCATTCTCTGTTCCATAAGGCCCCTCCGCACTAAAGATTGATTCTTCTCCTATAAATTGGAGAAGATCAGCTTTACTCTGCTCCAACTCATACAGCATGTTTATTTCGTCAAGAACTGCTAACCTGGGGTGTGTGACAGTGTGTGAAGCTATCTCATGTCCCTGTGCGGCATAAGATTTATACTGATCCCAAGTGGTAGTATCTTCCACATTGTTATGAAATACTACGTCATTGGTGTTTTTCATTTTGCCTTCCCGTATTTTTTGGTAGCCTTCATCCAGTAGAAGATATGCTTCTTTTACTTTTCCTTGCTCGAATAGAGAACCAACTCTAGCATGATAATCCTCCGCCTCAGAGGTGCCTGTAAATGCAATTAGAGAGGCTCGCTCAAAGAAGTTAGTTGAATCAGTGGGGATATTGGCGGTTTCTTTAATTATTTCTTTGGGGTCTCTTCCTATGAATTTTCCCTTACCGGATCCATCTACTTTTCCTGTAATGATGTAAAATGTGGCAGGAAGCCCCAAACTATCCATGATAGGTTTGGCGATGGTAAATTGATTGATAATCCCATCATCGTAAGTGACTGAAATTGCTCCTGATTTATCATCAGGCCATTTTGTGATCTCTGTAGTTACAGTGACGTTGTTTTGACAAGCAAATAGGCCAAAGGCAAATAGAAAGAATATTCCGTAGCGCATGGTTTGATAGGGGTGATGTTTCGAAGTCTAATATCCTCAAAATGATATCAAAGGTCCAACCGCTGATCAAAAAGAAAAAGAGGCTGTCTCATAAATAAATCTAATGTCAGTCTGAGCGGAGTCGAAGGCATTTCCTATCGTTGTGGCCTACATTTCGACTTCGCTCAATGTGACAAAATGCACTTTTGAGACAGCCTCTTAGATTTAATAAGTGTATTTGACATAAACTCTCCGATTAATCTTCTGACTATCCGGAGCCAGTTTTATTTGGGATTGCTCGCTGGCTTGATCTGCCATGATTCTAAACATAGGACCTGGGCTAGGAGGAGAGTCCACACTTACATGGTAAACAGAAATATTTCTTATCCCTAAAGTTTCTGCAATAAGGAGAGCCCTGGATTGTGCATTTCTCAAAGCATCGGTCAATAAGGAATTCTCGAGTGATTTTTGAGCAGTTTCTGATACCTGAAAGCTTAAATTAAAACTCATATCTCCTGATTCTTGGATAGCCTCTGCTATTTTTTGCAAGTCTTCATTTTTACTTCCGGTGACAATCCTGAGTGTCTGTCTGGCAACATAACCACTGTCTCTGGAAACCCCACTTCGGTAAATTCTATTAATATCTACAGAGTAATTGTCTGCAATTAATTTATAGTCCTTAATCTTGGCTTTTTTGAGAAGGTCCGCTAAGCGTTGAGTTTTGTTATTGAGGATTTTGGTGGCATCACTAACTTTCATGCCTTTTTCTTCAAGCATAATATTAAAAACTGCCTCGTCAGGGGAAATAAGTCTTTCTGCAAATCCTTCAACCTCAATCAAAGGAACTTGCTGAATTTGTTGGGCGAATACTTGAAAGCCAAAAATGGCAGCAAGTAAGGTTAATGCTATCTTTTTCATAATATTTTCATGTGTTTATAATTTGATTTTTAAAGGTCACATGGAATCTCGCATATTTCCCTCTAACCATGGGGTCATTCCAGTGTGTTTCGGCTCCGATATGCTCGATTTCATTTAAGTAAAAATGGCTTAGTACAATAATTACTTCCAAAACGCGGTCCAAAATTCATATGCTACAGGAATTGCTCATTTAAAAGAAGTGTTTTGACAAATTTTAAGAAAGCCCTGATTTAATCATATTTCAATTTAGTTGAATTCTTTTAAGTCTAAGACTATTTAATACTACTGATACGGAACTGAAGGCCATCGCCGCTCCAGCAATCATTGGGTCTAATAAAAAACCATTGATGGGATAAAGTAATCCTGCGGCGATAGGTATTCCAATGAGATTATAAATAAAAGCCCAAAATAAATTCTGTCTAATTCCCATTACAGTCAGATGCGAAAGTTTAAAGGCCTGAGAGATTTTTTCCAAATCTGATGTAATCAACGTCATCTTGGCTACATCCATAGCAATATCTGAACCATGGCCCATAGCAATGCTGATATCCGCCTGGGCAAGAGCTTCCGAGTCGTTGATACCATCACCAACCATCGCAACCACCTTTCCCTGAGCCTGCAGATTTTTAACATATTCAGATTTATCAGATGGAAGTACCTCCGCGCGGATATTTGTGATAGAAAGTTCATTCCCAACAGCTTCGGCTGTTTGTAGGTTATCGCCCGTTAGCATGTGAACTTCTATCCCTGATTTTTGGAGTTGATGGATTGCGGATTTTGAACTGGCTTTGATTTGATCTTTTATTCCAATGATGGCCAAAACTTGATTGGAATTCGCAAAATAAACCACAGTTTGAGCTTGATCTTTCCAAGAATTAGCTTCTGATTTCAAATCGCCATCCAAAACAATATTATTGTTTTCTATCAAGCGCTGGTTTCCGACATAATAGGTTTCTCCATTATGAATAGCTTTTATTCCGAGCCCAGTAATACTTTCAAACTGAGCGATTTTAGTACCCTGAATTTCTTGGGTTTTTAAATAGTTGACAATAGACCCCGCAAGTGGGTGCTCAGATTGAGATTCAATAGCGAAGAGCAATGATAAATTTTCCTCTGTGACATCCTCTGAACGAAGCCATTTGATATCGGTAACGCTAGGTTTTCCTTCTGTAATTGTCCCAGTTTTATCCAATACCAAGGTGTTAACCCGATGTCCAATTTCAAGACTTTCTGCATCTCGGATAAGAATATTGTTCTCTGCTCCTTTACCCATCCCAACCATGATGGCTGTAGGAGTGGCCAATCCTAAAGCACACGGACAAGCTATGACCAGAACAGCAATAGAAGTTAATAAAGCATGGGTAAAGGCTTCATCACCTCCAACTAGCATCCATATGGTAAATGTTAGCATGGAGATCGCAATGACTGTTGGGACAAACACTCCTGCAATTTTATCTACCAGCTTTTGAATAGGTGCTTTACTTCCCTGAGCTTCCTGTACCCTTTTGATGATTTGGGCTAAGAGAGTGTCAGAGCCTACTTTTTCAGCAATAAACTGGAAGCTTCCTTTTTGATTGATGGTTCCTGCAAAGATTTTATCGCCCGTTTTTTTGGAAATCGGAATGGGTTCTCCACTGATCATACTTTCATCAATGTAGGACTCACCAGATGTTAATTGCCCATCTACGGGTACTTTTTCGCCAGGTTTAACCAATAAAATATCTCCCTCCTGCATCTCTTCTATGCCTAGTTCTACCTCGTTTCCATCTTTAACAAGGTGAACTGTTTTGGGTTGGAGACCCATAAGTTTTTTCAAAGCGGAAGATGTACTGGATTTGGCTTTCTCCTCTAGCATTTTTCCAAACGAAATAAAGGTGATAATCACCACTGCTGCCTCATAGTAAACATGGGCTTCCAAGCCTCTTGAAGTCCAGAATTGAGGATAAATAGTATTGAAAAATGAAAAAAGGAAAGCTATACCGGTACTTAATGCGACAAGCGTATCCATATTAGCCTTGCGATGCTTTGCCTGCTTATAGGCATTGATAAAAAATGTCTGGCCAAAGTAAAATAGAACTGGTACAGAAAGAGCCATGCTAATCCATTTTCCTGGTTCCCAGGACATAAAAAACATACCCAAAATGAAGACAGGAATACTCAGGATGGCGGATCCTATGGTTTGTCTTTTGGCCTTCTGGTATTTTTTATCCTGTTCCTCGTCTACGGATTTCTGGAGATTTTCAGAATCCAAAATTAATCCATAACCGACTGCTAAAAGCGCTTCATGCAATCCCTGAGGGCTGACTTCATCTGAATACTTTACTTGGACCGTGTTTGTGGCAAAATTTACCAAAGCTGATTGTACACCTTCAGTATGTGAAAGGATAGTTTCAACACTGGAAGCACATCCCGCACAGGTCATGCCCGTAACTGGGAAGGTTGATTGATGAATTACCGTATTTTTCATGCTTCAAATGTCAGATAATAGTTAAAAAAACAGCTTACAAAATTTTGGCAGTTTTTATCAAAATTTTGACCTAGTTGCCTTTTCTAGTTAAATGCTATCCAAGGAAACCCTCGAGATTTTCCTGGAATTTTTAAATTCACTGGGTGTCATGCCTGTCTCCTTTTTAAATTGGGCAGAAAGGTATGAGGAACTACTATAATCCAACTGATAGGCAATTTCAGAGAGATTCAGTTCTTCATAGGAAAGAAGTTCTTTCACTTTTTCAATTTTCTGTTTTGAAATATATTTTTCTATGGTAATTCCTTCTACTGAGGAGAAAAGCCTACTCAGATAACTGTAATCATGTTGTAATCCGCTGGAAATTAATTGAGAGAAATTTACTTTTCTTTCTCCCTCTGCCTGATGAATTTCTTTGATGATTATAGCTTTGATTTTAGAAATTAGGATGGATTTGGGTTCCTCCAATAATTCAAAACCTAATCCTGACAAATCACCAGCTAGCTGATTTTTTGACGATGTTGAGATTTCTGAATCTAAAGTGACAGTTCCTAACTGAATGCTACTGAATGGGATATTATGCTCTTGCAACAGACTTTTAACTGCCTCAATGCACCTGTGGCAAACCATGTTTTTAATTCTTAATTCCATTTTATCTAGAATTCTTGATCCTTTAACAATCAGGAAGCTGTTAATAATTCCAGAATGAGGTAGAAAAGGGAAGGGCAAAGTAAACAGCCTAAGCCTGTATAGAAGGTGGCTGAAACTGCTCCATAAGGAACAAGTTTAGGATCTGTTGCTGCTAGACCTGCAGTCACTCCACTTGAAGTCCCCATTACTCCTCCATATGCTATAGCCGCAGTAGGGTTATCAAGCCCGATTCTTTTGGCAAAAATGGGAGTCAAAACAGTGACAGCGATAGTTTTTACAACTCCCGTTGCAATGCTCAGGGCAATTACTTCGGAACTGGCTCCCAAGGCTCCTCCCGTGACTGGTCCAACAATATAGGTACATGCCCCGGCACCAATTGTACATAAACTGACAGCATCTCGGTATCCAAAGGTCCAGGCAATGAGTACTCCTGCAATAAAAAATACCAATGTACCGGTGATAAGAGATGCAAGGCCAATCCAACCGCTCTTTTTGATTAGAAAGAAACTGGCACCCATGACTGTAGCAACGATAGTAAAGTCTCTAAACATTGAGCCTCCCAGAAAACCAACTCCTTTAAAAAGCTCTAGGTCAGCAAGACCCTTGTTTCCATTTGTAATCAAACCTCCCAAATATCCTAAGCCCAATCCAGCAAAAATTGCTATTGCAGAGCCAGGTATTCTACGCTTGAAAATTGCTCGACTTAACCAATCCGAAATAAAATAAAGGAGCCCAATCAGTAAAAATGCTAAAATCAGCCCATTTTGATCGATTACTTTAAATAGTTCCTGCATCGGTTCTAGGCTTGAAGTTTTCAATCAAAAGCTTGAATGCAAAAAAGGCTAGAATCACTGGAATTACTCCAGCTAAAATGGCCAATATTCCTGATGATAAGGCTGATTTCACGTTGAGGCTAGCTGCCATGGCAATTACCACAGGTATATAAAGCTTTCCCCAGAAATTAATACCAAAGTTCATTTCTGAATCCAGAAGATTCCTTTTTGTTAACCATTCTTTGCAGAGCAATAAAATAATCATGGCAAAGCCGACTCCCCCTACATTTGCATCTATACCCAAAATAGAACCCAATATTTCTCCTGCCCACTGGCCCATCAAAAATGAAAATGCGAGTAAAGCTAATCCGTAAATCATATCAGAAGAGTTTTTTAAGTTCGTTTTTGGTCACTTTACCCATGGCATTTCTTGGCAAATCTTCGAGCTGTATATAGTTTCTTGGGATTTTATAAGCGGGGAGTCGTTCTTTCAGCCAGGATATTAGTTCTTCTTTTTGGATAGCCTCTGAGCAAACAATTCCAGCTGCTACCAACTCTCCCCATTCCTCATCCGGAATACCTATTACTCCACAATCTTTGATTAGAGGATGTTTACGAAGCACTTCCTCTATTTCCAGAGCTGATATTTTATAACCACCGGATTTGATGATATCCACGGAATCTCTCCCCAGTAATTTATAATATCCATCTTCGATGGTAGCTATATCTCCGGTCTTGAACCAACCATCTGAGGTAAAGGCTTTATTTGTTGCTTCTGGTTTCCTCCAGTATTCTTTAAAAACGCAGGGGCTTTTTACCTGTATTTCTCCCGAGTCGCCTAGTTCTATCTCTTTATTGTTTTCATCCACAATCCTTATTTGAACCTCCGGTAGCGGGAAGCCAACATGACCGGCTCTTCTTTCTCCCAGGTAAGGATTACTTAGGGCCATTCCGATTTCAGTCATTCCGTAACGTTCCAGCAAATAATGCCCCGATAGGCTTTTCCATTTTTCCATAACTGAGACAGGTAGAGCGGCTGATCCTGAAACCATCAGACGGAAACCCTTCATTTTCTCCTTCAATTCTTTTTGATCCGATTCTGAGAATGATTCAATTGCTTGAATGAGTTTGAAATACACTGTAGGTACAGCCATGAAAACATTAATTCTTGTCTGAATAAATGCTTTCAAGACCTCTTCTACTGAAAATGGATGAATAAACTGAATACAGGCACCTGACCACATGCAGCAACCTAAAACATTGATGATTCCATGTACATGGTGAAGTGGTAAAATCCCCAGAGTATAATCGTTTTGACTCCAATGCCAAGCCTTTACCAATGTTGAAATTTGTGCTTCAATATTAGCATGAGTAGTTAGCACGCCTTTAGGAAGACTGGTGGTGCCGGAAGTGTACAGGATCATAGCACCTCGTGTCAAGGAGATTTCAGGGAGATTTGTGCTATGGGATTTATTTTCGGTTAAAGACTCAATATTTAAACTTCGAATGTTTCCTTTTTCTACAATCGGAGTTAAGATTTCCTGATATTCATTTCCAAAAAGCAAAATTTCTGCTTCTGTATCATCCATTACATACTGCAAGGAGGGAAGAGGGTAGCTGATGCAAAGCGGAACAGCAATACCACCAGCCATCCATATAGCCCATTGGGTTTTGACATAATCAAACCCAGGTGAAACCATAAATGCCACGCGTGTCTGATTCAAATCAGGTTGTCCTTGAAGTAGGATGCCGGCTAAATTTTGGGCCTCTGTCAATAACTCTTGGTAATTATAAGAGCCTTTAGCGTCAATGATGGCGATGTTGCTGCTAAATCTCTCAGCGTTTTGGAATAGGGTGAGCATTTGAGAAAATTCTTTTTTCCAATATAGGAAGTACTTTACTGATGAAAGAAACTTTAAACACCCTAAACTTCCGCCATTGGAAAAATCAGGCATAAAAAAAGCTCCGATTAATACCGGAGCTTCAATTAATAAGTGCTGATGTTATTTTTTAACAGCAGGTTTCGGACCTTCTTGCTTGCTTACTTTATCACCGTCCTTCAGTTCTTTGCTCACCACGAAATATGGACCTGAAATGACTTGATCTCCTTCCTGTAAACCTTCCAATACCTCAATGTTTTGGAAATCAGAAATACCAGTCTTGATTGTCTTCATTTTCGCCTCTCCATCTTGCATCACAAATACCAATTCACGCATTTTGGTAGAACCGTCCGCCAAAGTATCCAATTGATCTTCTCTTGTGGTAACTGCAGAAAGCGGAAGAGATAACACGTTTTCTTTTTGATTGGTGATGATCTCCACAGCGGCTGTCATCCCTGGTCTAAACGGATATTTGTTTCCAGCTGCGACCAAATCAGCATAAGAACTATTGAGAATTCTGATTTTCACTTCGAATTCCGTAACTGCATCTGCTGAAGGTTTGGTATTCGCTGTGTTTGCAATGCTAGTTACTATTCCTTTGAATTTTTTTCCTGAGAAAGAATAGGCATCTACTTCAATAATGGTCGTATCACCCTTGCTCAATCGAACAATATCATTCTCATTTACATCTACCCTTACTTCCATTCTGGAAAGGTCAGCTATGGTTAGCATTTCAGTACCCGCCATTTGTTGTGTTCCAACAACACGCTCACCTTTTTCTACCAAAAGATTGGATACAATTCCGCTTACCGGGGAATAAACGTTGGTTAATCGTAAATTTTCAGCCGCTTCGTTTACAGTAGCTTGAGAACTTTTCACAACAAATTCTGCAGCCACTACGCTTTGCTTTGCTGCTTCTAAGTCTTTTTGTGCTGTGATGTAATTCGCCTGAGCCTGCTCAAATTCGGAGTCTGAGATAGCCTTTTGCTCATAAAGTTTCTTTTGTCTGTTGTATTCCAGTTCACTTCTGGTATACTGTGCTTCTGCTCTCTGAAGACTTGCTTTAGCCTGTGCCAAATTGGCTAATTGCTGGTTCAAGTTTGCACGGCTTCTATCTAGTGCTGAAACAAAATTATCAGGTCTGATTTTCACTAGAAGTTTACCGATTTCTACAGAATCACCTTCAGCGACATTAAGTTCTATAATTTCACCGGCAACATCCGGGCTAAGGTTTACTTCAATTTCCGGCTGGATTTCTCCGGAGGCACTTACCTTCTCAATGATGGAATTTTTTCCAACTGAAGCTACTTCTACATTGGTGACTTTTTCCCCACCAATCCATCCTGCCGCACGGCCGATGATTGCAAAAACGATGATAACACCTACTATTCCAAGTAGGTAGTAAAGGAGTTTATTTGATTTTTTATTAGCCATGGCTTAGTTAAGGTTGATAGGGTTTCCTAGATAGAAATCAAGGACTTTTACTCTGAAAATATAGGTGTATTTAGCGTTCAATAAATCGGCCTGAGCATTGAAGTAATTGGCTTGAGCCACTTGAAAATCAACTGAATTAATAGCGCCTAGATCAAATCTTTGCTGTGCTATTCTAAATGATTCCTCCAAGCTTTTCACTCTAGTCACAGAAGCAGAGTAGGATTGCTGAGCAGCCAAAGCTGAAGTGTATGCTGATTCAATATCCTGTCTCAATTGATTTTTAACTTCTATTTCAGTTACTTCAGCAAGTTGCCTCTGTACTCTTGCTCGCTGAAGAGATGCTTTATTGCTTAATTGAGAAAAGATGGGAATGTTCAATTGCAAATTCACAGACTGAGAAAGGTTGTTTTCTATCTGAGTGGTGAATGCATCGAGTTCTCTCCCAGGGATTCCTCTGTCCACATAGTTAGAGAAAACATTGGCTCCAATGCCTAAGGTTGGTAAAAAAGCTCCTCTTGCTGCTTTTACTCCATATTCTGCACTTTCAATATTTTTCTCAGCTGCTTTTAATTCTGGCATAATTGCTAAGGCACTTTCATAAATCTGAGAAGGATTTTCAGTTGCCATTAGAGATTCGTTGATTTCGAATTTAGGTTCAATTACCTCGAATTCATCCGTGAAAGGAATTTGCATCGCTTGGGCCAGATTTAACTTTGCTATCCTAAGCGAATTTTTTGCATTGATTACTTCCAGTTCATTAGTAGCATTTTGAGCTTGTAAATCCAATTGATCTGAAAGGGGAAGAGAACCAGCCTCTACCAAACGAGTGGTTCTTGCCAGCTGATCCTTTGTTGTTTTCAATTGATTTTCAGCAATATTCACTTGCTCTCGGTTGAAGACAACATTCACAAACAAATTGATCACATTCAGGGTGATATCATTTTTGGTTGCTTCAATATTGTACAAACCCGCCTCGATGTCAGCTTGTGCCTGATTGATTGAGCTGTTGATTCTTCCTCCAGCAAAAATACTGACATTGGAGTTGGCGAATAAGTTGATGTTACCGATCCTTTGGGTTTCAAAGAGGTTTGTAACCGGGTTGATGGATCTACCCCATCTATATCCTGAGCTAGCGCCTGTCTGGAATGAAGGATATCTACTTCCTTTGTTTTGAAGAAGGGTAGCTTCATTGCTGAGTTGGTTCAGTTCTGATCTTTTGAGGGAGAGGTTGTTCTCTAAAGCAATTTGAACAGCTGTTTCCAGATCATAGGCTCCGGAGACATCTTGGCTCATTGCAGAAAAATAACAACCAATAACCCAAATAATACTAAGTATAAACTTTTTCATGTGGTGAGTTAAAGGTCAATATCTGGTATGTAAATTAATTCTTTTATCCAGGGGAGTGATTTCAGGTATTCAATAGTGATTGGGTTGATTCCGGAATCCATTTCAATTACATGGCAGGCCAGGTCGTTTTTGCCTTTTCTCGACACCGACATAGTAGCAATATTGGCTTTTTCCTGAGCTATAACCGAAGAGATGAAAGCAATAGCTCCTGATACATCTTGCGCTTTGATGATCAATGTGTGCATCTGAGCAGAGAAATTGGCAACAAAACCATCCACCTCAGCAATATTAATCACGCCTCCTCCTAAACTTTCTCCAACTACTTCTACTTTCTTTTCTCCTTTAGTTAAAAGGAGTTTAATCGTATTAGGATGATGCACAGATGAATTACCGATCGATTTAAACTGGTATTTAAAATCTATTTCCTCTGCAATTTTTAAGGCATCTTTTATTCTCTCATCATCGGTTTTAAAGTCCATTAGTCCTCCAATGATGGCTCTATCACTGCCATGGCCTTCATAGGTTCTGGCAAATGAATTATAAAATACAACTTGTGCTTGATCTGGCTTGGAGCCAAGAACTCTAATAGCAGCTCTTGCTATCCTTACAACTCCTGCCGTGTGCGATGAAGATGGGCCAATCATTACAGGTCCTATCATATCAAAAATGCTACTTTTTCCAGCCATTGCCCGAAATATCCAATTTTGGTGCTAAAGTCAAATCTATTTGTAACTATCGCCTAAAATTGCCAATTAATGGCCATTTTAGAGGCATATTATTTCTCAATTCTTAAAATTTAACTCCATTCTAAATAGACAGTTTAGAATAATGTCCGATTACGTACAAGGCTATGAGCGATTTTGAAACAGTTCTTTATAAATCTTCCGATTCTGAGACATGGCTATCCGATCCCATGGGAAGGATTCCCAATCGAGCCATGTATTTTGGAGATGGTCTTTTTGAAACAATGGTCTATGATGGAGAGCAAATCAGGTTTTGGGATTACCATTGCGAAAGGCTTTCATCCGGCTTGACTTTACTAGGATTTGAAGATTTTAAAATTCCGGCAACAGAAATTACACATTTAGCGGATTTTTACGGAAGTGGAAAACCGCTTAGAATAAGGTGGACTGTTTATCGAGAGGGATTGGGAAAATATAGCCCTGAGAGTAATTTAGTGTCCCAGGTACTTCACTTTCAGTCTTTTCATGCAGCACCGAAGTTGAAGGAAATTGCCGGTTTTTCTGATAGTATATTTCTGGTCGGAAATGCTTTTTCCTCACTTAAAACAATTTCAGCGCTTCCCTATGTCCTTGCCAATCAAGAAAAGGTGAAAAAGGGCCTGGATGAATTGATTTTAATGGATAATACTGGAAATATTTCTGAAGGTAGTACATCCAATATTTTTTGGATGAAGGATGGAAGGATTTTCACGCCATCTCTATCGACGGGTTGTATTGATGGTGTGGGAAGGAGAGTTTTAATTGAAAAATTAGCTCAAATGGGATTTGAAGTAAATGAGGGAGAGTTTGGACAGACTGACTTATTGAATGCTGATTTGGTTTGGGTCAGCAATGTCACGGGTATCAGTATGATCCATCAAATTGAAAATCAAAAATTTGATCCAAATCTTCCTGATTTTCTGGAAAACATTTTATGATTCTTGCTTAAAATGAAAGAATAAAATGAAGACCTTTCTTCTAAAATCTTATATTTATCGCTTTAATCAAACCAAACACCTTTTTGTATTAAAGGAATTAACCATAAAACCCAACCTATTTAAATTATGCTCTTAGAACCCTTAGACCTGGCGGTATTTATAGGATACTGTCTATTGATTATCGGAATGGGGCTTTTTGTTTCTCAAGAAAAAAAAGGTCACGTAAAAAACTCCTCTGATTACTTTCTTGCTTCTAAAGCACTCCCTTGGTGGGCAGTTGGAGCTTCTTTGATTGCTTCCAATATTTCCGCGGAACAATTTATAGGGATGTCTGGATCAGGCTTTGCCCTTGGTCTTGCCATTTCTACTTATGAGTGGATGGCAGCAGCGACTCTCTTAGTCGTAGCGATATTCTTTTTGCCAGTTTATATCAAGAAAGGTATTTACACCATGCCAGGATTCTTGCTGGATAGATATGATACCAGAGTGCGTACTACCATGGCCATTTTCTGGCTTTTATTGTATGTTTTTGTCAATCTTACCTCAGTTTTATATCTAGGCGCACTAAGCTTAAATACCATTCTGAATGTTCCTTTGGTTTATGGAATTATAGGTCTGGCTTTGTTTGCGATGATTTACTCCATTTACGGAGGATTAAAAGCAGTTGCTTGGACAGATGTAGTGCAAGTGGTATTCTTGATTGTGGGTGGCTTGGCTACTACCTATATCGCGCTTCAAATGGTAGGCGGAGGAGATGCTTGGGAAGGCATTGGCTTATTAAGAAAAGAGGTTCCTGGACATTTTTCTATGATTTTATCGAAAGGTGAAATGATGATTCCTGATGGTCAGGGCGGAACAAGAGATGCTTATCTTGACCTTCCGGGAATTTCAGTCTTGGTTGGCGGTATGTGGATTACCAATTTAAGTTACTGGGGTTTTAACCAATACATTACCCAAAGAGCATTGGCCGCAAAAAGTTTGGATGAAGCTCAAAAGGGGATGATTTTCGCAGGTTTCTTGAAATTATTGATGCCATTGATCGTGGTGATCCCTGGAATTGCAGCCTTGGTAATTGTCAATAATGGTCTGGATGCGACATTCATAGAATCCATGAAAGATCCTGGTACTGGCTTGATCAAATCAGATAGAGCTTACCCTACTTTATTACAATTACTCCCAGTGGGTCTAAAGGGCTTGGCCTTTGCTGCTTTGACTGCTGCAATTGTGTCATCATTGGCATCTATGGCTAATAGTACCTCTACTATTTTCACCATGGATATCTACAAGAAGTACTTTGGTCAAAATGCATCTGAGTCCAAGCAGGTTTCTGTAGGAAGGATTACGGCAGGAGTAGCATTTTTTATTGCTGCATTGGTAGCTCCAGCATTGGGTCAATTGGATCAGGCATTCCAGTTCATTCAGGAATATACCGGATTTATCAGTCCGGGAGTTTTCGCTATTTTCTTCTTCGGAGTTTTCTGGAAAAAAACTACTTCCAATGCAGCTTTAGTGGGCGCAGGATTAAGTATCCCACTATCCATAGTTTTGAAAGTAGTGTTCCCTGCTTTACCGTTCATTGATAGAATGGGTGTGGTATTCTTGATACTTGCTGCCTTGATGATTATTATCAGTTTGGTAGAAGGAAAAGGAAAAGATCATCCAAACAGCATTGAAATCAATAAGGCATTGTTCAAGACAAGCCCAGGTTTCAAGATTGGGGCATTCATCATTTCTGGAATCATTGCCGCTCTTTACATAGTATTCTGGTAAGAGATGAGAAAATTATTATTAGGACTTGATTTAGGCAGTTCTTCTGTTAAAGCGTCTCTTTTGGATGCCGATACAGGGAAATCTTTAATATCAAAGGCCTTCCCGAGCCAGGAAATGCCCATTGATTCACCTGAATCAGGTTGGGCAGAACAAGACCCTGAAATGTGGTGGAAATATGTGGTGCAGGCTAGCAACTTTGTAATTAAGGAGGCTCAAGTCAAAAAAGGTGAGCTTCAAGGAATTGGAATTGCCTATCAAATGCATGGATTGGTTTTGGTTGATAAAGACCAGAACGTCTTACGATCCTCCATTATCTGGTGTGATAGCCGAGCTGTTTCAATTGGAGAAAAAGCTTTTCAAACAATAGGGGAGGAATATTGCCTTTCTCATTTGCTTAATTCTCCGGGTAATTTTACTGCATCCAAGTTGCGCTGGGTAATAGAAAACCAGCCCGAGTTGGCAGCAAAAATTCACAAAATGATGTTGCCTGGTGATTTTATCGCCATGAAATTGACTGGGGAAATTCTAACTTCTGAAACGGGTCTTTCTGAAGGAATTTTCTGGGATTTCAAGAAAAATGGAATAAGTGAACAGGTACTCAAAAACTACCAAATCGCTGAGTCATGGATTCCAGAGGTGGTTCCTTCTTATTCATTGCAAGGGAAGGTGAATTCCAAGGCCTCCCAACTCACAGGAATTGAAGAAGGTGTTCCTGTTTCTTACCGTGCGGGTGACCAGCCTAATAATGCATTTTCATTGCAGGTTCTAAAGCCCGGTGAGTTGGCTACTACAGCAGGGACTTCCGGTACCGTATACGGTGTATGCGATACACCTTTATATGACCCAAAATCACGGGTAAATACTTTCGTCCATGTGAATCATACAGAAAAAAAGCCTTCATACGGTGTTCTTTTATGTGTCAATGGAACTGGTATTTTAAATAGCTGGGTGAAAAAGGCTATGGGAGCTTCCAAAATAGATTATGAAGAGATGAATCAATTTGCCCATTCTGCTGGAATTGGGGCTGGGGGATTGACTTTTATCCCTTTCGGAAATGGAGCTGAAAGAATTCTACAGAATCAGCAGCTGGGAGCACATCTGCTTGGGCTTGATTTACTGAAACACGATAAAAGGCACTTAATGAGAGCAGCCCAAGAGGGCATAGTTTCAGCTTTGACATTCGGATTTAGAATCATGAAAGATATGGGACTGAACCTTAAGACAGTCAAAGCTGGTAAAGCAAACATGTTCTTAAGCCCAGTTTTTAGGCAAGCTTTTATTCACATGAATCAGGTAAGCTTGGAGCTGTATGACACCGATGGGGCTCAGGGAGCTGCTAGAGGAGCTGGAATAGGAGCTGGTGTTTATGGATCTGAAACCGAAGCTTTTCAAGGACTGGAACTGCTTGAGACTTTCGAGCCTAATGAGAATTTTATAGAACCATATGAGGAAGTTTATTCCCGTTGGCATAAGTGCCTGGAGGGAATCCAAAAAATGGCCTTATAATTACTGAAGACAAACCTAAATAAACCTATTATGACGAAAACCTATTTTAAAGGGATTGACAAAATTTCCTACGAAGGAAAAGAAAGCGACAATCCATTGGCCTTCCGTTATTATGACCCTAATCGAATGATTGGTGGAAAAACGATGAAGGAACATTTCAAATTTGCTATAGCTTATTGGCATTCCTTCTGCGGAACAGGTGGAGATCCATTTGGTCCTGGAACAATCAGCCATCCTTGGGATGCTAATCCAGATCCTATCCAAAGAGCAAAAGATAAAATGGATGCTGCCTTTGAATTTATCACCAAAATTGGAGCTCCTTATTATTGTTTTCATGATATCGATCTGATTGATGAAGGAAACTCTTTGGTAGAATATGAAAAACGCATGGAGATCATTTCTGACTATGCACTTCAAAAGCAAAAAGAAACAGGGGTAAAATTACTTTGGGGTACGGCTAATGTATTTAGCAATCCTCGCTACATGAATGGAGCCTCGACTAATCCAAATTTTGATGTAGTGGCATGGGCAGGAACCCAAGTGAAAAATGCGATTGACGCTACCATTAAGTTAGGTGGTGAAAATTATGTTTTCTGGGGAGGACGAGAAGGATATATGTCTTTGTTAAATACTGACATGAAAAGGGAAACTGAGCACTTAGCTCAATTTCTTGGTATGGCTAGAGATTATGCAAGAAAAAATGGGTTCAAAGGGACTTTCTTTATAGAGCCCAAGCCGATGGAGCCAACTAAGCATCAATATGATTATGATTCAGCAACTGTTATCGGCTTCCTGAGACATTTTGGCTTGGACAAAGATTTCAAGTTAAACATCGAAGTAAACCATGCTACCTTGGCTGGACATACTTTTCAGCATGAATTGCAAGTAGCAGCTGATGCTGGTATGCTAGGAAGTATAGACGCCAATCGAGGAGATTATCAAAACGGTTGGGATACTGATCAATTTGCTTTGAATCTGCAGGAATTGACTGAGGCCATGTTAGTATTGTTGACTTCAGGCGGTCTTCAAGGCGGAGGAGTGAATTTTGATGCTAAAATCCGTAGGAACTCGACGGATATGGATGATTTATTCCTTGCACATATTGGAAGCATGGATGCTTTTGCCAGAAGTATGATGATTGCACAGGACATCCTGGAAAAATCAGATTACCTAGAAAGAAGAGTTCAGAGATATTCCAGTTTCGATTCAGGCAAAGGGAAAGATTTTGAGCAAGGTAAATTAGGCCTAGAAGATTTACGAAACTATGCTGCTCAAGTAGGAGAGCCAACCCAAATCAGTGGTAAGCAGGAATACTATGAGAATTTATTGAATCGTTTTATTTAAATTAAAGAGGCAATCGCCTCTTTTTTTATGACCAGACTATGAGAAATATACTTGCATTACTTCTTATTACCTTTCTGTTTTCCTGTACAGATAAATTTGAATCTGTAGTAACGCTTCCCTCTGTTCTAAGCGATGGAATGGTTTTGCAAAGAGACAAACCGGTTACCATTTGGGGAAAAGGAATCCCAGGAGAAAAAGTACGAGTAAGTATTGCCGGGTCAATTTCCAGTGGAAAAGTATTGCCTGATAGTACCTGGAAAGTGAGTATACCTGCCAATGTAGCTGGAGGTCCACACCTCATGCAAGTAAATCAACAACAAGTGAAAGATGTGTATTTCGGGGACGTTTGGCTTGCCGGGGGACAGTCCAATATGGAGTGGCCTTTAAAGTCTGGGGTGATAGGTGCCAAAGAGGAATATGAATCAGGAGGAATTCCTTTGATTCGTTTTTTTAAAGTTGAAAAATCTTACGCAGCTATTCCGAGATCAACAATTCCACCAGCTGAATGGCGAAAGGCAGATAGTTCTAATTTGATGGATTTTTCAGCCATAGCCTGGTTTTTTGCGAAAAAAAATCACCTGGAAATGGGAGTTCCGGTTGGAATTATAGAGTCCAATTGGGGAGGAACTCCTGCAGAAGGATGGACTAAAGCAGAGATTTTGGCTGAAATGCAGAATATGTCCTTTTCTGAGGAAGCATTGGATATGCAAGAAAATCAGGAGAAATGGGAGAGGGAATTTCAGGCAAATGAAAATCGGAGAGAAATGAGGGATATGATGGTTCATCATCCAGATTCTACGTCGGCAAAGGATGCATCATCTGTTTCATACAACGATTCAAACTGGAAGAGAATTAACCTTCCAGCAGATAATCCTCTTTCAGATATTGCATGGTTGAGAAAATCATTCAATCTGACTAAGGTTTCTGATCTGGAGCTTATTTTACCTGCGATTGATCAAATGGCTTTCATTTACATCAACGGAAAACTGGTTCATCACAAAGACTGGGGTTCTGTAATGCCAGATGTTGAAGTTCCGGCCGATCTCTTATTTACCGGAAAAAACGTGATCACAATTAGAGTCATCAATACCTGGAACAATCAACCAAGAATTGGAGAAAAAGGTATGATGTATCTTCTTCAGGATGGTAGAAAAATAAATCTAGAAGGAACTTGGGCATATTCCAATGATTTGGTCGAGCCTAAACTTCCAGAGGTAAAGTGGTATAACTGGATGCCGGGAGCCATGTACAATGCCATGATTCACCCCTTGGTGAATTATACTTTAAGAGGGATTATTTGGTATCAGGGTGAAAGTAATGCTGGTAGAGCAGGAGAGTACCAAGTTCTGTTTTCTACTTTGATTTCAAGTTGGAGAACAGCTTGGAATTCTAATGAGCTTCCATTTCTCTTTGTTCAGTTAGCGAATTTCATGGAAAGAAAGGAAATGCAACCAGAAAGCAACTGGGCAGCATTGAGAGAAGCTCAGCGTAGAACTCTAGAGCTTCCGAAAACCGGAATGGCTGTAACAATTGATATCGGGGAAGAAGATGATATTCACCCCCGAAATAAAAAAGATGTAGGGGAGAGGCTTTGGCTCCAAGCAAAAAAGATCGTTTTTAATGAACAAGTGGTTGCTTCAGGTCCTGAAATTAAATCCATATCCAAAGATGGAGCGCATTTAACTTTGACCTATGAGTCTATAGGTGAAGGCCTGACTCTGGTAAAAGATGGAGATGTATTAGGTTTTATCATCAAAGACCAAAATGGCAAGTGGCATCAGGTTAAGGGACAAATTGAAGGAAAAGATCAAGTGAAAATTCCATTGGAAAGTGGAATTGAACCTATGGAACTACGCTATGCCTGGGCCGATAACCCTGAAGTCAACTTAATCAACTCAGAAGGACTTCCTGCTATCCCATTCCAGAAAATAATGGCTAAGAAAGAGGAGTAACCCTATTTTTCTTTCACATCTTGAACTTGCTGCATTTGATTGACCAATTCCGCATATTCTGGACGTGAAGGTATTTTAACCACGTTTTCCAAAAAATCAATGCTTTCAAATAGGACTCCTTCCCAATCTTTGGAGGTAATGGAGCTGGCTATTACATGGTCTCCTGCCTGAGGGAATGCCACTTCTCTCTTTAGGGACTCAGGAGTGGATACCTGTTGATACATCTCGAGCATTTTGGGAACAGAAACCACAAAATCCTGCTCTTCTGCACTTTTATAATAATAGCCTAAAAATAAAGGCTGATTTATCTTTTTGAACGTGTTTTCATTCATCATGCTGTATAATAATACAGCTAAACTTTCATAAGCGTGGATATGGTAATCTTCAGACCAAAAAGCAGCTTTATCACCTTTTCTTTCCTGATGAATAACACTGTTTTCCATCATGGTTTTTTCCATTAGAAACTTTGACCAAGGCTTGAAAAGAGGCTCTAGCCTACCTCCATTATCCCTCACAGCTGGGGAGTAAAGCATGATGGCTTTAATATCTTCTTGCTGACTAGCTAGGAGTAGCGTCAATGCTCCTCCCATGGAAGTGCCAATTACAATTACTTCATCTCCCAAGCTTTTTCCGATTTGATAAGCTTCACCTGCAGCATCAGCCAGTTTTTGAGCACTTAAGTACTCCATACCGTTCTCTCGTCTGATTCCATGCTCAGGTAATCGGGTTACAAAAAGGTTGGCCCCAAAATGGTCTGCTAAAAATCTATGCACAGGATCACCTTCCATAGGACTGGCTCCAAACCCGTGAATATACACGATAGAGTAGGGTGTTTTTCTTTTATTGGCGCTGTCAGCCCAAATGATGTATGCCTCATTTCCAGCTTTCAATCCTTTTACAGTATCCTCTCTTTGTTGGATATATTCAGAAAGCTCATTGACTCGAGTAGGAACCTCAGGGAATTGGATTAGTAATTCCTGCTCTTCCACTTTTGGGCCCAGCATATAGACTATGGCAATAACCATTGCAGTGGCAAAAAGCCCAAGGAATATTTTACGAAGCATATCTCTAGTTCAGTTTCAAAATTGGAGAGCTCGAATTTACGACGATTTGGTTACCATTTTTCAGAAATAAAAAAGTCCTTGTTTTCAGTTGTGAGTTATTGGAGATGTTACCCTTAAAACTAAGCCCAATCAACCTGTCGAATTTTCTAAAATCTCTGATCTCCGACAATCGAATACCTTCTAAATTTTCAAATAGATAAGAAATATCAGAACCAGCCTGAAGTTCGCCATAGGACTCTGTCAGGGTGATAGCGATGTTGGAGATATTTCTAAAATCATAGATCGGCAAGCAACTTAAGGCAAAGGCTCTTCCAAGCTGAGAACTACCTGTAGAGTTCTCGGATAATAATTCAGGTTCTAATTCCAGTACCACTTGGAAGTCTTTTGAATCAACGGTATCTGTTGATTTAGAGTAAGTATTATTTTTATAGGGCAGGTACAGCACTTTGAGATCTATTGCATTAGCTGCCCGCGGTGGTGGACAAGATTCGTATAAATCAGGTAATTGCTCTTGAACACATGAAGGCCCCACCAAAAAAGCTAAGTATCCAAAACACAGAATCAAAGTGCTATTGATAGATTTTGAGGTAAATAGTGTTTTCATAGCAAGTGATAAGATGCTTTTAAAGAAAATAAATCATTTTTATTTGAATGTCAGAATCCTAGATAGAAACATTCATTATATATACTTAAATATCTGAAAATGAGTTTTATAAAACATGAAATAAATATACTCAGAATGAAGTCGGGATAAAAACACTCTTTTGCTGAAGTAACAGAAATTAAATTTCTGGAAATTTTGATGTATCGATTTACTAATATTGCCGTATAAGCAAAAAAGTACAATCATGAAAAGAGCCCTTTTATTTTTCCTGTTCCTCCTAGTATTCAATTTCGTCAACGCACAGGAACCTGTTCCTTCCCGCTCTGTTTATCTCGAAATCGGTGGGCCGGGACTTCCATATAGCTTCAATTATGATTTTCGATTTGATAAAGAAAGAATGGATTCCTGGGGTATGAGAGTTGGGATGGGAGGTTATACAGTTTCTGATAACGATTCTTTTTTCTCAATACCATTGATGGTAAATAAGCTATATGGGAAGGGTCCACATTATTTTGAGTTAGGATTTGGCGCCACTTTTTTTGCCTTTGATACCTATGACAATACCTATTGTATCGATGGTTTTTTCAATCAAAACGGAGAATATGTGTGCAGGCAATACTCCTCTGATAGTTATTATAGTTTTATCCTAGATGTAGATGGTTCTCCTAGTGTAATGGGAACGATGAATTTTGGTTATAGAAAAGTCCCTGTGGATGGAGGTTTTACTTGGAAGGTCAATATCAACCCCATATTTAACAACAATGGTTTTTGGCCACTCTTTGCAGGAATAGGCATTGGTTATTCATTTTAAAAGATTATGAAAAAATTTGTAGTAGTATTTTTATTTCTTTCCCTGATTGGACATTCTGCTTCCTACGCCCAACAAACAGAGAGAGAGCAAGGCAGAGGAGTTTATTTTGAGCTTTTTGGTAGCGGCCTTACCTATTCTATCAATTATGATCAAAGATTTGAAAAGCGATTTGATGGATTGGGCTTCAAAGCGGGTCTTTCCTACATTGGAGTAGATGGCACCTCTGTGGCAACTTTTCCCTTAGGATTAAATTACCTGCTTGGGAAGAATGGAAAATACTTTGAAATGGGTTTAGGTGGGACTTACTTGGCGGGAGCCGATAGATCAAATACCTTTTTCTCAGGAGATAGCAGAACGACAGGAGATGGATTTGTGGGGAATTTGATTCTAGGCTATAGAAGTGAACCTCAAGATGGAGGATTTTTGTTCAGGGCCTCTGTCACGCCAATGTTTGGATCAGGGTTTTTCTGGCCCTTTTATGCTGGTTTCAGTTTTGGTTATGCTTTTTAAATTTCAAAACCATAATCTCTCTCAACCTTACAAATTCTTGTTTTATAGCATTGATACCATTTGAGTTTGCCTAAAGTTTGGGCCTCTAGGTGATCTAGATTTTGCTTCCAGATTTTGATGGATTCCAAATCCTTCCAATAACTAACCGTGATTCCTACTTCATTTCTTGCGCTTTCGTGCCCAAGATATCCTGCTTGCTGACTGGCTAAGTTTACCATCAATTTTGACATTTCTGCATAGCCAGCTGTTTCTTCGCTTAAAATCGAAGAAAAAATCACTGCATAATAGGGGGGAGCTGGAGTCTGAGCTAGCATCTGTATTTATTTTTCGTATTCCATATAGTTTTTAGTTTTTTGGAAAACCTCGTTACCAAAAGTTTGACTTACCAAATACAAAGCCAAATCAATCCCTGCAGAAATTCCAGCCGCTGTAAAAAGCCGATCCCCTGATTGAACAAATCTGCTTTTTCGAATAGGAATAGAGGTAGGGCTTAACTTTAAAATATCATCATAAACCTCATGATGTGTACAGAATTGTTGTTGATTTAGTAAGCCAAGTTTGGCAGGTATCCTCGCACCAGAACAAACAGTCATAGTCCACCTTGAAGACTGGATAAGTCTATTTAGCTGATTTAGGGAATTTTGTTTTTCGATCACCCTTTTGCTTCCGTCTCCACCAGGGATTACTAAAAAATCTAATTGCTCAACTGAATCAAATGATTTAGCTGGTTTCACTGTCAGATTGCCAATGGTTGTTAGGCTGTTTAAGGAATCTCCTATAGTAAATACCTCGAGTTTTTCTTTACCGATAATTTCACTCGCTACTGAAAAAACCTCAAATGGTCCTGCGAAATCAAGAACTTCTACATCCGGAAAGATGTAAACACCTAAGCTTAATTTTTGTCCTGATTGGGCCATATCTGATGAATTTGAACTAGTAGAATTTTGGAAAATGAAATGAAGTTAATCCTGATTATTTGTTCTGATTAATTTTTGAGAGTTTCCTCCTTTGATTTGAATCAAATAATTATTTCTGCTTAATCAAATTATAAAAACCCATCGTAATTTTGTATGCAAGACGAGTAATTATTTTCCATAGGCAAAATATTATTTCGTTTACTGTATTCTATTTATCGTAAAGATAAGATCTCATAGGGTTAGTTGATTAAGAGTACAAACCAAATAGGGCTCCTTCCCTGAAAAAGGAATAGTGATTTTTGTTTATCACCAAGAGCCCCGGCCTAAAACCGGGGCTTGTTTTTTACTTATCCAAGCTTTCCAACACCATTTTAACCAGCTCCGCCTTGTCTTCATTAGGTATCCATCTGGCTACGATGAGTAGATCATTTTCAGGGTCCACATAGATCATGTTGGTTCCTGCTCCAATATGTAAAAAGGCAGATTTTGGAGCTGCAGGAACTTGTTTCAAGTCTTCATTTAAAAAGTAATTCATGAAACCATAGGAAGGATTGGCCGGAGTAGGGGTCTTTGATTTTTTGATCCATTCAGGAGCTATCAATTGTTTTCCATTCCAAGAACCATTTCTAAGAGTTAAATAGCCAAACCTTGCCTGATCCCAAGCGGAAAGCATCATTCCTCCTCCCCAATGAGATCCACCACTGACTGATTGAATAATCTGACCATCAATGATTACAAAGGAGTTTTCATAGCCTGTCCAGCGCCAAGTATCACTGGCGCCTATCGGATCCATGATTTTTTCTTTCAAGACAGTTGGAAGTGGTTTTCTCCATATATTCAAAAGTGCTAATGCCAATACATTTACTCTTGTATCATTGTATTCATACACAGATCCAGGCGCATTTTGCGGCCTTGCTCTTTTTTTGGCTACTCCTTCACTAGGTCTATCTGCCCAATCAGGCTTACCCCATAAGCTTCCTTCCCAATCTGAAGTTTGTCTCAATAAATGATCCCAAGTAATGGTTCTGTTATGTTCTGTGTCAAAAAGCTCAAAAACATCCTCTTCAAAAAAATGATCAGACTTATTAACCATCAATTTCGCGGGTTCATAGGGGTAAATCGGGGCCATGTAAGGATAGACCAGATCATTTTCGTCTGCGATTAAGCCTTCTTGGACAGCTAATCCAGCGGTGGTAGATAAAAAGCTTTTGGCGACCGAAAATGTCAAGTCGACTCTATTAGGTTCACCCCATTGACCGACTACATATCCTTTGTAAATAATGAGACCTGTAGCAGGACCTCTGGTTTTCATTGGACCCACAGGATAGCCGAATGGTTCGCGCCCAAAACCAGATTCATAATGTGCTATTTTTAAATTTGGATTTGCATCGCTTTCATGAGTTTTGGCAAATTGAATTGCCTGAGCAATTTTGTCCGAATTCATACCCAATTCGGAAGGAGATTTTTGCTCCCATGTGCCCTTATTTGGGAAATAAACCTGGGCAATGGATAGTTCTGAAAATAAACAAAGGATCAGGGCAGTAATGTAGAATTTTGTCATGATTGGATGATTTATTGCGATTTTACCAAAAAAAGAAAGTAAAGCCTCACCGTTGATGTATTTGAGGAATATGGTATCAAAATTAGATCATATCAAACTCTTTCTTTTTTCCTTGGTTAAATTTCTGAACTTTATAAGCAAGTAGATTAGAATACACATTGTTTTACCCAGCAAAAAAATGAAAGAGGAAAAAATTTACATCATTGGTGCAGGAATATCAGGATTGATTGCCGCTTTGGAATTAGAGAAAGCAGGATTTTCTCCTGTAATATTGGAATCAAGCGATCAAGTTGGAGGTAGAGTTAAAACTGATGTGGTAGATGGATTCCTTTTGGACCATGGGTTTCAGGTATTGAATACTGCTTATCCCGAGGCCAAGAAATATCTGGATTTTCAAGCCCTTCATTTGAAGACTTTTGATCCAGGAGCAGTAATTCTTAATTCGAAAGAGTCCTATATCATTTCAGACCCAATGAGAAATCCATTGAAAATTATGGGGATGGTATTTTCTAAGGTTGGGACCTTTTTGGATAAAGTGAAAATGTTTGCTTTGACTCAGGAATTGAAGAAAAAGACCAATGAGGAAATTTTTAACACTCCAAGTTTACCCACCCTTCAGTATTTGAAAGCATATGGGTTTTCTGATCAAATAATTACCAATTTCTTCATTCCTTTTTTCAGAGGAGTTTTTCTTGAAAAACAATTAAATACCTCCTCCAGAATGTTTGAGTTCGTGTTTAAAATGTTTTCCCTTGGTCATGCTGCCGTTCCTGAAAAAGGAATGGGTGAAATACCTAAACTCTTGCGGAAACAGCTTAGCACAACTCAAATCTATTTTAATACTGCTGTTAAGGAAGTACAGGGAAATGCAATCCATTTAGAAAACGGTGAAACCTTATTAGCAGATAGAATCATCATAGCTGTTCAACCTGATAAAGTGATGAAGCAGCTTCAGGGGCAGTTTGCTGCTCCTAGAAAAGTGATAAATATGTATTTCTCGCTACAAAAATCTTTCTTGGCAAGACCTATGATAGGTTTATTAAATGAGGGGAAGTATGTGAATAATATTGTGTTTATGGATGATGTTTCAGATGCATACTGTAGTTCTGATAGATCATTATTGTCGGTGACTGTTTTAGAATCTGAATTAGAAGAAAAAGAGCTAGTAAAAGCTGTTCAAAGTGAGTTGGAGGTCGTTTCTGGGATCAAGTCAGAATATTTTAAGTTGATAAAAACTTATCAAATAAATTATGCTTTGCCAGTCTTGGATGATTTGAAATATACAATTCCATTTACTGAATGTAAGATTACTGATCATGTCTTTTTAGCAGGTGACTACTTATTAAATGGTTCAATAAATGCAGCTATGACTTCGGGAAGAATCGCCTCTGAGGCTGTTGTACATTCTTATATGCCAACTCATTAAGTATACTTTGGATCATACTTTTTTCGGTTTTTATATATATTATATATTTCTTTCCGTAACTTTTGAGAGTTTAAATCACCACCCCCAATGAACTCTAAAGACCTCAAACTTGAAAAGGATACCATTCGACGGCATATATTGCTGATTGGTATCCTTTTTTTATTCTCGAATTATACATTAGCTCAAAGCTTGGTGAAAAGCCAAATGGATCAGTTGGACTCCATCGTCAGGCCTGCTTCCAATTCAGTTGGATTTTCAGTCGTAAAAGATAGCGACCTGGCCAATTTTAAATCCTCCCTTGAAAGTCAATTGAAATCTATTGAGGATGAATTGGCCCAGATTTCCAAAAAGAATGATTCCCTTCAGTATTTGGTGGATTTGGGAAAAACAGAGTCTTCTAATGAGACTCAAACGGAACAAAAACCTGTGTTTGCATCATCCAGCGATTCGGACCTACCAATTCCCCTTCCTATTTTTTATGCGATTATAGTAGTATTAATCATTTATGCAGGATATTTAAGCCTCCGTTTTTTTTCAAATCAAAGCATCCTAAGGACTAATGAAGAAAGGATTATTAATATTGAAAAAGAATTTGAGGCGCATAAAAGAAGGGCTGTAGAAAGGGAGAGAAAACTCAAAAGAGAATTGATAGATGCCAGAAGGGATCAGGGAATTGAACCGGAGGAGGACGAAGAATAGGTTGGCTTAAAAGTATTGCTATAGGTTAAATTCCTTTCCTTAATCAGGAGTATCACCAACTACATATTGTAATCCATTAAGGAAAAACTCCAAAAGATCCGGATTCTCAAAACTCTGGGCATTATGAGAGGCTGCTGAATACATTACTCTTCCTTTTCCTTCCGACTTGATCCAAGCCACATAGGTTTTTCCAGCAGTAAGTTCCTGGTTTTTTCTTTGATCTTTGATTTCAGAATTATTGAAAAATAGCAAAGGTTCGAAGGCTAATTCTGAATAGGCATTTTTGTAAAAATAAGGTTCATCCACATGAACAAATCCATTAGCAGGAAAATGCTTTACAAGAGGATGCTCAGCATCTTCTAATTGAATATGGATAGTTTGCTGAGGAGGATGGTAGTCAAAACTAGCGCCCACCAATTTGCTAAAATCCATAGAGTTATTTTGAGTAGTTACTGCTCCGTGTAATAGGAATAAGCCGCCTCCATTTTTGACATAATCGATTAGATTTTGCTCTAACTCCATAGCCTTGCTCATGAGAGAAACGGAATCCTTATTCTGCTCAATATTCAATTGGTCCCAAAATAAGTTTCTGTGTTCTGGTTTTGAACAGGTATTATTCATCACCACAGCATCATATTGGGCTAAATTCTCTTTCTCAAATTGGTGGATATCTATACTTTCTACAACCTCAAAGGCACCACTTTTCTTACTGATAATTTTGATCATTTCTGTGGTATGGGGAATTACCCAATGCTGAAAGCCAGTGTAAAGAGAAAAAACCAATATTTTTTTCTTTTCTGAAAAGGGAAAATTAGTTTTCGAGGGAGCAAGTTTTTCTATTTTCTGAAGCCATTCTTCGGTAAGTGCTACTTCTTTCAAATCCTGACTTAGGGCATTAAGTGTAGCAAAAGCAGCAAGCGAAAAAGTCAAAATAAATTTTTTCATGGGGGTTGGAGAGTAAGAAGTCAAATTAAATAATATTCATGATCAGAGCCAGCTATTTAATGGTGAACGGGTGTTTTTTGTAAACAGTCTAGTCATTTTATGAACACCTAATTGCTTTTGGGGGTTATATACCTGAATAGAATTTTTATGAACATTGAAACGGAAACTTTTGAAGAGAAAAAACTAACTGTTGCCATCGCTGGGGCAGGAGGCTATATCGGTCGATGGTTTATTCACCAGTTCAAAGATAAATACAACATTATAGGCCTTAGCAGAAGAAAGGTCAAGCATAATCCCAATCCTGAAGTAACATGGAGACAGGTAGAACTCTATTCCATCACCTCTACAGTGGATGCTCTAAAAGACGTGGATGTGGCGATTTACCTCGTCCATTCTATGAACGCTTCCACCCGGCTAAATCAAGGGAGCTTTGAGGATACGGACCTATTATTGGCGGATAATTTTAGCAGAGCTGCCAATATTAATCATGTTAAGCAAATCATTTATCTGGGAGGTTTATTGCCTGATGAGCCTGAAGAAAAACTGTCTCGTCACCTTCGAAGTAGATTGGAAGTAGAGCAAACTTTAGGTTCCAGAAAGGCAAAACTAACTGCTTTGAGGGCTTCTATTATTGTAGGACCTGGTGGATCTAGCTTCGACATGATCAAGAATCTCGTAGACAGACTTCCTGTGATGATGTGTCCCAAATGGACTGAGTCTGAAACTCAACCCATTTCTTTGAGAGATACTTTAGATATCATGGATACTTGCATTGGGAATCCAAATGTTTATGGGAAAGCTATAGAAATTGGCAGTCCTCAAGTGATGACTTATAGAAGTATGTTGGAAAGAACAGCTGAGGTCATGGGGAAAAAACGCTTGGTCTTTTCAGTTCCTGTTTTTTCCTTAGGCCTAAGTAAATTTTGGGTTGGTCTTTTTGGTGATAGCCCTCCACAATTGGTTTCGCCTTTAGTGGAAAGCTTGATTCATACGCTTACAGTTTCTCCAAATTTGGCATTTAAAGAGAAAAAAATTGATTATCTCAGCTATGAAGAGTCTGTCAGCATAGCATTGAACTCCAAGGAAAAACCGATTTTACCCAAATTCTATAAGAAGAAAGGTGTTAAGAATACGGTAAGAAGTATTCAACGAATGGCGAATAAAAATGGCCACACAGCCACCTGGGTAGGAAATCGATATAATATTTGGTTGCCCAGTTTTTTTAAGTTTTTGATTAATGGAAAGACGACAGAAAGAGGGGATGTGGGCTTTCATTTGCTTTGGGGGAAAAAGCCCATGCTGCAATTGACCATGATTCCTGATAGAAGTGATCAAGAAAGGCAATTATTTTACATAACAGGAGGATGGCTTGTAAAACGCTTTGATTATGGATGGCTGGAGTTTAGAGGAGTTTTAGGAGGGAGGTATATTATCACAGCTATTCATGAGTTTGTTCCCAGGTTGCCTTGGTTCATTTATGTTAATACCCAAGCAAGATTTCACCTATGGGTTATGAATCGTTTTAAAAAATATTTAGAAAGAAAAGAGGATTAGCACGTCTTTATCCCTCTTAAATTACGTAAGAAAAATAAGGCTCAGAAATCGCTCTCTTAATCAATATTAGATTTTAGCACAAATTGTCAAAAGGAAAGGTAGAGATATCAATATTTTGATTTTCCAACGACCTCAAATAAATCAACACAAATGAAATCAGTGAATTTTAAAAATGGAGATTCCATTCCTCTTCTTGGACTGGGAACTTGGAAAAGTAAACCGGGAGAAGTTAGGAAGGCAGTTTTTTGGGCAATCGAGGCTGGGTACAGGCATATAGATTGTGCGGCCATCTATGGCAATGAAAAAGAGGTTGGACAAGGTTTAGCAGACGCTTTCGCTGCAGGCTTGGCGAAAAGATCTGATTTGTTTATCACCTCCAAATTGTGGAATGATAGTCATCGCTTCGAAGATGTTGGACCTGCCTTGGATAAAACGCTCAGCGATTTGCATTTGGATTACCTGGATCTTTATTTGATTCATTGGCCCATAGCATTTAAACATGGAGTAAGTTTTGCCTCCCACAGAGAAGAGTTTTACACCTATCAAGATGTTCCATTGACCCAAACTTGGGAAGCTATGCAGGAACAGAAAAAACTTGGAAAGACCAAGCATATTGGGGTTTCAAATTTCAATCAGAAAAAACTAACTGAGTTGATGAGCATGGATGGACAAAAACCTGAAATGAATCAGGTAGAAATGCATCCTTTTTTACCCCAAATTGATTTGGTAGAATTCTGTAAATCCAATGGAATTCTTATGACTGCTTACTCACCTTTAGGCTCACCAGACTCCAGAGGTGAAAAACATCAAAATGATCCTGTTTTGCTTAGTAATCCAACTGTAAAAGAAATTGCGCAAAGACATAAGATATCGGAAGGACAGGTTTTGATTGCCTGGTCAATACAAAGGGATGTAGTGGTGATTCCGAAGTCTGTCAATCAAGGGAGAATTCAGGAAAACTTTCAAGCCTCCCAGGTTGAGCTGACAAAGCAAGATGTAATGGAATTGAATGAAATAGGGGTTTCCCATCGTTTTGTAGATGGCTCATTCTTTACAGGTCCTCAGAGTCCATACAAACCAACTGATCTTTGGGATTAAAAAAAAAAGTCCCGCAAATTAATTGCGGGACTTTTTTAATCTTCTACTTCTAATTCTTCGAGTATATCAGCGAGTTCATCAAAATCTTTCAGGCCGGGCTTTATTTCTTCTCCGCCTTCCAGAGAGATACCAAATAAGCCCAGATCGTCTACTAGTTTTTTTACATTGAATGCTGAAATACCTGAACCTAAGATGACTTGAATTGATTTCGCCAAGATTGATATAGTAGTCAATTCATCTTTATTCAGTTTTTCATGATCCGCTTTTAGTAATAAATAAACCCCTTCACTCTGAAGTTTTTCTGCAACTTGGCTTTCAATATGTGCTAATTCAGCTATATCTGCCTGAAAAATGAGATTTTTCCCAGTGTCTTTCAATTTGAGTAAAGTGTCCAGCCGCTGATGTTGAATCCAAGTTATGTTCGGATATTTTTCCAATTTCAATTGGATGATATCTGCTTCCTCTGTTTCAAATTCAGCAGCGAACTCCAAACCAGAAACCCAACCCGTAATTTCTTCATACTGAGTTGGATTAAGAAATTTCTGTGAACTCTCTTCCAAATTGAAACCCAATACATCCACATACATCCCAGCACAGTAACGGGCATCACTGAGGTTGGTAACTCCATCTATTTTTACAAAAGTACTTAGCGCCATTTTTTTGAATTATTCCGCTAAGGTAAAAACAAAGGTCATTTTGACCATAGAGTTCAGCATCTAAAAGAGGATATTTGACTTATTCCTTCTATTTTTAGGTTGATGAAAATAATATCTACAAAAGCAATCTTTAGCTTTTTGATTCTATTCAGTTTTTTTTCCTGTGAAAGGGAGTTAGAAGAACCCATGCAAACTGTGGGTTTGGATTACATTTCCTTAAGAATAGGCAGTCAATGGGAATACGAGGTTTCTCAAACCATTTATTTTGGAGAAAATGACTCTGAAGACTCAAACTTTTTTTACAGAGACAGAATTCGAACTGTCTTTGTCAATGACGCGAAAGAGCAGGTTTTTATAATTCAAAGAAGCAAATCCGAAGACAGATCAAATTGGGTGAAGGAAAAGGATTATACACTTTTGGTGAGAGAGGGGAATATTGTTAGGACTATAGACAATCAACCTATAGTAATTTTGATTGAATCAATTCGTGATGGAGCCACATGGGATGGCAATAAATATAGAAGTCAAAATTCCGATGAGTTTGTGGCAAAAAGAGTAGGGGACACTTCTTCAGAAATATTTCAAATCGAGCAAGAGGATTCTGATGATCAAATTACATTCAGAGATATTCGCTATGAAAGCTATGAAAAAGGGATTGGAATGGTGGAGTTGTACTATGAAGTATTAACTTATTGTTCTAGAAATGATTGTTTGGGTGAACAATTAATTGACTCCGGGAGTAAGATTCATATGAAATTATTGAATTATGAGAGCGAGTAAGCTATTGGTTTTAACCTTTATTTATTTTTCGGCAGTTGGATCTATTTGGGCGCAGGATAGATATGCTGTTTTTTATAAGTATAAACCTCAAAATGGATTAAGCTTAGACAAGCCTCAGGATTTTCTGACTTCGAAAGCCTTACAGAGAAGAGCGAGAGAAGGAGTACAGGCAGACAGTACTGATTTACCAGTGGCGCAGAAATATGTAGATGCTGTATTTGAAAAGTCAAATTATATTCTTTATCAAAGTAAATGGCTGAATGCTTCGATTATAGTGGCTGATGAAGCTGGAGTGGCTGAGATAGCTTCCTTCCCTTTTGTTGATAAAGTCACGCTCATAGGTAGGGGATTTCTTCCTAATCCCAATGCTAGGGTAGGTAGAAGACTTTTCGCATCATCTACCGCAAAAGCTTGTAAATCGGACAGTAAATCTGAAAGAGTTTTGGAAAGCATGGAATCTCCTTCTGATTTCCAGAATAAACTTTTGGGAATCGATGAAATGCACAAATTGGGTTTCAAAGGAGCGGGCATCACCATAGCTGTCTTTGATGCTGGTTTTCCCGGTGCAAATACCGCATCTTCATTAAGTCATTTATTTCAAAAAAATCAGATTGTTGCAACACGTGACTTTGTTAGACCTTGGAATAACAATGTTTATGGCGATAATCAGCACGGAACAAACGTATTGTCTTTGATAGCATCCAATGAGGATGGGAAAATAATAGCAGGAGCTCCTGATGCCAGCTATATTTTGGCTATGACAGAGGAGGTAGCGACTGAGTATTGGGTAGAGGAATACAATTGGCTCAGAGCAGCCGAATTTGCAGATTCTTTGGGTGTGGATATCATCAATAGTTCTGTTGGATACTGGGACTTTGATGATACTTCTATGAACTATACCATCAACGATTTGGATGGAAACACTACCACTATCACCAAAGCAGCCAATATTGCAGCATCTAAAGGTATTTTGGTAGTAAATAGTGTAGGAAATTATGGTTCTAGAGTCTCCTCTTTAGTAGCTCCAGCCGATTCTCCCAATATCCTAGCTATAGGATCAGTAAACCAGGACCTTTCTGTTTCAGGTTTCAGTTCGAGAGGTCCCACTGGCGATGGCAGGATCAAACCTGATTTGGCAGCATATGGGAACGGTACAGCTTTAATCAGGTCTAATGGGAATGTGGGTTTTGCTAATGGAACCTCTTTTTCAGCTCCACAAGTTGCAGCATTAGCAGCTGGCTTATGGCAGGCTAAACCAGAATGGACCAGAGCGGAGTTGATAGATAATCTTCTGAGAAGCGCAAGTCAATTTGAAAAGCCGGATAATCTTCTAGGTTATGGAATTCCTAACTTCTTCAAGGCTTATTATGGAGAAATCCTGAGTGTCGAGGAAAATGAGGAAGCTATTTTATGGAAGGTTTACCCTAACCCAATTGAGGAAAATGAGTTGAGCATTTATTTTGGAACCGGTAATGAAGCTTCATTTGAATTAATTGATTTTAGCGGAAAATCAGTTTTGAAATCCACTATCCTAAGAGGATCAAATCAAAATCCTTATTGGGTTAATTTGGAAGGAATCAAACCAGGCCTTTATCTAATTAGACTCCAAGAGGGTAAATTGATTAAGCAGACTAAGTTATACAGGTATTAAAAAGGACAGGTTGATCGAAATAGTCCTTAAAAGAATTATGAAACCAAAAATTGCACCCTCCATCCTTGCAGCAGACTTCGCCAACTTACAGCGCGATGTAGAGATGCTTAACGAATCCGATGCAGATTATATTCATGTGGATATCATGGATGGTTTATTTGTTCCCAATATATCTTTTGGCATTCCGGTTACTGAAGCTATTCACCGCCATGCAAGAAAGCCTTTGGATGTGCATTTGATGATCATGGATCCGGATAATTATCTGGAGGCATTTAAAAATGCAGGAGCTTCTATCATCAGTGTGCACTATGAGGCTTGTAAGCATTTGAATAGATCGCTGCAGGCAATCCGTCAATTAGGAATTAAGGCTGGTGTTGCGATTAATCCTCATACGCCTGTAGAGCTTTTGAGCGACAGTTTAGAAATGCTGGATTTGGTTTGTATCATGTCTGTTAATCCCGGCTTTGGAGGGCAAAAATTTATAGAAAATACCTATTCCAAGGTTTCTCGTTTGAAGGAGATGATTGATACTAAAGGCTCTGAGACATTAATAGAAATTGATGGCGGGGTAAATCTTGATAATGCTCCCAAATTGATGGAGGCAGGAGCCGATGTTTTAGTAGCGGGTAGTTTTGTATTTAATTCTTCGAATCCCAAGGAAACAATTTCAGAATTAAAAAATATTTAGATATATAATTTAGGTTGAATACCATTTATCCTAAAAAACCTTAATTCTAGCGATTTTTACTTGATTTTTTGACTTTAAGGTATTTCTTTGAAAGCTTATCGTAAACTAAACTCACTAATGATTATGAAAAAAGTATTGTTATTTGGAGCTTTCTTTGCTTTCTTAGGTTTAACTGGTTTTGCACAAGAAGCAAACGAAGAGCCTGTGACTGATGAGGAAATTGAAAAATACGCCAACGTCGAGTTTTTAACTGCTCAGTTTGTCAATGACAAAACAGAAGAATTAAAAAATATGATTTCTGGAAATGAAATCTTTCAGGGCGGTGCAAGATACAATGAGATAAAAGCTGTATGGGGAAATGAGGAAAAAATGGCTGAAGCCAATGTGACTGAGGATGAAATTGCAGCTTTCCAAGGAGTACTAGATTTCATGGCTTCATTACAAGAAGAAGCTAAAGAGTATAAGACAAATTTAATCATGGATGATGAAATCCTAGGTGTATCAACTTACAACAAGGTTAACGGCGCTAAATCAGATCCTGCGATAAAAGAAAAAATAGATTCTATAGTTGAGTCAAAAAAAGCTCAAGCAGCTGCAGCTAAAGAAGCTGAAAGTGATGGAATGTAAAATTAAGTTTAATTAATAAATTATTCGACACCTTCTTTGGAAGGTGTTTTTTTTTTTTAGTTTTAACCATCGCGATATTTAATTAATCTTTTGGGATTCCCTTTTTTCATTTACTTAAAATCAAATGCTATGAAAAAAATTAAAATTCTTATTTGTTCTATGATGCTGCTTTTTGGGGTTTCATTTTCTGGTGCTAATTCAGCAGTAGCCAACGAATGGTGGTCTCTTTATGAAATTATCGGGGATGATGGCACATTATATTGGGCCGATTGTATGCCGGTATCTGGAGATTGTTTCGTAGTTGCTCCTCAACCTTAATTAGTAGTGGTGGTTTTTCGATCTCTGATTGAAAAACCACTTTTTTTATTAAAAATTTTAGGGGATTTTATTAACCTTGGCTTTAAATGAAGAACTATTTAATATTTTTTTTCATTTTACTTTTTTCATGTAAACAAAATAATCAAATTTCATTAACTGATTTTGAGATAGAAAAAGCTGATTATTTTGATATTCCTATTGATGACAGTACATCCAATTCTCCATCTGTTTATCATCAATCGTATAATGGGGATTATATATTCTATAATATCCATACGAAAAGTTTGGATTTTTTTAAAAATGAATTTGGCTTAAATAATCGAATTTATTTGCCTTTCGAAGGGCCAAACTTGATTAGAAAATTCCTAGGTTTTCAGATCTTAAATGATAGAATTTTTATAGCAGACCTTGGTAGAATCGTTGAAATTGATTTTGAAGGTAATATTATCGCAGATATTGGTAACCTTAAAAATTCTACTGGATTTCTCGTTTCTCCAAGTTTCTTTGGTTCCAATAAGTCCTTTCTTAAGGAAAACGTACTTTATTTTACAGCTTTTGATTATATGGCATTAACAAAAGATCTGTTGAATGGTCCATTTATTTATTCATTAGACTTATCATCCTTTGACCTAAAGGAAGTGGCTGAATATCCAGGATTTAATTTGAATTCAATTTCCAACGATTATTTTTTTCATAATAATATCATTATTCAAGATAAAATCCTGATTTTCAACTATTCTGCAAGAGATGTTTATTTAAACGATACGAGGTCAAGGAAATGGAAAAAGATTGAGGTTTTATCAAAGGGTCATTTTGATATACATGAATTCAAAGGGGACAAAACGAATAACAATGACTCAAAAAAACATTTTTTTCAAAATGGCATATATCGAACTTTGATTTTTGATGAACATAAAAATATGTATTATCGAATATACTCCTATCCTGATGGTGATGAAAAATCAAAAAAAAGAAGAACAAGATTAATGATCTTAAATAGTAGTCTCGAATTAATTCAAGAAATTGATTTACCCAATTTTTTGACCCATATAGGTGCCCATATTACTAATGGTGGACTGTATTTAATTGATGGAAACTTTTCCAAAGAACAGGAGAATAAAATTAGGTTTGTTAAAGTATATCCTCATTGATGAATCTAATGCAAAAGCCCGAGTTTTGGCGATAATTTTATTGCTTAAGCTATTTTTAGAAAGGTGCCATTAGTTCAATTTGCATAGTTCGCTTTAGTTGCAATTTTTATTCTTACTTAAAATTACTTAATCTATTATTGATTATTATGTTTTATGAATATCCGTTTTCTCACAAATATTGACAAAAATACGGCTTATTGTCTGCTGTAAGGATCAGAATCCGGAAGCTTTTGCCTTCGGTCATCGTTTGCCAGTGCTGAGCGAAGTATCCAACCTGTCAAGCAAGGAAAATAAGGAAACTGACATGATTGCGGATAGTCAGATAACGTTTTACCTCTTTTTTCTAGTAATTGTAATGCTCAAAGTTCATTTGATAGAAGAGTGCCTGATTGCAAAATTCATATGGCTTGATCCTTACTTCTATTAAAGGTTCTCTTGTAATAGAAGTTTCAGATCGTCCTTAATAAATTGGAAAGAAATCAATTTTTTGCTACATATTTCTTTAATTTAAAATGCGGTACAGGTTATCGTGGTTTATCCTATCTCTATTTCTACACCAAACAATCTCTAATTTTCGTTAACATTTTATGAATTCAAAAAATTTTCTCTTTGCATTGCTCATATTTTTGATTCCTATATCATCTTTTGCTCAAGACGAAGATATTTTTGGAATCAGCAGAAAGGCCAAAAATCCTAAAAGTGAGTCCTCTGTAGGAAATTTGAGCAGGAATATCTTAGAAATGTTTGCCGTAGAGATTTCAGGGGGAGCTGCTTATCATCAATTTGGAACCAGCTTTTTCTCAGAAAACCCCAGTCTATATCCGCTAACACAGTTTCAAAATTTTGAAGAGCCACTGGATATTTCTGAAGAAAATCCTTTGGTGATGCGCGGTAATGATTGGACAGCTCCATTATTCAATGCAGGACTGAGAATTAATGTTTTTAACCTCCTTACAATCGGAGGGGGCTATGGTCAGGAATGGGGAAATCTTTCTCCGATCCGAGGTGGAGATTTCGAATTTGAATTCGAAGGAGCCTCCTATCAAGTTAGTAAATTGTACGGAACAGTTGGATTGGTTCTTTGGGACGCCAATAAAAGAGCGAAGTTTTTGCAATGGCAGTATAGAAAATATGCCGGTGCTAACATTTATATGCAGTCCGAATTGAAACAAAGAGTGAGGCAATTGTATCCTTGGAGAGTCATATTAGAGGGTGAATTTGGACAGTTAACACTAAAAAAAGCCTTTGATCCTTCTTTAAATGCCAATGGAAATTATACCCCCCGCTTGGCCGTTGCTAACGAACCTTATTATGGAATCGGTCTGCGATTAGAGCGTGATTTTTCAGAATATACCAAATTGTTTATCAAAGGAGGAGCTGAATTTAGGAAGTTTACCTTTGCTTCTTTTGACTATTCTGAATTGCAAAACATTGACCAACAGGTATATGCGATGCAGTTAGGTTTTTCTGTGCGTTTCCCTGGAACAAAAAGATGTAAAGTTCAGGGTTGTGGTGTAGTAATGAAACACATGCACAATGGAATAGAATATAGAGGCAGTTCAATTTTTAATCTACAGAATAGAAAAATAGGCCAATGGTATTAAGCTCGTTTTTCCTTGCCTAGAGTTCACATTCTCTTTTCAAAAGCTTAGGCTTTTTACTATCTTGCAGGCTTAATATACCCTGTGAATAGCATACTATGGCTCAAGGAGAAAACGAGAACATTATACCCATTAACATTGAAGAGGAAATGCGCGGAGCCTACATCGATTATTCGATGTCGGTTATTGTTTCAAGAGCGCTTCCGGATGTCCGAGACGGACTCAAACCAGTTCATAGAAGAATCCTTTACGGGATGCAGGAATTGGGAGTATTACACAACAAACCTTATAAAAAGTCTGCCAGAATTGTCGGTGAGGTACTAGGTAAGTATCACCCGCACGGTGACTCAGCAGTTTATGATACCATGGTTCGTATGGCCCAGCCTTGGTCTTTGCGATATCAGTTGGTAGATGGACAAGGTAACTTTGGTTCCATCGATGGAGATAATCCTGCAGCGATGCGTTATACCGAGGCAAGGTTGAAAAGAATCGCCGAGGAACTTCTGGTAGATATCAATAAGGAAACTGTTGATTTTCAGTTCAATTTTGATGACTCTCTAAAAGAGCCGATTGTTCTTCCTGCTAAGGTTCCTGCTCTATTACTTAATGGAGCTTCCGGAATTGCAGTAGGTATGGCTACTAATATGGCACCTCATAATTTGACAGAGGTGATCAACGGCATCGTAGCCTATATAGATAATAGAGATATTACGGTAGCAGAACTGATGGAGCATATTGTAGCGCCTGATTTCCCGACCGGTGGTATTATATATGGTTACAATGGAGTTAAGGCTGCCTTCGAAACAGGTAGAGGTCGTATTGTAGTTCGCGGAAAAGCGAATGTAGAGACCAAAGAAGGTGGGAACAAAGAAATGATTGTCATCACCGAAATTCCATATATGGTGAATAAGGCGAGCATGGTAGAAAAAACCGCTGCCTTAATCAACGAAAAGAAAATTGATGGAATTTCTGCCATTCGCGATGAATCTGATAGATCAGGTATGCGAATCGTATACGAACTGAAAAGGGATGCGATGGCGAATGTTGTTTTAAACAACTTGTACAAGCAAACGCAGCTACAGACTTCATTCTCAGTAAATAACGTGGCCCTTGTTAAAGGAAGACCACAGACCCTGAACCTGAAGGATCTAATCGTACACTATGTAAGCCATAGGCATGAAGTAGTAGTAAGAAGAACCGAGTATGAGCTAAGAGAAGCAGAAAAAAGAGCTCATATTTTGGAGGGTTACTTGATCGCTTTGGATCACTTAGACGAAGTAATTGCTTTAATTAGAAATTCAGCTGACCCAGAAACTGCTAGAAACGGTTTGATGGAAAGGTTTGAATTAAGTGAGATTCAAGCCAGAGCGATTTTGGATATGAGATTGCAGCGTTTGACAGGAATGGAGCGCGACAAAATCATCCAGGAATACAAGGAAATTATGGCTTTGATAGAGGAATTGAAAGAGATTCTTGCTAACGAAGACAAAAGAATGGAGATTATTAAGACGGAACTTCAAGAAATGAAGGATCGTTATGGAGATGATCGCCGAACTGAAATTGAGCACAACGCGGAAGATTTCAGCTATGAAGACATGATCCCAAATGAGGAAGTAATTATTACTGTTTCTCATCAAGGATATGTTAAAAGAACAGCCCTTACAGAATATAAAACCCAGGGTAGAGGTGGAGTTGGTTCTCGAGGTGTAAGCACCAAAGAGGATGATTTCACTGAATACTTGTTTACCGCGTCTACCCACAATTACTTATTGATATTTACCGATAAAGGGAAGTTATTCTGGTTGAAAACTTATGCCATACCTGAGGGTGGAAAAACATCTAAAGGTAGACCAATCCAGAACCTGATAAATATTCAGCAAGACGATAAGATTAGGGCGATTATTCAAGTAGACGACTTGAATGATGAAGATTATGTGAATAATCACTTCTTGGTAATGGTCACTAAACAAGGTGTCATTAAAAAGACTACTCTTGAACAATATAGCAGACCAAGGTCTAATGGTATTATAGCTCTTAATATCAGAGAGGATGATCAATTGGTCAATGTAGATATGACTAATGGAGATCAACACATTGTGATTGCAGCGAAGTCAGGACGAGCTATTCACTTCCACGAATCAGCTGTAAGACCGATGGGAAGAACTGCCACGGGTGTTAAAGCCATAACCTTAAATAATCTTAACGACTATGTGGTTGGCATGGTATGTGCATCCGAAGAAAATGCAACTCTGTTGGTAGTTTCTGAGAAAGGATATGGAAAACGTTCTAACCTTGACGAATATAGAATTACCAATCGTGGGGGTAAAGGTGTCAAAGCCATGAACACTACCGAGAAGACCGGTTCACTGGTAGCGATCAAAGAGGTAGTCGACACAGATGATTTAATGATTATTAATAAGTCCGGAATTATTATCAGGATTTCAGTGGATAATCTAAGAGTCATGGGTAGAGCCACCCAAGGAGTACGATTAATAAAAGTTGGGGAAAATGATGAAATTTCTTCTGTTGAAAAAATCTCGAAAGAAGAAGATGTAGAAGAAATAGATTCTTCCCAAATTGCAGAAAATTCTTCTGAGAATTCAGAAGATAAAGATGAATAACCAAACAATTTATAACGCTAAATAAATGAAGAAGCTAATTCTATCAATGGTTTTGGTCGGCGCAACGACTTTGGCCTTTGGACAAAAGAAAGTGGTACGCTCAGCAGAGAAAAACTTTAAAAACGGTGATTTAGCCACCGCTCTTTCTGAAGTGAATACTGCTCTGCAAGACCCTGAAACTGGTGCTGATCCTGAAACACATTTGTTGAAAGCAAAGATCCAATTGAAAATGTTCGGATCTGACTCTTCCAATACAATGGAAACTTTAGAAAAAGGTCAGGCCGCTTATGAGACTTTCCAGCAAACCCTTGAAAAAGCTGGTGCGTCATCAAAAACAGGTGAGGCAGTTTTGGAAGATGATATTCCTGGTGTACCTGAAAACTTGAGACCATACTCTATTAACACGTTAAAAAACACCTCATTTGATAAAGCCATTAATCAATACAATGAGGATGACTTTGAAATGGCCTATGAGTTTTTCAATCTGGCAGGAATGGTAGACAAAACTGATACTACTATTCATTACAATGCTGGTTTCTTGGCAAATGATCTAGGTAGATTTGAAGATGCTAAAAAACACTTTAGCTATTTGCTTGAGATCCCTGAATACAATAAGCTAAATGCTTATTACTTCATGGTGCAAATTTTAAGTACTGAGGAGAAAAACCCAGAAGCCGCTTATGATATTGTAATGGCTGCTAGAGAAGATTATCCTTCAGATAAAATCTTGGCTGAGTACGAAATTCAGTTGTTGCTTCAATTGAATAAAATGGATGAAGCAATGGCTCAAATCAAAGAGGCACTAGCTAATGATCCGGAAAACACTTCCATCTTGTTGAGATCTGGTTACTTGAAAGAGCAATCTGGTGATATTGACGGTGCTTTGGCTGATTATAAAAAGTCTGTTCAGGTTGATCCTGATTTCTACGAAGGAAACTACTATGCAGGAGCTCTTCTATTGGAGAAATCTAGAGAAATTCTTGCTGAGCTAAACTCACTTTCTGATGCTGAGTGGGAGAAGAGATCTGAGGCAATGGGTAAAGAAGCAAACCAGTATTATTCAGATGCAATTCCTTACTTTGAGAAGTCTTTGCAATTGAGACCTGATGATACAGATATCATGGGTATTCTATACCAGATTCACACTCGTTTGAAAAACACAGCTGAAGCTGAAAAATACAATAAGAAATTGATCGAATTGTTAGGTCCAAATTGGATGGAAAGATAATCTCGATTAAATATTGAAATAAAAGGATCACATTTTTGTGATCCTTTTTTATTTGTTTGGAATAAAATTTACTTTTTGAAACAAGAGTTCAGGTCTTCATCGTATAAATGGACTTAAAATTGCACTCGAAATCCCTTATGAATTCAATTATTTCTTTGCGGCTTTTTTTGGTTTTAGGAATAATGGTTTTTTCTCTTCCATCATTGGGACAACAGAAGTATCAGAAAATTCTGGAATTGTCCTATGAAAATGGACCTATGATCAGTAATGGGAAAGATTGGGCTGATGAAATTAGAGACCTTGTATCCTATCGTGGAGCTGATATTAGATTAGGCTGGAGAAAAACCTCCAATAATTTTTATAATAAATTATATCGTTACCCGACTTTTGGAATTGGTTTTTCTACGGCTCTTCCTTATTATCCTGAAATCGGCAGA
Organism: Algoriphagus sp. UBA3586; assembly: GCF_002376385.1. NCBI lineage: Bacteria > Pseudomonadati > Bacteroidota > Cytophagia > Cytophagales > Cyclobacteriaceae > Algoriphagus > Algoriphagus sp. UBA3586. Next base: position 28,643 of record NZ_DFMT01000026.1, on the reverse strand, counting down.
CCCCAAGGAGTTTATGGTTTTGGAGAGTTTCCATTTTCAAATAAAAACCTAGACAAAAAACTTTACTTGGCCTACTTCGCTCAATTGGGGTTGGGTTTTAATCTTAATCCTTATGATTCTTTGGATAATCCATTGAACCAATATATAGGCTCAGAGCTCAATGCCTATATTCATTTTGGTTTTAAAGCAAACTATAGGCTCAATCAGGACTTTGAACTGTTTTCAACAATAGGATTGAAGCATTATTCTAATGGTGCTACCAAGCGCCCTAATGCCGGAATTAATCTGGCTCCAATTGCTTTTGGAGTACGATATAATATTGATAAAATCAGCCCCGAACCACTTAGATCAATCGATTATCCAGAACTTGAAAAGCGGGGATATTGGAATTTTGCTCTGTATTTAGGCTCAAAAAATTATGAGGTTGGAGACCCTTCTTATTTCAGAGGTGGATTTGGTGTCAATTACTTGTGGGATGCATCCTATAAGTACAGGATTGGACTTGGTTTAGATTATTTTATAGCCCCGGGATTCGAATCGAGATATCCAGGCAGGGAGGGTACCTTTTCTAATCAATCTTCCTTGGCAATCGTAGGTTCATGGGAATGGAAACTGAATGATAGGCTGTATATGCCAATAGGTTTGGGAGCTTATCTCCACTACAATTCTGAAAATCAGGAAAGTTGGTTTTATGAAAGAATAGGTGTTAGATATAAAATCAATGAGCATTTATTCGGGGGATTACAGATTAAAGCTCATAAAGCCAAAGCTGATTTCTTTGAATTTACTATCGGTTACACAATCCCCGGAAAAATACAAAAGGTAGTTGGTAATTGAACTTTTCCACTAATCACAAAAAATTTTTATTTCCGTCCAGCAAAAGGTAGTTTGTGAAAGTTTTCGCGAAAACTTCCTATGCTAAACCCAAAACTAACACACTGCTTGCTTGCCTTTATGGCAAGTCTTATTTCTTACCAATTACAATCTCAATCTCTTCCCTCTTCAGAGCTTTATCATGAGCTTTTAAAAATTGAAGAGACCAAGAGAGTACTCTATGTAGCAGCACACCCTGACGATGAAAACACCCGGCTAATATCCTATTTAGCTAATGAGGAGATGGCTCAAGTTGCTTATTTGAGCCTTACGCGTGGAGATGGTGGCCAGAATTTGATAGGACCAGAGTTGGGGATTGGGTTGGGACAAATTCGAACTCAGGAGCTACTCAAGGCTAGAGAAACAGACGGGGGAAGGCAATTTTTCACCCGGGCCAAAGACTTTGGCTATAGTAAAAATCCAGACGAAACCCTGACTAACTGGGAAAAGGAGCAAATACTAGCCGATGTTGTATGGGTCATTCGCAAATTCCGACCGGATATTATCATCACAAGATTCAATACCATTCCTGGGGTAACACACGGGCATCATACCACATCTGCTATTTTAGCAGAGGAGGCCTTTGATTTAGCAGGGGACCCAAAGGCCTTTCCAGAGCAGTTAAAGCATGTGGAAGTTTGGCAACCGAAACGGATTTTTTGGAATGCTTATAACTTCCGTGGAGAATTTGTAGAAGAGGAGGGGCAAATATATCACGCATTTCCTACTGGAAATTTCAATCCTCTTTTGGGACAGACATATAGTCAAATTGCGGCTGATAGCAGGACCATGCATAAATCTCAGGGCTTCGGCTCCACAGCTGGAATTGGAGAAGCTTTGGATCATATTCAATTTACCAAAGGGGAGGGATTTACTGACTCACCTTTTGATGGGGTGAAATCAAGGTGGAATGAATTGTCTAACTCAAAAGAAGTTCAAGATCTTTTGAAGAAGACTATCAAAGATTTTGACTTTATAAATCCTGAATCAAATCTTCAAAATCTATTAGCCCTAAGGAGAACTTTTGCTACTCAAAAAAGTAAAGCCACCTGGTTTCTTGAAAAGAAAGAAGCACTGGATCGACTGATTCTGCAAGTGTTGGGTATAGATTTCGAATTCAATACAAATAAAGAAACCGGTTTTCCAGGTTCAGAAGTACAGGGCTTTTTCATTTTTAATAATCCTTCCAAAAGTGCTGTGGAAAATCTTGAATTTGAGGTTTTCAATTCCATCTTAAAAGGCGAAAAAGACCAAATCTCCAATAATCAGCCTGTAGAAATCGATGTGAATTTTAAGATTCCAGATAATGCTTCCTTTTCTCAACCTTATTGGCTAAAAGACTACAAGGAAGGAGACGCGATGTATACCGTCAAGGATCAGACCCTTATTGGTAAGCCTTTCAATGATATTCAGATAGGTGGAAATGTGAACTTTACTTTAGGAGGAGAGCAATTTTCTTTCCCCGTTCAGCTATTTCATAAATTCAATGATCAGGTGGATGGAGAGGTGAAGCAACCTTTCACCATAATTCCCAAAATAGATCTTAGCCTTTCCAAAGAAGCAGTTTTTCAGTTGCCAACTTCTAACCCAACTTTGGAGGTCACAGTAAATTTCAAAGATCAAATTGCAGATGGAAAGCTGAATTTTAAAGGTTTAGAGCCAAATCAATATCAAATATTGGAGGTAACAGATAATCCTGTTTTGAAGCAGAGAATTTACAAGGTTGGTTTTCTCCCGAATGGAAAGGGGAAAAAGATGATCACCGCTCAATATATCACCTCAGATGGAGCAGTATTCGATCAAATCACCCATCATATACGATACAAGCACATTCCGAATTTGACCTACTTTACTACTGCAGAGGTTGCCTTAATTCAGGAAGATTGGAAAGTTTCAGGTAATGTTTTGGGATATATTCCCGGTGCGGGAGACGATGTGCCACAGGTGCTTGAAGCTTTAGGTTATCAAGTAAAAATGATTGGGCCTGCTGATTATACAGTAGAAAAATTAGCTGAATTCAAAACCATTATTGTCGGTATCAGAGCTTACAATACAAATCTAGATTTGGCCTCCAATCAGCAAGCTTTAATGGGGTATGTCCGTTCTGGTGGCAACTTGATCGTGCAGTATAATACTTCATCTCCTTTACTTACCAATCAATTGGGGCCTTATCCTTTTACCATAACAAGGGATAGAGTTTCTGTGGAAGGGGCGGAAGTATTGGCAGATTATCAACACCCACTACTAATAGGGCCAAATCCAATCACTGCAAGTGACTTTGAAGGTTGGATTCAGGAAAGAGGCTTGTATTTTGCTGGAAGGCTTTCAGAGGAGTACAGCACACCTTTGGTGATGAATGATCCTGGGGAAGACCCAAAAACAGGTTCATTGATTTATGCAAAGTATGGTAAGGGAACCTATGTGTATACCGGGCTTTCCTTCTTTAGAGAATTACCGGCAGCCGTTCCCGGTGCAATTAAATTATTCATTAATCTGATCGAACAATAATTTGGAAGAGCGAGATATCAAATGGAGAAACCTGTATATTGGCTTAATGCTTAGTTTAGGCGGATTGATCGTGCTATTTTTCTTGCTAATGAAATCCTTCTCATGAGTTTAATTGATTGGATTGTACTCTTTGGAACCTTGGGTTCCATTGCCGCTTATGGTATTTACATGACCAGAGGCAAAAAGAATCTAGATTCTTACCTGAGAGGGGGTAATACTATGAACTGGTGGACCATAGGGCTTTCCATTATGGCGACTCAGGCTTCTGCTATTACTTTTCTCAGCACACCAGGGCAGGCTTATGAAAGTGGAATGGGCTTTATCCAGTTCTATTTCGGCTTGCCATTGGCTATGATCATTATCTCAGTTTTTTTTATTCCTATTTATTACAAACTGAAAGTCTACACTGCTTATGAGTTTCTGGAAAATCGTTTCGATTTAAAAACCAGAACACTCGCAGCCTTATTATTTATTGTGCAAAGGGGGCTAGCGGCAGGAATTACCATCTATGCGCCGGCGATCATTCTTTCTACCTTATTAGGCTGGAACCTAACCTGGACTGTAATTTTCATTGGGGTTGTTGTCATTATTTACACCGTTTCAGGAGGAACTAAGGCAGTGTCCATTACGCAAAAGCAACAAATGGCAGTAATGATGGGAGGGATGATTTTGGCAGGAATTATAGTGATACAGCTGATACCTGTTTCATTAACCGAGGCGCTGCATGTGGCTGGGAAAATGGAGAAACTAAATATTGTCACCTTTGAATTTGATCCATCTGATCGATATAATGTCTGGTCAGGAATGACTGCAGCGGTATTTTTGTTTTTATCTTATTTCGGAGCAGATCAAAGTCAGGTTCAGAGATATTTATCCGGTCAGTCCCTCTCCCAAAGCCGAATGGGATTAATAATGAATGGATTTTTAAAGATTCCCATGCAATTCATTATTCTTTTCATCGGAGTAATGGTCTTCGTTTTTTATCAATTCTATCAGCCTCCGGTCATATTCAATCAAGTTCAAACAGAAAAGTTGGAGGATAGTCCTTACTCTGAGGAATATCAGATTTTGAAAGACAATTACACTCGAAATTTTGAAACGAGTAAATCCAGCTATATGGAAATGCTGGCAGCGATTGAAAAAGAAGATGAGGCCAAAGAAAGAGAGTTGCAGCAACAACTTCAAACACTCAAGGTAGAGCAAAATCAAATCAGGGATGATGTAAAGGAGTTAATTGTCAAAAATGATCCTGTTGCTGAAACTAGGGATACGGATTATGTATTCATGCGCTTTGTCATGGATCATTTACCAAAAGGAATCATTGGATTACTCTTTGCGGTAATATTTTCAGCGGCTATGTCATCCAGTGCTTCAGAGTTGAACTCATTGGGATCTACAACTACCATAGATCTCTACAAGCGTTCCATGAAAAAGGACGGAACGGACAATCATTACGTCTTTTCTTCTAAATTTTTCACCGCATTTTGGGGGGCAGGGGCTATATTATTCGCCATATACGCTTCCCTTTTTGAAAATCTAATTCAAGCTGTGAATTTGTTGGGTTCCTTGTTTTATGGAACAATCCTTGGAATATTCTTAGTAGGATTTCTGATGAAGTGGGTGAAAGGTCAAGCTGTTTTTATTTCAGCATTAATGTCTCAAGCCTTGATATTATTGATTCATTTCAGAAATGGTGTAGGCCTTTTTGGAATTGAATGGGAAATAGGGTTTCTCTGGTACAATGCCATAGGGTGTTTGTCTGTAATGCTATTCAGTACAATTATCCAGTTTCTGAAAAAATAAAGAGGCTGTCTCATAAATAGCTTTAGTGTCAGCCTGAGCGCCTGCCTGTCGCAGACAGGGAGTTGAAGGCCATTTCTATCTTTTTGGCCTACATATCGATCCCGTTCAATTGTCGGGACGATCAGTGTGACAATTTGCGCTTTTGAGACAGCCTCTCTAAGAAATCTTATCGTGAAGAATATTAATCCAAACTTTTGATCAATCGCTCGTTGAGCCCTACATAATCTGGGTTTTTGGCTTCTTCAGCCATCTTCATTGACTCTTTTGCTGAGGTTTTAGCCGCTTCTTTTTTGCCTAATTTCGCTTCAATTTTAGCTTTAAGATGCATGGTCCAATATTTTGGATCTGAGGATACAGATTCAGAAATCCACTCATACGCTTGGTCCAGATCTTTATTATTTGTGAAGTAATAGCTAGATGCAGCATAAAGTAGGCTTGGATCTTTGGTTTTAGTATCGATTACATTTTCCTTGATTTGCGCCATCACAATAGGATCCACCTCTGTTGTGATTCTAAAATCCACTCTGGTATTTTCCCATTTCATAGAAAGGTCAGCTCCATTGTCAGTCATGTTATTGAAGCTGATTTCAAAAGTTTCGTACTTTCTGCTTAGTTTATTGGGGGTAACATCAAACCTAAGAATATCATCCTCTGGGCTATATCCAATTGCTCCCCAAAGCTGAGTGTTTTTGGATAGAACTACTGTCCATTTATTTTTCCCCGGAATGCTGTATAAAGCATATTTACCTTTTGGAATGCTATTGCCTTGAATATTCACTTCTGTTGAAAACTCAACAGTAGTTGCCGAATTGGCACCAGTTCTCCATACCTGTCCAAAGGGAACCAATTCCCCGAAAATCTTTCTTCCTTTTGTGCTCGGTCTGGAATAATCTACAGTGACATCTGTTAAACCAACTTTTTGAGAAATTTTGGCTGAAGGTGATGCCTGAGGCATTTGAATTTGCTGTGCGAACCCAAAACTGAAGGAAAATAGGGTAAATAATAAAATTGGAATAATTGACTTTCTCATTGATATAAATTTAGTTTAAATACGTTTTGTTAAGCTTCAAGAACTTATCAATTTATGTGCCTTTAAATACCATTGCGGTATATTGGAATGAATTTTTTATTGCCTTTGTTTTAAGCTATAACTGTCTATTAAGGCTTAAAATTCTAGGAAGTTCAAAAATAATTTCTTTTTTGATCAGTGGGCCTATGATTCTTTGCAGTTATTCGAAAGGAGTAAAGGAATTTAGAAATTTGCATTATGAATTTAGCAATCATTTGTCCCGGGAAGAATCCAGAACCATGGATTGAAGCATTAAAATCTTACAAGGAGGATTTAGATATTCAGGTTTATCCAGAAATTACTGAACCTGAGAAAGTTGAAGCAGTTCTTGTTTGGCAGCATCCCAAAGGGATTTTATCTGATTTTCCGAATCTGAAGCTAGTTAGTTCTATGGGAGCTGGCGTTGATCATATTTTAACTGATCCCAGTATTCCGGCTCACCTTCCCATTGTTCGAATCGTAGATGATAGACTCACTTGGTCTATGACCAATTATGTGGTGATGGGAGTGTTGAACTACCATAGACAAATCACCCGATATCAAAAGGATCAAAAGCGTAAAGTTTGGGATATGAGTAATCCTGAGATTCCTGTGAAAGTTGGTGTCATGGGAGTAGGGGCTTTAGGCTATGATGTTTTGGAAAAGTTAGATTTTATGGGCTTTGAAGTCGCTGGTCTTGGTTTTACTGCCAAAGAGAATTTCAAGTTCCCATATTATACCAAAGAGCAACTGAATGAATTTTTGCAGGAAATAAATGTGGTCGTTTGTTTGTTGCCATTGACCAAGGATACTGAGAATATACTTGATATGGAATTTTTCAAATCCTGTCAAAAAGGGACTTATTTGATCAATGTGGCGAGAGGAAAACATTTGGTAGAAGAGGATTTAATCAATGCTATAAATGAAGGATATATCTCAGGTGCCTTGCTTGATGTTTACAGAAAAGAGCCCTTACCAAAAAATCATCTATTTTGGGATCAAGAAAAAATCACCATTACTCCTCATATTGCTAGTGTTACTAACCCAAAAGCTGCCGTTCCTCAAATTTTAGAAAACTTTAGTAGAGTTAAGAATAACCATGAACTATTAAATCCCGTAGACCGTGAAAAAGGATATTAAACTGCACGAATGAATAAAACACATACTATACTTTGTCCGACTGATTTTTCTGAGTGTTCTCTGAATGCAATTGAATATGCTGCTAGGATAGGAGAAAAGTATAATTCAAGGCTAATTCTGTTTCATGTAGCCAATACGGAAGATTATCTTAAGCTATCTCCTATGGACATCAACGCTGTTTATCAGATGGATTTTTTAAAAGATAAACTTAAAAGCTTGCATAAAGCGATAGAACGGGAGAGTTTGCCAAATGGATTGGAATCCTGTGAGTGGAAAATAGTAGATGGAAAAATTGTGGAAGAATCCCTGTCTTTGGCAAAAGAAGTCAAGGCGGATATTATTGTTGTGGGAACCGAAGGAATGAATGAGTTAAGGAAAAATATTATCGGTTCTAGAGCGAGTAAAATAGTAGAGCAATCCGAAATAGATGTTTTGGTAGTCCCAAGAAAAGTATTTTTCAAGAGACCTAAAAAATTGATTTTTGCCACCAATTATTTGGAAGAAGATAAATTGGCCGTGCAAAAAATCATAGATCTTGCCAGGTACTATGATGCCGAGGTGGATATAGTTCATGCGAGTCAGGGTAAACGTGCCACGGATAAATCTCTTCATCAAATTATGACAGATGAACTTAGACCCTTTATCAAGTATGATAAGGTCAACTATGTGTTGAAAAGCTTCCGCGACGATCTGGCTTTGGGTTTGGAAAATTACCTGCAAACCTCCAAAGGGGATATGCTGATAACTCTCAGTGAAAAGAAGGATTTTTTCGATAGGGTATTTACCAGGAGTCTTTCAAAAAAAATGGCTTATTTCATCAATAAGCCACTTTGGGTAATCAAAGGTTTTTGATTTATTGAAAAGGTTTTTTCAGGAAAGTAATAAACTCTTTCCTGGCCTTTTCATCCACAATTACTGATTTTAAAGTTTTGAAAAAATAGGATAAAGTCAGCTTTTCTTCCTCTTTGGCAATGGGCTGAATAGGCTTCTTTTCTTCAGTTCCAATCTTCGGAAGTGCGTCTTCTTGATCTTGGTTTGGTTTGTATCCTACCAATTCATCCGCTTTTTCAAAACTCTTTTTTGAATGTGACTGATAGCCGAGTTTTTCTTCCACCAATCCTTTATTGTTATAAGCTACTGCATCCTCAGGATCCAGTTCAATTGCTTTTTCATAATCCTCAATAGCTCCCTTCAAATCACCGATTCTGTCTTTGAAAAAAGCCCTGCTGCTATATCTATAGGGATTGGATGGGTCTAAGTTAGCTGCCTTATCAAATTCAGTTAAGGCTTCTTCATTTCTTTTGAGCAGGTGAAGAACAACAGCTCTATCAGAAATGAAATTGGTATTGTAGGGTTCCAGGGCTACGATTTTATCAAAATCAGCCAAGGCATTTTCTGTTTGACCTAGCCTGGATAGTATTCTCCCTCTATATAAAAGCAATTCTGTGGAAGAGTCATCCTTTTCTATCAGGAAGTTAAAAACCTCTAGCGCTTCCTGAAACTTACCTTCTTTATATAAACTGATACCTGTTTCGAAATTCATATTCAATCGTTTTATTTAATACAAAATTAATCCCTGAATAGTTTTGCCAAATAAACTTCCTTTGGTTTTTGTTCCCATTCGGACTGTCCTGTTATCTTTAAAGCCGAATCAGTTGAGTCTATGCCACAGAATCCAGTTAATGTTCTTAAAGATCTGCAAGGAGGGAAATTTGCTCCTATTTATTTTTTAGATGGAGAAGAGCCTTTTTACGTGGATTTGATTACCAGTTTTATTGAGAAAAACGCCATTGCTGAGCACGAGAAAAGCTTCAATCAAATTGTGCTTTATGGAAAAGATTCCAATATGGGATTGATTCTCAACAATGCCCGAAAGTTTCCTATGATGGCTGAAAGGCAAGTAGTCATTGTCAAGGAATTTCAGAGTTTACCAGATCTAGGCAAAGAGGATTCAGTAAAGCTTTTGCAGGGTTATCTTCAAAATCCTTTGCCCAGCACCATTTTAGTTCTGGCGCATAAGCATAAAAAATTGGATGGTAGATCTGCGCTATACAGAGACTTAGATAAAAAAGCAGTCTATGTAAGATCTGATAAAGTACAGGATTATAAACTTCCGGCTTGGATAGATGCTTATTTCAAAGATATGGGGCATAGCATTGAACCCAAAGCTTGTCAATTATTAGCAGACTCCATTGGAAATAATCTGGAGGTATTGACCAATGAGGTAGGTAAAATGTTGATCAATTTTCAGGGAGCCACTCAGGTAACTGTAGATCATATCTCCAAGTACATTGGCATCAATAAGGATTACAACAATTTTGAATTACTAAAAGCGATTGGTTTTCGGGATGTGGGAAAAGCTAATAAAATCATTCACTACTTTTCTCAGAATCCAAAAGCACATCCGGTAATTCCACTTTTCTCCCTGATTTACAATTACTTTACCAGGATAGCGCTGATTCATCAATCCAAGGTATATTCAGATTCCCAGGTAGCCAGTGTAATCGGAGTTCCTCCCTTTGTTGCAAAGGAATACGTGATCGCAGCCAGAAACTATAAATTGGGCAAGGTAATTGAGGTGTTCAGATACATCAAAGAGGCTGATCTTCGTTTTAAAGGAGTTGACTCCGGGAGTTTGAGCGAATCAGAAAACCTCCGCGAGCTTGTGTATAAGATTTTACACTGAACCCCTTATTCCATTTATGAAATACCACCTGGTGCTTCTAGCAAGCCTGGGTCTGTGTTTGAAAGTCCAAGCTCAATCCGGTTTGTACCAAACCAGTCCCCAGCGATCTATCGATGAGCAAGTCGAGTTGTTTGATAAGCAGCTTTTTTCTGCCGCTCTTTTGGATAATCTGCAAATCCAAAACTTACCATTAAGTTCCGAACAAAGTAGGAGTGGACAACTTCATGCAGCCATGTCTGCTTTGCAGTTGGAGGCTCCCAATGGACCCGGCTTAATGAAAACCTATATACTGGAAAATGGAAATCATCCATCTGTAGCTACTGCGGGCTTATATATGGGGGATCATTTTTTCTATAAAAGAAATTATAGGGAAGCTCTAGAAGGATATAGCTTAGTCAAAAGCGAAAAATTAGATGCGGAAGCTAGGGCAGATGTATTATTTAAGCAGGGTTATGCATACTTCCAATTGAATGAATACTCCAAGGCAGCTCCTTTTTTTGATCAAGCAAAGACTTTAAACCAACCGGTAAGTTTTGATGCCTATTATTACTCAGGATATATCGCCCTGAAAAACGGGAATTCACAGAAAGCTATCGCAGATCTTCAAGCGGCTTCTAAGTCTCAGTTTTATGCCAATAAAGTTCCTTATCTATTGGCGGCCATGTATTATGAGCAGAAAAATTTTGATGAATTGATTTCTTACGCAGAACCCAAATTAGCATCAGTTTCTAATCTGGAAAGGAAAGAAATGATTCACTTGTATTTGGCAGAGGCTTATTTTGCAAAAAAACAGTTTAACAAGGCAGCTGAGAATTATGATGCTTTCGTCAATGCCAGAAAAGGAGAATTGACTCGTGAGCAGGTATATAAAGGAGGGATAGCTCAATTTGAAATCAAAAATTATCAGCGTGCAGCTGATTACTTAAAAGTCTCTGCTTCTTCTAATGATGAATTGGGCCAAGCTTCAAGCTACTATTTAGGACATTCTTATCTCAAATTGGATAATTTCCAATTTGCCAGCACTTCTTTCAAGGCTGCTTCAACTTCCACATTCAACAAGAATATTCAGGAGGAAGCTATTTTCAATTATGCCAAGGTCAATTTGCAAAAAGGGAGCTTTCAGGCTGGAATTTCAGGCTTGGATGAATACTTGGAAACTTATCCTCGAGGCAAATTTAAAGGCGAAGCTGAAACCCTATTATCAGAAGCTTTGATTAACACCAATGACTATCTGCGTGCAATAGAGCAGATGGACAAAATCAACAACAAGTCACCAAGAATAAGAGAAGCCTATCAAAAAGTAGCCTTTTATCAGGCAATGGTATATTACAGGGATCAGCGATTCCCAGCCGCTATTTCTTATCTCAACAAATCTTTGGAGTATCCCATTGACAAGGATTTGATTTTGGAATCACATTTTTGGAAAGGTGAGATTTATGCTGCTTCCGGTGATTTGAATGCTGCTATTAAATCCTATGAGACAGCGATCAATTTAGGTCGTACCACTTCAAGTTCCTACATCAATAAAAGTCTTTATGGATTAGGTTATGCCTATTTCAATAGCCAAAAATATGCTCAGGCCGAACAACAGTTTAAGACCTACACAGATAGACTCAGAAATAGGAATGATAAGGAGAATTATGGTGATGCTTTATTGAGATTAGGCGATTGCTATTATGTTCAAAAGCGATTCAGAGAATCTGAGCAAACATTTCAGTTGGCAATTACAGAAAGAAATGAAGGGATAGATTATGCCTATTTCAGATTAGCCGTTGTACAAAATTTCCAATCAAACAATAATGCAGCATTGGCCAATCTGGAAAGGTTGATTTCAAACTATCCGAACTCGCTCTATTTAGAAGACGCACTTTTCCAACGAGGTCAGATTTTCATGGAGGAAACTCGCTACTCCGAAGCTGCCAATGCATTTACTGAATTGATCAACAAAAGACCAAACAGTCCTTTTGTTCCTTATGCCTTGGAGGGTAGAGCTGTAGCCAATTTCTCTATGAGAAATTATGATAACACGATCAGGGATTATAGAGCAATTCTAGATCAGCATCCAAATTCGCAATCATCAGAAACGGCACTGAAAGGATTGCAGGAAACTTTGGCTTTGCAAGGAAGATCCGGCGAGTTTTCGGATTATTTAGAAAATTACAAGAGGTCCAATCCGGATGGTGGATCAGTGCAGTCTTTAGAGTTTGAAGCTGCTAAAAGCTTGTATTTTGAAAAAAGCTATTCACAGGCTACCAGATCCTTTGAAAACTATCTGAGATCCTACCCCCAGTCTGCACAGCGTTCCGACGCATTATATTTCTTGGGAGATTCCTATTTGCAGTTGGGAGATAAAGAAAAAGCATTGGTTTCATTCAGAGCTTTGGAAAAAGAGCCTGCTTCTCCACAAAGATTGAAGGCTATTCAGAAAATTGGTAGCATAGAACTTTCCAAAGGAAATTATGAGCAGGCGATTCCTTATTTGGAGACTTCCTCTCAGAATGCAAGAACCAAAATAGAAGAAGCGGAAGCTTTGGAGGGCTTAGTGTTGGCTTATTTCCAAACACAAAAGCATAATCAAGTGATAAGCACTGCTGAGAGGCTGGAAAAACTGGATGGGATCCTACCTCAGGCTAAACCTAAAGCCCTGCTCTTCAAAGCAAAATCCCAATTAGCATTAGGTCGAAGAGATGCAGCCGAAATCAGTTTGGCAATTCTGGTGGATGGATTTAAAACTGTGCAAGGTGCAGAAGGCTTATTCCTTTTGGCAGATTCTTACAGAGCAAAAGGTCAAATTGAGCAATCTAACAATGCCATTTTTGATCTGTCAGGACCTTTTGTGGATTTTGACTACTGGTATGGAAGGATGTTTATCCTGCTTGCCGAAAATTATATTCAATCAGGAGAAAGCTTCCAAGCGAAAGCAACACTAGAATCTATTGTAGAAAACACTCCAAATGCTGAGATTAAATCAATGGCTCAAGCTAAACTTCAAAACCTTAAATAATCATGAAAAAGCTTTGCATACCTTTCTGTTTAGCGCTGGTATTTGGTGCAGGTGCTGAAGTTAAAGCTCAGATTCAATCTCGTGGAGAAGTTCAGGATCAGGAGTTTGTCATCCGTAAAGACAGAGTTTTGACTTTGCCCACTCAGCCTAGAATTTTTGAGAAACTTCCTGTTTTGCCTCAGCCCAAAGGTCTGAGTGATTTTAATTACCAGGTGAATTTCTACGAATTAAATCTGCCTCCGGTAAAACTGGAAGCTGAGCCCGTTCAAAAAAATTATAGACAGGAGAGAATAGATTTATATCCGGGCTTTCTGAAGGCGGGTTATGGTAATTTTGCAAGTCCCTTGTTGGAAGCCAGATTTATGGCTACAGAGGTTTATGATTGGAATTACGCCATAGATTTGAGACATCAAAGCTTTGGAAAGGGTCCGGTTTTGGCTGAAGAGTCCAAAGAGTCTCATTCTACTTTGGGAGGTTCGGCTAGTTATTTCATGGATCAGGTTGAACTATTTGGAGGACTTCGTTGGGCACAGGATTCCTATTCCTTTTATGGAGTGGATAGTGCTTTTTATAATAATCCCAATTTGGAGTTCATGGGCTTTGATGGAAATGTCCTGAACACGGTCAAAATTGAAGCCGGAATTCGGGATATTGAAAAGACCGGACCGGTTTCATATGAAGGTAAAATCAATTTCAGAAACTTCAAGGACAGTTATTTTGTCAATGAAAATGAATTTGGTTTGAATGCTAAAGGTAAGTTTCGACCTAGTGATGACTGGACAGGTAATCTAGGTTTCGAATACTTCTTTACAAACACAGAAGATGAATTATACCAGGGGAATAGGACGTATTTCGCCATCAGGCCGCAAGTAGCTTATCAATATGAAGCTTTCAATTTTTCCGCGGGACTGAATATTATTTCTGAAAATGATAGTATACCGGGGAAATCAAGTGATTTTAGGATTTTTCCAAATTTAAAAGCCAGCTATCAGTTTGCTGAAGAGTTTGGTTTTTTTGGAGAGTTTAGTGGTGATGTTCAGCGAAATACCTACTACAGTTTTGTCATGCAAAATCCATTTTTGGGTCCTTCCGAGCAACTCCTTAATACGGTTAATAATTACAAATTAGCAGGGGGAATAGAAGGACAATTCCAGGGGAATTTTCATTACAAGGCAGGAATTGATATCAGCCGGTTTAATCAATATCATTTCTTCGTGAATTCTGGTGCAGATACCTCTCGCTTTGAAATAGTTTACGATGATAAGGTCAGTGTATTCAATATCAATGCTGAATTAGGTCTCAAATTATCTTCCATTTACAGCCTCAATTCGAGGCTGGATATATTCCAATACGACCTCAATCAACAGCAAGAAGCCTGGCACCGACCAACTTGGCAATTGGGAATCAACAACCAAGTTACTCCATTTAAGCAATTGCTAATTCAGGCTAATGTCAATGTAATGGGTGGTTTGAAGGGGAGAGGATATTTGTCTCCTTCAGACGCTGCAGCGATGCTTCCTTATCCTGTGGTCAAGCTAAAGACAATTGCAGACCTCCAGTTAAAAGCAGATTTTAAAATCACAGAAAAAATCGGTGTATTTGCTGAAGGCAACAATCTATTAAATGCTCAAAACACCCGTTGGTTAAACTATCCAGTGAGGGGAGTGCAATTAATTGGTGGAGCTTGGCTGAAATTCTAAAAATTGGTTTGCCTTTCCGGGCAAATAACTTAGTTTCGTAGCTACCTTTTTATAAAATGGCAGAAAAGAACTCTGAACAACGTATGTGGTTTGATCCGAAAGATTATGGACTTCCTTATGTGGAAGTTAAACCCTTGCATAATCCAAAGAGTGAGGCTACCAAAAATTTAGATTCTGAATCCAAAGAAAAAAAAGTAGAACAGGTGATCCCTGTAGCCAAGCCTGAAGAAAAAGAGAAGACCAAAGTAGCTACAGAAAAGCCTGAACAAGTCTTGCCGGTAAATGAAAAAGCGAAGGTTAGTGATAAGGTAGAAGCTGAAAAACCAGCTGAGCCAAAAATTATAGCCAAAAAGCCAGAGCCAGTAAGTCCGAAACCGACCCCAAAAAAATCTAATTCTTGGGTTGTATATGCTGCCATCATTGGCTTGCTATTGGTCTCGACCATTGTTTGGCAGTTGATGAAAGAGGAGAAAGCAGACTCTCCTACAGAACAAGCATCTCAGAGTTCCATGACCCCAACAGAGAGTCCTGCGAATACTACCGAAGAAATAAATAATACATCAAAAGAAGAAAATCAAGTAACTGAAAATCAGGATTCTATTTCAAATTCTAATGCTCTTTCCTCATCACCTCAAGAAAGTACTGAAACTGGTACAACTATTGATCGTAAAGAGGAGAGTTCTTTGATTCGAATTGAAGCAAGAGAGGCAAGACCCCGATATTTTATCGTAGTGGGTAGTTTGCCAAACGAGCGACTAGCAATTCAGGAGTCTGACCAGTACAGAGATCGCACGAGGGAGCTTTATTTAATAGCCCCTTATGATGAGGTCTCTAATTATCGATTGGCCATAGGGAAATATAGTTCCTTTAGTCAAGCGAGTGCTGAGTTGGATAAAATCAAAGAAAACTACACCGAAGCATTATGGATTTTGAAATATTAATATGATTCTTCTTCAAACCCTCTCAACAGATTCATTTTCTGCAGCTGACAGTCTTGGAATGGATGCAGCTGGACAAAACATCGGACTACTTGACCTCCTGATTAAAGGTGGTTACATGATGATTCCGCTTTATTTACTCTTCATCTTAGCAATTTTCATTTTTATTGAAAGGCTAATGACCTTGAAGAAAGCTACTGCAACATCTTCCCATTTATTGGACCAAGTGAAAGTTTTGGTTTCCAGTGGTCAAATAGAAAAAGCAAAAATTCTCTGTGCTGGTGAAAAAACACCAGTGGCTAACATGATCGCTAAAGGTATTGAGCGAATCGGATCTCCATTGAAAAACATTGAAGTTTCTATTGAGAATGTAGGTAAAATCGAAATCTACAAGCTTGAGAAAAATCTCAATCTATTGGCAACTGTTTCAGGTGCTGCTCCTATGATAGGTTTCTTGGGTACAGTGGCAGGTATGATTCAGGCATTTATAGCAATTGCCCAAGAGGAAGGAATGGTTTCTCCTAAATTGCTTTCCGAAGGGATATATGAGGCCATGATCACTACAGCAGCAGGACTGGTTGTGGGTATTTTGGCTTATTTAGGATACAACTACCTGGTTACTCAGGTTTCTAAGTTGGTACACAGCATGGAATATTCTTCCATAGAGTTTATCGAATTACTTCAAGAGAAATAAGATGGGACTCCAGTCAAAAAATAAAGTAGAAACTGCTTTCAGCATGTCATCTATGACAGATATTATCTTTCTGTTGTTGATATTCTTTATGTTGACATCCTCATTCATTACGCCATCAGGTCTTCCTGTAAATCTACCTTCCAGTGAAACATCTGATATTGCTCTTCAGGAGGTCACAGTATCGGTAACCAAAGACCTGCGTTATGCAGTAAATGATAGAGTAGTAGCACGAGATCAGATTAAGGCAGAATTGACCAATTTGTTGGCAAATAAAAAAGGACAAGTCGTATTACATATTGATAAAGAAGTACCTGTGGAGTATTTGGTGGAAATTGGCGGTATAGCTGCTGGTTTGGAAGCCAATGTTTCTATCGCTACAAAACCTTATTAAAATGGAATTTTGGGATGCAGATAAAGTAGAAAATCAAAATAAAAGGAGATCAGGTTTGATCACCCTTTTGATCAACATCCTATTGTTGATTGCTTTTTACTTTATTGTAGTCTGGAAGCAACCTATTCCACCTTTACCTACTTTTGGATTGGAGTTAAACCTAGGATTTACTCCTACAGGTTCTGGCGATAGAAATTCAGCAAATGCCCCTTCCGAAACGGTAACTCCTGTTACTGAGGCCGCTGCTCCTGGAGAAATTGCGCCACAAGTAACTCAGCCGGCTACACCCGCTCCAAGTACTAAGACTGAAACAGCAAAACCCAAAGCAACATCTAAGCCAGCTGCAAATGAAGCAGTAACCACTAAGCCTTCTCCCATCAAGGGTGAGAAAAAAGCCGTGGAGACTACCAAAAAACCAGAGCCTGCCAAAACTGAACCGGCAAAGACAGTGACGACCCCTGCAGAATCTAAGGCAGAAGAAACTGTTCAGAAAGCGCCTGAACAACCAAAAATTGACCAGAGAGCGATTTTTGGTGCGGGAGGCACAAAAGGTAAGGGAACAACTCCTGCCTCTGGAGGTGCACAAGGAAGCTCAAATGAAAAGGGTGACGAAGGTGATCCTAAAGGTACTGTAGACGGTAGAGCGATAATGGGCCAAGGTTCCGGACAAGGTACCAATTCAGGTGCGGGCTACAGCTTGGATCTTGCTGGATGGGATTTTGCTTCCAGACCTAATATCAATGACCGGGTAAGTACAAGAAACGGCAGGATAGTTTTTAAAATCACAGTGGATGACTCAGGTCGTGTGGTTCAAGCAGTACCGTTGGAGTATAATGTATCCAATGATGTATTGGCTTATTACAGACAGGTAGTCAATCAGATTTCCTTCAAAAAACAGGGAGGAGCTGTTGCCGATTTCTCCACTGGAAAAATTACTTTCATTATCAAGGTAGATTAATTATGACCTATCAGGAAACGCTGGATTACCTGTATCAGGCACTTCCTATGTTTCAAAGGGTAGGTGCTGCTGCTTTCAAAAAAGACCTGAGTAATACTATTGCCCTTTGTGAGCACTTAGGCAATCCTCAGCATCAATTCAAATCAATCCATATAGCTGGAACGAATGGAAAGGGAAGTTCTTCTCATTCTATAGCAGCAATTTTGCAAAAGGCTGGTTACAAGACCGGATTGTATACCTCACCACATTTAAAATCCTTTACCGAACGAATAAAGATCGACGGAGAAGAAATTCCGGAAATCTCTGTGATTGATTTCGTTGAACAGAATAAAGCTTTTTTAGAGGATTTAAGGCCCAGTTTTTTTGAAATGACTGTGGGTATGGCTTTTTGGTACTTTGCCAAGCAGCAGGTAGATATAGCCGTAATTGAAGTGGGTATGGGCGGACGACTGGATAGCACCAATGTGATCAACCCTGAGATTTCACTTATCACCAATATAGGCTGGGATCATATGCAATTTTTGGGAGACACCTTGCCTCAAATCGCCGGAGAAAAGGCAGGCATTATTAAGCCTCATACGCCGGTAGTAATTAGTCAAACTCAAGAGGAGACCACTTCGACATTTAAAGAAAACGCAGCTAAGCAGAAAGCACCTCTTTATTTTGCTGATCAAATCTGGAAGATTGAAAAGAATGGAGAAGAGGCGGGGAAAGCGATTTATCAGGCTAGTTCCGACAAAGCAACCTTTTCATTTAAATTTGAGCTATTAGGGAATTATCAAAAATGGAATTTGCCTGGAATTTTTGAGACTGTATATCAACTGAAATTGAAGGGTTGGAATATAGAGTCTCAGGCAATCATTGAAGGTTTGGATAGTGTTGTTGCCAGTACTGGTTTGAAAGGAAGGTGGCAAACCTTGTATGAAAAGCCTTTGACAATCTGTGATACAGGGCATAATGAGCCGGGTATGATAGAGATTGTTACTCAGATTGAGACTTATTCTTATGAGCAATTATGGATGATTCTGGGAATGGTGCAGGATAAAGATGTAACCAAAATTCTCAGGCTCTTACCTCAATCTGCAAATTTTATTTTTTGCGAAGCGAATATTCCCCGTGCTATGAAGGCCAGTGAGTTGGCTGAAAAAGCGGAAAGTATAGGGATTAAGGGCCAAATAATGGCTGATGTAAATGATGCAATTCAATTTGCTAGAAAAAAAGCAGGACCAAATGACTTGATATTTGTAGGAGGCAGTACTTTTGTGGTCGCTGAAATCGAAGAGCTGTAATAATGAGTAGAAAAAAACTGGTTCGTTTTAAGGAAAACGAATTAAATCCGAATGTAGTCCAGGCTGGCAAAGCAATTTTTGAAGAAATCAAAGGTAATTGGAATGAAAAGCAGTTTAAAAATCCTAACCCTCTTGTGGTTGAATTAGCCTGTGGCCGTGGAGAGTTTACTGTGGGTTTAGCCAGAGTTTTTCCTAATCAAAACTTTATTGGGGTCGACATCAAGGGAAGTAGGATTTGGAAGGGTAGTTCTACTGCTACAGCAGAAGGAATTGAGAATGTGGCCTTTTTGAGGACTCAGATTCAGCAGTTGGATCAGTTTTTTTCAGAAGAAGAAATATCAGAACTATGGATCACTTTCCCAGATCCATTTCCAAGAGATGGAGATGAAAAAAGGCGATTAACTTCTCCCAAATTTTTGGATATGTATAAGTCCTTGGTGAAAAGAGACGGAATTATTCATTTTAAAACGGATAATACTGGCCTTTTTGATTACTCATTGGAGCTGGTTCAGTCCAGAGAAGACATAGAAATTCTAGGATTTACTCATGATTTTTATCAAAGTGAATGGAAGGATGATCACTTTGGAATCCAAACCCGATATGAAAAGATGTTTTCCGAAAAGGGTGAAAAGATCAAGTATTTGAAATTCCATTTCAGGAATTAATCAAACTTCAATTTGACCTTTTCTAGGTAAAACGTTCCTAATACCTTTTCCAAAAGCAAATCTCTATCTACTGGTTTGGTGAGATATTCGTCCATTCCTACAGATATTGCTTTTGCTTTGCTTCTTTCTGTAGTATCGGCAGTAACTGCTATAATCGGGATATTTTGATGATGTGAACCTGCCTGGCCTGCTCTTATGGCCTGAGTAGCTTCATATCCGTCCATTTCAGGCATTTGAAGATCCATCAAAATCAAGTCAAATTGCCTAGCCTGCATTTTATCCAGCGCTTCCAGTCCATGATTTGCAAAATCATAACTGATTCCTTCCCACTTTTTGAGGATAGATTTGATTACTAGCTGATTGACAGGGTTATCCTCAACGACTAATATTCTTTTTTCCTTAAGTAAATTATTTTTCTCCGCTAAAATTAGCTCATTGGTCTCCTTTGCTGCTTTATCAAATTCTAATTTGATAATGACCTCTGTGCCTTTATTCACTTCACTTTGAATTTGAATCTTGCCATGGTGTAATTCGACCAAAGCTTTAACAATGCAAAGCCCTAAACCAAAGCCACCAAATTTTCTTTTATCATCAATTTGCTCCTGAATAAATGATTCATATATCCTGTCAAGCTTCGCCTTTTTTATGCCTGCGCCTGTGTCTTTGATGGAAAAGGTCAGTAGATGTTTGTCTTTTTTATCTTCATAATCAAGCACTTCCAGTTTTATCGAACCTTCATTGGTGAACTTGACAGCATTATTCAAAACATTCCCAAGAATCTGACGGAATCTAGTTGCATCTCCAATTGCGCGTTCAGGCAATATTGCTTTTTCTTCATAAGCAAACTGAAGGCCTTTATCCCTAGCTTGTTGGTAAGTGATGGCTTTCAATTCATTGATTACTTTATGAACACTAAAAGGTCTGCTTTCTAGATTCAGCTCATTTTTTTCAATCTTAGAATAATCAAGAATATCGTCAATGGAGGAGAGAAGGGAGAGCGATGAGTATTTGATGACTTCCAGATTCTCCTTGACCTTTTCATCTGGCAAATCCCTCATGATGGATTCTGATAGTCCTAAAATCGCATTGAGAGGAGTTCTCAATTCATGACTCATATTAGAAAGGAAGTAAGACTTTATTTGGTTGCTCTCCTCTGATTGCTGCAAGGCCTCTTCTTGAGCTTTTTCTTTCTCTGATCTCAGTAGACTGATTCGGTTTGCCATGGAGAGTGACAAGAAAATGATTTCAAGTCCAGTTCCGATTTTAGAAGCGTTTTCTGTGATAAAGGTATTGGGTATTACACTGAAATTATTCAATATAAAAAGAATAAAGCCTAGGGTAAGGAAGAATATACCGATGGTGAAAAATGCGTCTATCTTTTTTCCTTTGATGTACCCAATAATTATGGAAGAAATTACTAATAGCAATAAAATTAGAGCTAAGCCATTTGCCGCTGGATAGTATAGTTGCCACCAGGCATCCACGAATATCACAAAAACAAACAAAGCGATTATTCCAATAATTAATCCTGAAAAAATCTTATTTAAAGCTTTACTGATTTCTTCAATTTGGATATAAACCTGAGTATATCTTCCAAATGCTAAAGTTGAAAAAACTGCAGCGATTAGAATGCTTTTATCTGCTAAAAAACCAGGCGATTGAAAGATGTATTGGTAGAGGTAACCATCTAAGCCTAAGTGTAATAATGCTACAGAGAATACATAAGTGATATAGAGTAAAAAACTTTTCTCTTTGATACCAAAATAGAAAAATAGATAGGTGATTCCTGTTAATAATAAGATGCCATAGAAAATCCCATAGATCAACTGATCGAAATAGGAGCTGCTGATTAATGAACTCGGGGAGTTTAATTCCAAAGGGAGATTGATGACTTCTCCATCACTTTGATAGTTGATGAAAAAATCAGCACTTTTCCCGGCTTCAAGCTTGAGCGGAAAAATGGTCTTTCTATGATCAAATGCCCGATCTTCCCATCTGACTAGATCTCCATTCGTCAGTTTTTGATTGATCAGCCCTTCTTGAACTTGATATAATACTACTGAATCCGTGATGGGTCTTCCAGTTTCAAAGAAAAATACTTTATCCTCTTCGCTATCATTTGTCAAACTGAATTTGACCCAATAATTAGAAGTGGTAAAACCAAGATTTGAATTTCTATTTGGTATATCATTGAATGGTAAAATCTCTTCATTAGAGAGTATACTTTGTATGGTATATATAGAGTCCTTGGCATCGAAAAGCTTAGAGTCACGGAATACAGAAAATGGGTATTCCCTAATTTGTGAAACATTTACTTGTGCGTAGGTCAATCGCGGCAAAAATAGGATAAGACCTAGAATGATGATCTTAACTATTTTATTTTTCATAGGAATCTAAAATTAAGGTGTCAAGATTACGACAGATATACGAGATTCCTTTCGAATTCAGATTATTGAACTTGAAATTATCAAAAATGTAATCCTTAATAATTTAATTAAATGATAAGTACTACTTCTAGTTACCTATTCATTTATATAAATAATTTCCGATGATATATAAATAGAACCGATCAAATAAAAATATAACCAAATCCTTAAATCACGAAATTTGGATCTTTATAAGACGGATTGGGATATTTATAGAATCCTTCCCCTGTTTTCTCACCCAGTTTCCCTTGATCGATATAAGTTTTATGGTGTGCTGCGAATGCTTTAGATGCTGAATCTTCTCTGGATTTGGTCACATGCCAAGCTGTATCCAATCCAATACTATCCAAAATCCCAAAAGGCCCCATTGGCATGTGGAAATTGACCATCCAAGATTTGTCGATATCCTCTACAGAGGCTACTTCTCCCGTTAATAGCTTACCGGCTGCACCTATCAAGGCTAATAGCATGGTATTAAAAATGTACCCAGGATTTTCTTTTTTCACTAAAACTGGAACTTGATTCAAACTTTTTCCAAATTTCTCCAACAAAGGAATCAGACTTGGGTCAGTTCCGGGATGAGGCATGATGTCTACAACCCGAGAGTAGAAGACGTCATGAAAGTGTAAAGCACAAAATTTTGAAGGCTTACCCGAGATATCGGCAAACATGGAAGGAAGCAAATAGGATGTATTCGTAGTAAGGATGGTTTTTTCAGGTGCTAATTCACCAAACTGCTTCCATACCTTCTTTTTCAATTCAATGTCTTCTGTGACGCTTTCATTGATTAGATCTGCATCTTTTACAGCCTTTTCTGGATCTAAAGTAAAGTAGACCCTAGAAAGAATTTTTTCCTGATTTTCCTTCAGATAAGCTCCTTTATCGAGTTGTGCCAATATCTTTTTCATTGTTTCAAATGAAAAATCAAGTGCTTTATCTGTAATGTCAAAAATCGAAACCTGATACCCTGAAATAGCTGCCTGTAATGCTACTCGGGATCCTAAAGTTCCTGCTCCAAGAATACAAACGTTTTGGATTTCCATATTAAATAGTTTCTGTGATGATACTGTTTTTAGCTTTCTTTCCTGCGGCTTTTACTACTTCAATCAAAACTGCAAATCGAGGGTCAGCAGCCTGTCCTAACTTATATCTTTTATAAATCTGCTGTGCAATTACTCCTACCTTAAAGAGCCCAAAAACGTAATAAAAAAGGATATTGCTCAGATCAAGTCCGCTGTGTAAATCATAATAGGAGATAACTTCCTTTCTCGTGAAGTTTCCGGGAAGATGAGTCAGGTTAAACATCTTGAGGATTTCAGGATCATCTGATTCTGCCCAATAAGCCAAACTTGTCCCCAAGTCCATCAATGGATCTCCTACAGTTGCCATTTCCCAATCCAAAAGAGCCTTGATTTCAGTGATATTATTCTGGTCTAAGACCAGATTATCATACTTAAAATCATTGTGGATGAAGCCGACATTTTCTTGATCGGGGATATTTAATTTCAACCATTCTGAGGTTTTTTCCATTTCTGGAATCACCTCTGTCGCTGCGCGGGAATAACGGTCCGCCCAACCCAAAACTTGCCTATTGACATATCCTTCCGGCTTTCCGAGATTAATAAGACCAGATCGATTCAGCTCCAAATGATGAAGCTCTAAAAGGGTATCTAAGGTGTGTTTGGATAGATTTTGGAAATCAGACTCAGTGATTTGAACTCCTTGGGGAATTTTATTTCTCAAGACAATACCCTCCACAAATTCCATCATGAAGAATGGCGATCCTAAAACCGTCTCATCTTCAAAAAGTAAAACTGGTTTGGGACTTTTAGAGTATCCTGCTCGTTGTAATGCTTCCAATACATTGCTTTCCCTGACCATGTCATGGGCACTACTGATTTGATAACCAAAGGGTGGTCGTCTCAGTGCATAGCGATGGGTGGGGGTTTGTACCAGGAAAGTGAGATTCGAAAAACCTCCAGATAGAGCTTTGATTTCTATGGTGGAAGGATCCCAATCGAACTTTTCATGCAACAAGTCCTTGAGTTTATCAAATTCTAGCTCTTTCATTTGCGCTGGTAGTTTTTCAAAATACTTCTTGCCAGAGAGGATTTATGCACCTCATCCGGTCCATCGTAAATTCTGGCTCCTCTTTCATGTCGGTACCAAAAAGAAAGTAGCGTATCATCGGTGACACCCAATGCTCCATGTACCTGAATAGCTCGGTCTATTACTTTCATCAATACATCGGCTACAAAAAATTTGATAGTAGAAATCTCCTCCTTGGCAGCTTTGGCTCCTTGCTCTTTCATTTTTCGGGCAGTATCCAGCACCATCAATCTGCTCGCATTGATTTCAGCTCTACTTTCCGCTATCCAATTTTGAATGGTTTGCTTTTCTGCAAGACTTTTGCCCGGTGACAGCTCTCTATCAACTGCTCTCTGACACATCATAGAAAATACGCGTTCACAAATGCCTATCCATCTCATGCAATGATGAATTCTGCCAGGCCCCAATCTTTCCTGCGCAAGCACAAAACCTTGGCCTTCCTCCCCAATCAAATGAGTTGCATGAACTTTGCAATCTGTGAATTTTACTTCGGCATGGGAAAAATAATCTTCTCCAGTTTCTCCCATAATAGGGATGTTTCGTACTAATTGATAACCAGGATTATCTAAAGGAACGATCACCATACTTGCCTTTTGGTAAGGTGAATTTGCTTCCGGATTGGTTACAGCCATGACTATCGTAAATGATGCCCCATCCGCAGCCGTGGTAAACCATTTGTGACCATTGATGATATAATGATCTCCTTCTCTTTTAGCTACTGTGCTTAGATTGACAGGATTACTGCCTGCATTTTCCGGCTCTGTCATCGCAAAGCAACTTCTGATTTCTCCTTTTTGTAAAGGTTTTAAAAACTTTTCCTTCTGGAAATCAGAGCCAAATAAATGCAACAGCTCCATGTTCCCTATATCCGGAGCATTGCAATTAAAAACGTAATGTCCTAGCGGGCTTTGACCCAGAATTTCTGACACATGGGCAAATTCCAAAAGACTCAACCCTAAGCCTCCTTCTTTTTCAGATAGATGAGGCGCAAATAAGCCGAGCTTTTTTGCCTTTTCTCTCAAGGCATTTAATTGAGGTAGGTAAGACTTAAAAGGTCCTTGGACAACTTTCAAATCAATAGGAAATAGCTCTTGCTTTACAAAGTCCCGGTATTGATTTAAAATGCCAGCAAGATCGGTTTTGGGTTTATTTTTCGAATCAATCATACATTAAATAGTAAATCCTCCATCAGCCGTAAAAACTCCTCCTGTTGTGTAGGATGAAGCCGAGGAAGCTAAAAACAAGGCCATTGCTCCGATTTCTTCACTGGTACCGGCTCGCTTGATTGCGAGCTGTTTCATCACCACGGACATGATTTTATCATTAGTCCAAAGCGCCTCTGAAAACTTCGTTTGGATTAATCCTGGGCAAATGGCATTTACTCTGATTTTGGCATCTCCCCATTCCTTTGCATATACTTTAGTTAGCGAGATTAAGGCAGATTTGCTGACAGAATAAATACCTAATCCGTGTTCTGGCGAAATGCCTCCAATAGAGCTGATGTTGATTACTGATGCTTGTGCTGATTTTCGGAGATGTGGAAAACAAAGCCTTGTAAGCTCAAAAGGAGCTTTGACGTTCACATCCATGATTTTATCAAATGCTTCCAGGCTCGTTTCATGCACTGGGCCAAAGACTGGATTGGAAGCAGCGTTATTGACCAGAATATCAATTTGACCATATTTCTCCACTGTTTTTTCCACCAATTGAGGAAGCTCTTCCATATTCCCCACATTACAGGCTATTCCAGTAGCCTCATAGCCACGTGATTTAAGATGATTGGCCATTTCATCCAATGCTTCTTGCTTTCTACTGCTAATGACCACTTTTGCACCTGCTGCTGCAAATATTTCGGCAATTGCCAATCCAATCCCTTTGGATGCTCCAGTTATCAGAGCTACTTTGTTGTCTAATGAAAAAACGCTTGATAAATCCATTGAAAGTTTATTTTTTATCTCTTGTTCAAGATAGAAAAAAATCAAGCGGTAGGTAAGTCTATGTACTAATATATTTCTAGTTTTATTTTGCTTAAATTGGCAAGTAGCTCTTTTAAAATCGAAACAATGTCAGCTAACTATTTATTATTTAAAAGCAAATAGCTGTGAAACTGAATTTATAGATTGGTTTCGATGATAGGCATTACTACCAAAAAATAAATATTTTAAATGGATATCCGCTTTCTTACCAGTATTGAAAAAATACGGCTTATTGTCTGCTGAAAGGATCAGAATCCGGAAGCTTCGCCTGCCTGCCGCGGCTGGGTCTTCCCTGTCTGCCGGTAGGCAGAGGTCATCGGTCGCCTGTACTGAGCGAAGTCGAAGTATCCAACCAGCCAAGCAATGAAAATAAGGCACCTGGCATGATTGCGGATAATCAGAACATTTTAAGACTATTCATATCAACTAAAACTCCATGAAAGAAGTAATTTTTGAAAAAACCGGTCTTCCATCAGAAGTCCTTGAACTGAAAGAATCTCCAATGCCTCAGCCTAAAGAAGGCCAAGTGTTGATTAAAGTCACTGCCAGGAATATCAACCCATCGGATATCATGTTTATCAGAGGGATGTATGGAATCGCTCCGGTATTACCAAGCAGTGCTGGATTTGAAGCAGCAGGAGTAGTAGAAAAAGGAGATGCCGGAGGAATTTTGAAAGAAGGTACCAGAGTAATGTTTTCCGCAATCGGTACTTGGAAAGAATATGTTTGTGTTCCTGCTTCTCTAGCGATCCCAATTCCAGAGGGTATGCCAGATGAGGTGGCCTGTCAGGCTTTTGTTAATCCTATGACGGCTTATGGAATGCTGGAGAAATCAGGCCTGAAAGAAGGTGACTGGTTGCTGATCACAGCAGGAGCTTCTGCATTCGGGAAGTTTGCGCTTCAGATGGCCAAGGAAAGAGGAATCAAGGTGGCTGCCACTGTAAGACATGATGACCAAATCGAGTATTTGGAAAAAATGGGTGCAGATTTAGTGATCAATTCTGAAAAAGAAAAGATACAAAAAGTATTGCCGGAAAAAACCGATGGCGGTGTCCATGTGGTATTCGATGCGGTAGGAGGGACCTTGGGAGCTAAAGCACTAGCTTCACTTCGCCCTAAAGGGAAAATGATGGTTTTTGGGGCATTGAGTTTGGAAAATATGCCTGTTAACAGCGGTTTGATGATTTTCAATAACCTTCAAATTGAGGCATTTTGGTTGAGTACTTGGATGGATGAAACTGATCCAAAGACTAGAGGTCAGGCCTTTTTGAAAGTTTTTGGCTTTTTGATGAAAGATGATTCCAAAATTGATATCGCAGGAAAATTCCCTTTGGCAGCATTCAAAGAGGCTCTGAATTCCTACGAAATGCCCGGTAGAAACGGAAAAATTCTCTTAGTGAGTTAATTTCTCGCAAATCATTCTTTATAAAAAAAGGGAATGGCCATCTTTGTACTTTGAAAACTAAAACAAAAAGACAGAACGTAATGAATTGGGACAAGCTGGATAAAGAGCTAACCGAAATTGTTGAAAAAAGAAATCAACTCGCGCAGATGGATTATAATCATGAGGATTACGATGATCTTGAAGAGGAGATCCATGACTTGGAGGATGATTTCAATGAGGATTATGAGACAGTTTTAGAAAAAGAATTAGAGAAAATTTACTCCGTGTTGAAATCGGATACTGATATTCTTCTTCCTACGGCTTATATCGCTAATAAATACAAGCCCTTATTACCGGATGCCAATGGTATAATCAGTTATGAAGTAGGAGGTCAAGAAGGTGTTCCAATTGAATCGGATCAATTTGACAGGCAGGATGTAAGGATTGTGCTAGTTCCTAATCCAGCTAGGTTCGTGATGCTGATCAATGGAAGGCAATTGAAGGATCTTTGGAGAAGCCGTTAAAATAATCTGATTATCCGCAATCTTGCCTATTACCATATTTTCTTTGCTTGACCGATTGGAAGACCGATGACCGATGACCGAAGCTTCCGGATTCTGATCCTCTGGGCTAATATTAGGCCAAATAAATCTTATTACTGGTAAGAAAGCGGATGTTCATAGAAAATTAAAATGCTGTCTAAAAAGTGCAATTTGTCACATTGAAAGTCCAGTCAATCGTACAGGGTCGTAATGTAGGTCAAAACGATAGAAATGACCTTAGATTCAGCTGCTTTTTAAAACAAATTAAAATCCGAAATTTTACTTATTTCGGATTTTTTTTATTGTGGAAAGTAGGTTTAGATAACTAAAAATCCTGCTTCTTCAATTAATCATTTTCTTTTTTCTCTTTGTTCTTTTGCCTTGAAGCAAAAGAACCAATCCCGACAGCTGTACGGGACAAGACAGGGCAAAAACGAAAGTTTTTGAGCCAGAAAGAGCGCTAGGAAGCTCCAACCCTGCCGTTGGCAGGCCATAGCCGTCAGTTTAGC